>DATAYL010000217.1:0-15264 GCA_036272575.1 Bryobacteraceae bacterium | reverse complement strand
GTGCCCGTTTAGGCTTCTCCATACCTTCCCTTCTCTCCGGCCAGCGAGGCATTACCCCCGCTTTTGGATACGCCGCTCCTCATCCGAGCGTCGGAGGGACTTCAACCCTCATGAGCAACGCGCTGCTCAGCACACAGTATGGCGCGGTCCGACTCCTCTGAAGCATGCATGTCCGACGTTCGATTTTGCATCTTCTCGGACCGGCCTCGATCTCGACAGGAACGAGGCACTCCAGAGGTCTCCCGGTTCTCGTGCATGTTGTTTCTCAGCGTGCGTGGGTTCTCAGACTACGCAGGACCGGCTAATCACTCGCGTCTAACGTGACCAGCCGTATTGCCTTCCCCATCTACGTCAGTAGGTCGGCATCCTGATTGACGCGTTTTTCGAAGCTCAATTGCCCCGCCCACCGATACCCCTGTCTACGCTTCGACCAGCACCTCGCGATGCCTACCGCAAGACTCGGGGCCAAGATGGATTCGCTTTCTCCTTTCTTGTAGGGCTCTTTCATCCCCAACAACATGCCGGTTTATCCCGGCGCTCGACGAGAAACGCGGAAACGCGCAAACCTAGACTTGATGAATTGCAAACATGCCGGGCGCGAACCGGGGTTCCCACCACCAGCCGCAATTGGTTAGGGCTATACCGAAATGGACCGAATTCTCAATTTTCGACCTTAAGTTAGGCTTATGGGAGAACGTCCCTGAGGCTTAAGAGGAAACAAGCTCGGGACGGGCGCCAATATTTCGTAAACAATGATCGACCCAAAGCTTAGTCAGCTTTTCCTGCGTGCCATTCTGCGAAAGGCGCGAGCGCAAGCTGCTGAACTCAACGTGATCAAGCGGCTGATCCTGGTTGAAGCAGGAAAAAACAACCGTCTCTTTGCCTGTGTTCGGGTCCTTGTGCACCTGAAGACATTGGGCGCAAATCTCTTTCATCATGCACTGCATGGGGGAGTTGATGCTGCCTATCGCGTGATGATCCGGCTTTAAATAAGGCCGCAACACGGTGTGCCGCGCCTGTTGTACAGCGCGCATCATGCCATCCGAGCCAATCACAATTAGTCGATCGACCGAATTGAGTGCAATTTCCGGTGTGCCTAGATCGCCGCGTCCATAAGCCTCCATCGCTTCAACGATATTGCCGACAAAAGCGCTGTCCTGCACGCGGCTCGGCGTGAAACCCGGCGCTTCATCGCATACCCACACAACTACGTCCGCCGCTTTTTCGATCTCATCAATTTTGTAGCGATCGATGATTTTCTTGTAGCCGGCAAAGTAAACGACCTGTGAGCCGGAAGCTCGCAGTTGCTGCCCGATCGAGAACAACACGGCGTTGCCCAGGCCTCCGCCGGCGAGCAGAACTGTTTGCCTGGCGGGTGTTTCGGTTGGAGTACCTGTCGGCCCCATAAGCACAACGGGATCGCCGGGTTTGAGCAAAGCGCAAAGATCTGAAGAGCCGCCCATCTCGAGCACGATCGTCGAGAGTAAACCTTTTTCCATGTTGACGGAAGCGCCCGTTAGCGCGAGCCCTTCCATCGCGAGAGCTGTTCCATTGCTCCGCGTGGCTAGAGACTCGTAGTTTTGCAACCGATAAAACTGTCCGGGTTGAAACGAGCGCGCTGCAATCGGCGCCCGCACAATGATCTCAAGAATATTTGGGGTGAGGCGGACCACGTCCTCCACCACCGCGCGCAATTCTTTGTTGAGGCCCGCCAGTAAAGCCGCAGGCCGCGGCTCTTCTGCCGGCTTGCGAGCGAGCACCCGTGAGACGACCGGATAACCCTGTTTGGCGCTGCCCATAGCTTTGACGACATTGCCGGAGAACGAAGGATGCAGGTCGCCAAAGAAGCTGATTGCCCGGCCATCGGGCCGCACCGAGATCAGCACGACTGCTTCGTTTGGTTTCGAGATGCGCTCCGGCTTGACAGGCTCACCATCTTCGTTGACGGCGCGGAAAAAGCGTCCGTCCAACACGAAATTGGCCTCGTCTTCACGCGCCAACACAGTATTGGGCTGCGTTCCGGCCGCAACGAGTACCGTGCGCGCGGGCAGCCGAATCTTTTCGCCTGTCGGGATCAGCTGTCCCGTTCCCTCATCAAAGGTCTGCTTGTCTACCAAGAGCGCTCGCGCTGTGTTTGCCGCGTCCACTTCCACTTCTTCGGGCGCCAGACATTCGGCGAAGCGAACACCCTCTTCCAACGCCTTGGCAACCTCCTCGTGATTGAGCGTGTAGCTGGGCGCATCGATTAGCCGCCTGCGGTAAGCGATAGTGACGCCGCCCCAAGAATTTAGTAGTCCGACCAGATCCGGGCAGCGGGACTCCGTCGCCGCTAATGCCCGCTCTGCACGAATCGCGCGTGCATGGGACAGAAACTCCGCCGCGATCTCGGCTTCTTCCTTGCTCCAGACAGCCTTAACTGCGTTCTCGCCAATTTCCGCCGCTAACTGCTCGTAGCGTTTCAGAAATTTCTCGACCTGGACCGGATAATAAGCCAGCGATTCGGTGGCCGTGTCGATCGCGGTTAAGCCGCCGCCAATGACGACCAGAGGCATGCGAATTTGTAGGTTGGCCAGTGAATCGGTCTTCGCGGCGCCGGTCAGCTGCAGCGCCATTAAAAAATCGGAGGCCTGCCGTACTCCGCGCACCAAGCCATTCTTCATCGGAATGACGGTTGGCCGTCCTGCACCAGCACATAGCGCGATATGATCAAACCCTAGTTGAAAGGCGCTTTCAACAGTCAACGTGCCGCCGAAGCGCACACCGCCGTACATCGCAAATTCGCTGCGCCGCTCAAGCAGGAGCCGAATTACTTTCAAGAAATTCTTGTTCCAGCGCACCGTTATGCCATATTCGGCGACACCGCCAAAGCCGGCCATCACTCGCTCGTCCAGCCGTTCGTAGATCTCGGTGATATCGCGCAACGGACGAAACGGAACTCGTTCTCCGTAAGCATCGACCCCGGATATCTCTCCCGGCAGCGGTTCGATCTTCAATCCATCAACCGCCACCACCGTATGCCCCTCATTCATCAGGTGATGCGAGAGCGTGAAGCCGGCCGGCCCTAAGCCAACTATCAGCACTTTATAGCCGGTTTCGGGCTTCGGATACGGCCGGGCGAAATTCAAAGGATTCCAGCGTGTCAGCAGGCTATAAATCTCGAATCCCCACGGCAGTTCGAGCACATCTTTCAGTGTTCGCGTTTCGACCTGGGGAATATCGACCGGTTCCTGCTTCTGGAAAATGCATGACTTCATGCAGTCATTGCAGATGCGATGCCCGGTGCCTGCCGCCATCGGATTATCTATCGTGACGATCGCGAGGGCTCCAATAGGATTGCCCTGGCCTTTCACGGCATTCATCTCAGAGATCTTTTCATCGAGCGGACAACCAGCAAGCGGCACGCCGAACACACTCGATTTGAACGAACCGTTCTTCTCTTTGAGCCCGGTGGAACAACTGTCTTTAGCCTGGTGATGGCACTTGATGCAGTAGTTGGCCTGATCCAGCGCGCCGGTCAAGTTAGTACCAGGATCGGTAAGCTGGAAACCTTCGCGATGGCGCCAATGATCGCTCGAGAACTGTAGTTGTATCAAGCCATCACTCACGGTCGTCTCGACGGGCACCAGGTGATGCATGTCGAACTTGTACGGAACCTTAAACAGAACGCCGGCGGCGTGTTTGCGCCTGCCCAGCGGCGAGAGCGTAGCCCACGCGGCATATTGCGCTGCCACTCGCAATTGATCGCCGTGCGATGTCTCATTTTCCAGCCAGCGCGTGACATGAACCGCAAAACTGAGCTCGGTCAAGGGCTCCTGCAGCAGCGATTCCAACTCCGCTGCGAGCGCGAATCCATCGAGCTGGGCAGCAGACGTTTCCGTGTGCCCGATAACCGCCTTCCGCTGAACGAACCGGCGCTTGACGGAATACAGCGGAGCCAATTCGGAATGACGCTCCTGCAGACGGCCCAACTCGGCCTCGATGCTAAACAGTTCTGCGACGAAGTCTTCTACGTAGGCGGCGAGCGCGATGATCAGCTCCGACGAATGCCTGGTGTGGGGCGGTGGCGGTTCTTGCCGCGCCGCCAGCAAACGAGCGTGCAACTCCGGATTAGATTGTCCCAACTGGCTTAGAAACTCATTGTCAAGTTGGTGAAGCCCTTGCTGCTGGTAGAGACTTTCAAAAGTGAGACCGAATGGCAGCCGAAGGGTCTTGCCATACTGCGATTCGATTGTCATGTTCACAAAAAGGCCAGCAAAGACCGGGCTTACTAGGCTCTTGGCCTTGGCTTTCTAATGAAATTAGAAGGAAAAGTTCCGCCGGGCCCTGGTCGAGGATACTAAAGTAACTAGCCTTATTCTCGCAAATCCGGCAACGGGTTCGCTATGGTGAGAGGGTGAGCTGATAGCGGTGGACCTCGAAAAATCACTATTGCGTAAGGTCGGCGAGGCCGTTACCCGTTTCCGTATGATTCGCGAGGGCGACCGGGTGGCGGTCGGTGTTTCGGGCGGCAAAGATTCACTGACTCTCCTTGAATCGCTGTTGCGCCTTCAAAAACGGGCACCCATCCACTTCTCTGTCTGTGCTTTTACCATCGAGCAGGGAAAATTTCTAGCCCCGATCCGGCCGGTTGGTGACTATCTACTCAAGCGCGGCGTTGACTGGACCTATGTTGAGGACGCGCCTTCGCTTCGTCTTTTGACCGAGCGGCCGGATCACGGCTGCGACCTGTGTAGCCGGTTTCGCCGGCGCGCGGTCTATGAGATCGTGCGGCAACTGGGGGCCAACGTAATTGCTTTCGGCCACACTGCCGATGATTTTTGCGAATCGTTTTTGCGCAACGCGATGTTCACTGGCCGAATCAGTGCGCTTCCGGCAGTCACCTGGTCGAGAAAACGCGAATTCCGCCTCATCCGCCCATTGGTCTACGTCACCGAGGATTTGACGCGCGCCTTTGCTGCCCACACGGGCGCTCCCATTATTCCGTGTGGCTGCTCGCAAAAGACCGGCACGGTCCGTCGCAGCCTGCGCGACTTTATTCACGAGTTCGAGAAGGATCATCCTTTCCTCAAGGAGACGCTCATTTCCGCCATGGGCCGCATCGATCCTGGCCGTTTACTCGATACGAATTTCCTAGATTTCGAGCAGGGCATCGATGAAGCCGGTTTTCTGGCTGAAGAGTCGGATTTAATTGCTATTCAGCGCGATTAATGGTTAACTCAGATACACTAGTGCCAACGCTATGGGCGCGGAACTGATCGTTATTAACGGTCCGCAGGCCGGAACTCGCCTCGTGTTAGGCGCTAACGAGATCCTCATTGGGCGGGCGCCGAATTCGCAGCTTGTCTTGGCTGAGCCGGATATCGGCTGGCGGCACTGTCATATCCGCAAACAAGGGAACCGCTTTGTGGCGAGCGATCTTCGCAGCTCTCTCGGCACTTACGTGAACGGCATTCGATCGGCTGAGCGATGGCTCGATGACCGTGACCAGATCGGAATCGGCCGAACTGTGTTGTTATTTCGATCAGGCGAAGCAGTTTTCGAAGAGCCTGTAGCGCCGGCTCCTGCAGATACCAAGCCGGTATTGCTTGCGGCGTGTTCTCTGGTATTCCTGTTTCGCGCGCTGGCGTCAAGTACCGGCAAAGCCCAAAGCAATCTGCTGCAGGATCAGATCCTCTATCTGATCCATGATCTGCTCCCGTTTCGGGAAGGCGTTCTGCTGCTCGGGAACAAAGTTGGGGATCTCCAGGCCCGTTATACGGAGCGCGCTGGCAACTGGAAAACAAATTTCTGCAGCGCCATTGAGCGTGTTTGCGAAGAAGGTGCTTTTGAAGACGCCGCAACGGGGATAGCCGGCGTTCCTCTTTATCTGGATGGGGTGCTCGGCGGTCTCCTACTGGTGCAAACGGATCACGGCGAACTGGATGGCCAGCTCGACACGTTAACCGCTATCGCTTCGCTTGCTTCGGTCGGATTCGAGGCAAACCAGGAAATCGAAACGCTGAAAGCGGAAAAGGCTCTTTTGCAGGAGCAGATCGGTGCGAATACGGGCATCGTCGGCAGGAGCGCCGCAATTCGAAAGTTACTGGAACTGGTGTCGCGCGTCGCGCCGCGTGATACTACGGTTCTGATTACGGGCGAGAGCGGCACGGGAAAAGAACTCATCGCGCGCGCTCTACACCAGAAGAGTCCGCGCGCCGACCGGCCCTTCGTTGCAGTTAATTGCGCCGCATTGAGCGAGACGCTCTTTGAAAGCGAACTGTTCGGCCACGAGAAAGGCGCCTTTACCGGTGCAGTCTCTTTGAAACGTGGCCGTTTTGAACTGGCGCAAGGCGGCACGATCTTTCTTGATGAAGTCGGCGAACTCGCGCCCTCTCTGCAAGCGAAGCTGCTTCGCGTCTTACAGCAACGCGAATTTGAGCGCGTAGGCGGCACTCAGGCTCATCCTTTAGATATCCGCGTCATTGCAGCTACTAATCGTGATCTGCAGGAAGACGTGCATATCGGTAAGTTTCGAGAGGATTTATTCCATCGTCTGAATGTGGTGAACCTCGATTCACCGCCTCTACGCGATCACCGCGAAGACATTCCGCTGCTGGCTCAGCACTTTCTTGATCGTTATGCGGAGCGCTGCAAACGTCAGTTGCAGGGCCTCTCACCGGAGGCCGAAAGAATGATCTTGCAATATCCGTGGCCTGGGAACGTGCGAGAGCTCGAGAACGCCATGGAACGTGCAGTTGTCCTTGGTGTTTCCGATCTCGTGCTGCCCGAAGACCTTCCGGAATCGCTGCTTGATGTCGCGCCGCGCGACGCCAAGGCTAAATATCATCAATCGGTCGGCCAGGCGAAGCACGACGCGATCATCGATGCCTACGTACAAGGCCGCGGAGACTACAAGCAAGCGGCGCGCCTGCTCGGGTTGCATCCGAATTATCTACTTCGCCTGGTACGGAACTTGAGTCTGCGGGAAGAGATCAATCGGGCGCTAGGCGAAGGCGGTGGAGCGGCAGCGGCCGGCCGCTAATATCTGACGCCGGTGTGTAGTGCCGCAATACCTCCGGAGAGCAAATGAAATTGGGTCTGGGAGAAGCCACATTCAGTCATTAAACGCTCGAGCTGTTCGGCCTTTGGGAACTTCTCGATGGATTCCGGCAGATAGGTGTACGCGGACCGCGATCCTGATACCAAGCCGCCCACCCAAGGCAATATCGTTCGCGAGTAAAATCCGTAGGCAGCAGCTGTCAAAGCGCCGCGCGGGTGCGAAAACTCGAGAATCGCGAGCACACCTCCGGGCTTCAATATACGCGCAAACTCGGCCAGGCCGCCGCGATAATTCGTGAGATTACGAAAGCCAAAGGCAATCGAGATAGCATCGAGGCTTTCATCGGCGAGCGGAAGCGTTAGTGCGTCGCCCTCAAAGAGCTGGGCCGGCAAATTCTTACCTGCGCTTTTCTGTCTCGCCGAAACCAGCATTGGGTGACAAAAATCGGCTCCCAGCACACGCGCTTTGGCAACGCGCTTCAGGTCAAACAGAACGTCGCCTGTGCCGCAGCATAAATCGAGCACAGTTGCATTCGGCTGAGACAAAACGGGCGCCAAGCTCCGCAGCAGCACTTTACGCCAAGCGCGATCAACGTTGAACGAGAGCAAATGGTTCAAGAGATCGTATCTCGGCGCAACCCCGGCAAACATCTGCTGCACCCAGGCCGCAGCCTGTTGTTCAGTTTCGGTTCCTGGCGGCGTAGTTCCGGTAGTCACTTCAGGCACAACGTTTCCGAAATGGAGCGCTCGATCAGTTCTGCTTCAATGCCATTAAAAATGGCTACTTTGCCAATGGCCACCGGCAGCACAAAATGAATCTTACCCTGAAGAGTCTTCTTGTCGTTGGCAAGCCGATTCAATAAACGGTGTGCGCCGAGACCGGTTGCGGAGGGTAATTGCGAACTATAGAGCGTAATCAGTCGGCGCATTTCGTCTGCTGGTTGTGAACTCAATTTGCCGCCCAGTTCAGCCAACCGGATCGCCACCAGCATGCCCCAGCCGATCGCCTCGCCGTGCAAAAACCGCGTGTAGTTAGTTTCGGCCTCGATGGCATGGCCGACCGTATGCCCGAAGTTCAGGATGCGCCGCAGATCGCCCTCACGCTCATCAGCCGAAACCACCTCTGCTTTGATACGGACCGCCGCCGCAACTAATGTATCGACGGCAACAGGATCGCGCGCAAGCACCTTCTCCGGTTGTTCTTTGAGCAGCTCGAAAAGCGCAGGATCCCGTATGATCGCGCACTTGATCACTTCGTAAAGGCCCGCGCGATACTCACGATCGGGTAGTGTCTTCAAAACATCGGGATCGATTAAGACCGCGAGAGGTTGATGAAAGCTGCCGATTAAATTTTTGCCGGTTGCCAGATTAACTCCCGTTTTGCCGCCGACCGCGGCGTCTACTTGCGCCAGCAGCGTGGTCGGAATCTGCAGCACCGGAATGCCGCGCATGAATACTGCCGCTAGAAAACCACCTACGTCTGTAACTATGCCGCCGCCAAATGTCACGACCAAGCTAGTGCGGTCGGCGCCACCTTCCATCAGTTCTTCAGCAAGTTTCTCCAGACTCGATAAGCGCTTGTTCGCTTCTCCACCCGGGAAAAAGACGACATATGCTTGCTTAGTAAGTTGTGGATCAAGTGCTTGTTGATGTAGTCTCCAGACATCATCCGTGGTGACGATGAAAAGCTTGCCCGCGCCCTTTGGCAGGTACTCCGAAGCGTGCCCCAATATGCCTCTCTCCACCACACTTGAGTAAGTAGTTTGCGGAGTTTCAACAGCAAAGGCGGGCATTGACCTCGTTGTACCATGAAGTTATCGCCGATTCGTTACAGCACCTCGAAACAGATTTCATCGTCGTGGGTGCGGGCGTAGCGGGCCTGAGTGCCGCGATCGAGCTGGCGCCTGCGGGTCGCGTTCTGGTCATCGCCAAAGACAGTCTGCGCGAGTCTTCCTCGGAGTACGCGCAAGGTGGAATCGCGGTGGCGCTGAGCGATGACGATGAAGTCGAACTTCATGAACACGACACACTGGTCGCGGGCGACGGCCTCTGCAACGCCGAAGCGGTTCGAACCTTAGTGGAAGAAGGACCAGCCGCAATCGAGCGCCTCGTCGCATGGGGCACGGAATTCGACCGGCAAGGGGCCAAACTTCTATTCGCGCGTGAAGGAGCGCACAGCCGAAACCGCGTGCTACACGCACACGGCGACTCCACTGGACGCGAGATTCTCCGCACTTTGCGACAAAAGGCTCGCTCGATCCAGAACATCTCCTTTCACACGTTCTCCGCGGTCACGGATCTGTTGCGCTCTAATAAGGAAGTAGCTGGCGTAATTGCCTTCGATGAGAAAACGCAGGCCACGGTTTCAGTGAGCGCGCATGCCGTGCTGCTGGCAACTGGGGGTCTCGGCCGTGTATTTGAAAACACCACAAACCCGGATGTGGCGACCGGTGACGGCGTGGCCTGCGCTTTTCGTGTGGGCGCCAATATTTCGGATATCGAGTTCGTGCAGTTTCATCCGACCGCGCTCTATGTGGCAAACGCGCCCCGTTTTCTGCTGAGCGAGGCGCTGCGGGGTGAAGGAGGTTATCTCCGCAATGCAAGCGGCGAACGCTTCATGGATCGCTACCATCCGCTCAAAGAGCTAGCGCCGCGCGACGTTGTCTCGCGTTCAATCGTGATGGAATTGCGCGCCACGGGCGATGAAAGCGCCTTTCTCGATCTCACCCATCTGCCAGCCGGATTCGTGCGCGAACGCTTTCCCCGCATTTACGAGACCTGTCTGCAGTACCGGGTGGACCTTGAGAAAATGCCTGCACCAGTGCGCCCGGCGGCCCACTACGCGATGGGTGGCGTGCAGACCGATCTGGGCGGCCGCACAAACGTGGAGCGGCTATTTGCTGCCGGCGAGGTGGCTTGTACGGGCGTGCACGGAGCGAACCGACTGGCCAGCAACTCGCTGCTCGAAGGAGTTGTTTTTGGGGCGCGTGCCGGGAATGCAATGAGTTCTCTTCCAGCGCTCACCAGGCGCCCGATTCGGGTGCCGGCGCCACTGTTCCCTGCCGTTACAGAGCGCGATCTGCGCGCCATTGCGTGGAACGCGTGCGGTGTTCTACGCAATGGACCGGAATTGGCCGCAGCTTCAAAGCGCTTCGATTCCCGTACTCTGGAGAGCTGCCCGTCACCCGGTCGCGGCGCGTTCGAATTGCGCAATATGCATCAAGTGGCCTCTTTGATTTCTTTGGCTGCGCTCGCTCGTGAAGAGAGCCGCGGCGGTCATTACCGCACTGATTTTCCCGTTAAATCGTCTGCTTTTGAAAAGCATTCCGTCATCCGAGCGTCCACTGCCGACCCCGCTAGCGGCCACGGTTCCGGTAGCAGCATAGATGTGCAAGTTACTTTCGAATAGGGCCTTGACGCAGCCTCGTTTATCGAAGCGTTATGCACCACAAATCCTTTCACCATTGAACCGGTCACCATTGAATCTGGCTTGCCTCAGCTTCCTCTTTGTGGCCGGCCCGGTAGCACATGGGGGTCCGTGGGCGGCACTCTGGACTACGCCCTGCATCTTGGTCGCTTCTGTGCTCATTACGTGGGGTGCTGAATCCGCCCAATACTTCGTCGCGCAAGGATTTGCATTGGCCATTCTTGCCTGGATGCAGACGCTTCCCGAATTCGCGGTCGAGGCGGTCCTTGCCTGGCAGCGGCAAACTCCGCTATTGATGGCTAATTTAACGGGTGCTCTGCGGCTCCTTACCGGTTTAGCGTGGCCCATGATTTACTTCACGGCGGCCCTCACCCATCGCCACCGCGTCGGCCAGCCTTTACGGCGGATCAAACTCGATCCACATCACAGCGTGGAAGTAGTTGCACTCCTGCCGCCTCTCCTTTATGCTCTGGTGATCTGGTGGAAAGCAAGTCTTCACGCCTACGATGCAATTGTTCTTGTCGCGATCTACGCGGCGTATCTCCTGGTGCTTACGAAGCTACCGCCAGAGGGAAAGGAAGATGTGGGAGAACTCGCCGTTGTGCCGCGTAGCATCGTCGCCGCACCTCGCCGGTGGCGTACCGCTAGTATCCTGGCCTGCTTTCTCGGCGGCGGAGCGCTCATCTATTTCACGGCCGAGCCATTTTTGGGCAGTATTGAGGCGGTTTCTATCGTGATCGGCATACCTACCTTTGTGGTGATTCAGTGGTTTGCGCCGGTCGTCTCCGAATTTCCGGAACTCGCCTCCACCTTCTACTTCGCGCGCCAGGAAGATGAGGCATCAACAGCCATCATGAATATCGCGTCGAGCAATATCAATCAGTGGACGCTGCTGGTTGCGATGCTGCCCGTTGTCTTCTCGATGAGTCTTGGCCATGTCGCAAGCTTTTCGCTCGACGAAGGACAGTGTTCCGAGTTATTGCTGACCATCGCGCAGAGCTGTGCCGGCCTCGCATTTCTGATGAACATGGAAGTTGACTGGTGGGAAGCTGCCTGCATGTTCCTCCTCTTCGTGCTGCAATTTGTGCTGCCGAAATTCATTGGCGCTCGCGCACATGACTGGATTACGCTCGCTTTTCTGCTGTGGGCCGCCGCGGAGTTCACTCGGATTTTAGTGCGACACCGTGTGCCTCCAGCCATGCGGAGTTTTGCCGAAACCTGGCGTATGCACGCGCTGGAGAGTCGTTAAACGGCCTTAAGCGTTACCAAAGCTGATCAATGACACACCGACGATGATCAGCATCAAGCCGCCTACCTTCGCCATTGTGAAGCGCTCTTTAAAGAAGATCCAGGCCCAAATCATCGCCCAGATATAACCGAGCGACACCATCGGATACAACACCGTCAACTGTCCCTGCGATACGCCCATCATGTAAAACACGGACGACATCAAGTAGAACACTACGCCGGTAGCCAGCCAGTAATTGGTCAGCACGCGAAAGATGCTGCCCTTCATGTGCTCCGCTCCGAGCTTCAGGAAAACCGCTCCGAATGAGCCAAAAAAGGAGCTCACCAACACGAGAAGGATGGAACTGGTCGGCGTCATTGGCTACTTCTTTACTCCTAATACCGATACGCCGGTCACAATGAAAGAAACACCGACCCATTTGAAGAAGTTCATATGTTCGTCCGGCAGAAAGATCAATGAAAGAAGGGTGACCCACACGTAGGTCAAGGCGATGATCGGATAGAGACGGGACAATTCCCGGCCCTTCAATGCCAGTGCGATTAACAACACGTTAACCGCATAACAGACGTAACCCATGAAGAGTTTGAAATTGGTAATGACACCCAGGGAGAAACTGACAAACAAAGACGGCTTGTGGGCGAGGTCCGCTAAGGTGATATGCGCGCCTAGTTGGGCGGTTCCTTGCTTCATTAACATCTGTGCCAAGGCGCCGATCAGCGTACAAAAAAACATCAGGATGAACGAGCGCCGAGCGGCCGCTTTCGTGGCTATGGGTGAATCTGCTTCAAGGGTTGTGGATAGGGTCAAACGGTGGGTCCGGTTCGGTAGTGACGCATCAACTAGTTTAGTGCATCAAGCCTTCCAAAAAGCTCTTTGTAATTGCTTCGTTACACTTGAACCAATGTCAGCGCCGCTGGTGCCTTCGCCGCTTGACTACGTGGGACGGCGCCGTTTTGCGTTTTATCCCGCCATTTCCCATCTTGCCCCGAATGAATGGCTGCTGGGAACCGGTTCCCACAGTGAGGTACAAGTGGTGAACGCCCAAACCGGTCGCGAGGTCTGGATCGCGCGCCAGTACATAGGGGGCGTTTCGGAAACCGCGGAGTCGCTGCTCGTGGTAGGTCTGACGAAAGCTCTCGAATACCAGGGCGGCAGCGTCACGCCACAGGTGCGACGGATCATCGAAATGCCAGCGGAGCGCGCGAACTCGCAAAAGGCTTGGAAAACGGAAGCCCCCCGTCTGCGTCCCGCGGCCGTGGTTGGCATCAAGCTCGAAACCAAATCAGATTCGGCTTGGGGCAAGGCTTTGGCTGCTGCATGTATCGCCGCTCTCGTCCTCGCCCTGCTGGCTGCCCTGGTGACCGCAACCATCAAATTCTAAAATTGACTGCTTATGCGCCGTCACGTCGGAACGACAATCTGGGCTGGGCTAAGCGTGCTTGCCGCCATCGCCGTCGGCACTATTGCAAGTACCCGTGGTGAATCAGTGAACAGCCTGTGGCTAGTGCTTGCGGCGGCGCTGACTTTTCTTCTTGGGTTTCGTTTTTATGGCAAGTTCGTCGCCGCCAAAATATTGTTGCTCGATGACGGCCGAGCCACCCCGGCCGAGCGCTTCCGGGACGGCCACGATTTTGAGCCCACGAATAAGTGGATCTTGTTCGGGCATCATTTCGCGGCGATCGCCGGTCCCGGACCGCTCGTTGGCCCCACGCTAGCCGCGCAATTCGGCTATTTGCCTGGTACGCTCTGGATCCTGCTCGGTGCGGTGCTGGGCGGCGCGGTTCAGGATTTTGTCATTCTCTTTTGCTCGATGCGACGCGATGGTAAAACGCTCGGACAAATGGCTCGCGAGGAGATCGGCAAGGTGGGTGGAATCGTCTCGCTGGTTACCGTGCTACTGATCATGATCGTGCTTCTTGCGGTTGTCGGGTTGGTGGTCGTAAACGCACTCAAAGGCAGCCCGTGGGGTGTCTTTACCATTGGGATGACCATCCCGATTGCGCTCTTGATGGGGATTTATCTTCGCTTCGTAAGGCCAGGCAAGGTGCTCGAATGCTCGTGCCTCGGTTTCGTTTTATTGCTGCTCGATGTTTACGCGGGCAAGCTGATCGGGGCATCGCCGGTCTGGTCTAGTCTGTTTACGATCGGTGGTATTGCCCTGGCGATCGCGATCATCATTTATGGGTTCGTCGCGAGCGCCTTGCCAGTCTGGCTGCTGCTGGCGCCGCGCGATTATCTCAGTACATTCATCAAACTCGGGGTGATTTTTCTACTGGCCATCGGAATCTTCGTGAGTCACCCGGTATTGGCTCTTCCTCCGCTTACCCGGTTTGTAGAGGGTACGGGGCCTATATTCGCCGGCAAAGTGTTTCCGTTCTGTTTCATTACAATCGCATGTGGCGCAATCTCCGGCTTCCACTCGCTCATCTCATCGGGTACTACGCCGAAGATGATTTCTCGTGAGTGGCACGCCTGGCCAATCGGCTACGGCTCCATGTTGCTCGAAGGTTTTGTCGCAATTATGGCCATGGTCGCGGCGGCCAGCTTGCAGCCGGGCGTTTACTTCGCGGTGAACTCTCCTCCGGGTGCGGTGGGCGCTGCTCCGCAAGCCGCGGTTCACACCATTACGCAATGGGGATTCCCGGTCACTGCTGCGACAATGACTCACCTCGCTGCTAGTGTTGGAGAAAAGACACTGTTCGGCAGGACCGGCGGCGCTCCGTCTTTAGCTCTCGGCATGGCGCAAATCTTTGGCAACGTGTTTGGCAGGAGTGGCTTTTCCCAGGGGCTACTCAGCTTTTGGTATCACTTCGCCATCCTCTTTGAGGCGCTGTTTATCCTCACGATCATCGATGCGGGTACTCGCGTGGGCCGCTTCATGTTGCAGGACCTGCTCGGTCACGTGTACCGACCGCTTGGCCGAACAAGTTGGCTGCCTGGAGTGCTGATCACCAGTGCCGCCGTTACGCTCGCCTGGGGTTATTTTCTCTATCAAGGTGTGATCGATCCGCTGGGTGGAATCAACTCGCTCTGGCCGCTCTTCGGCATCTCGAATCAGCTGCTCAGTTCCGTTGCGCTGTGTGTCGCCACTACCGTCCTGATCAAGATGCATCGCCTTCGGTACGCCTGGGTCACTGCCGTGCCGCTCGCCTGGCTGGTGGCGGTCACGTTCACGGCCGGTTGGCAGAAGATCTTCTCGCCGGAGCCGCGACTAGGCTTTTTGTCACATGCCAAACTCCTAGAAACTACGCTTGGGTCCGGCAATATTGCGAATACCAAAGCTGTCATCTTCAACGAAAGACTCGATGCGGTTGTGTGCAGCGTGTTTCTTTTGCTCGTGTTCATCATCCTGGTCGATGCAATTCGCGTTTGGTACGGCTTATTGCGGGGCACGCGCACTCCTGTCACCTCTGAAGCGCCCTTTGTGGCAACCAGGCTTGAGGTCGAACAAATATGAATTTCATTCGTCGTTGGGTAACACTTTTCCGCAATCTCTTTCGCGAGATCTCGGACGAAGCAGCCTACGCACGTTATCTGCGGGCCAATGACG
>DATAYL010000216.1:0-3259 GCA_036272575.1 Bryobacteraceae bacterium | reverse complement strand
GAGCATGCCGAAGGATGAATTGCTGGCGGTGATTCGGTCGGTTCATGCCGGCAATCGGCACGTCCCACCGGAAGTAGCCGCCCGCCTTGCCGAGCATCTGGGCGACGACGATCTTACGACCAGAGAACTGGAAGTCCTTCGGCTCATTCGAGACGGCAACCGTAACAAACAAATTGCCGATCATTTGGCCATTGCGGAGACCACCGTCAATTTCCACATCAAGAATCTCGTGGACAAGCTGGGGGCCAATGATCGTACCCATGCGGTAACCATCGCGATAAGGCGAGGTCTGCTTCAGATCTGACTTCATCGGCACCTGTAGAAAACTGCAGGACCGCAACTGGAGATATTGGTGTGCCGCGAGAGCCGGACAGAGAGTAATCTTCAAACTGTTGAACTCGTTATCGCGATGGAGAAGTTGAACATTTCGCGCTTGGTTCTGCTCCTTCTCCTATACGTAACATCGGCCTGGGCAGTCGATCCCAACCGGCAGATCACACAATACGCGCATACCGCCTGGCGAGTTCAGGACGGAATCGAGGTTGGAGGCACGGTCACACAGACCCCGGACGGCTATCTGTGGTTCGGTACATCGAATGGCCTGCTGCGCTTCGACGGAGTGACATTTGCTCCGTATGATCTCTCTCCTATCACTCCGGCGCTCCGCGGCTTCAATTTCCTTCTGGGCGCACGCGATGGCAGTCTATGGATCGGAACGCAAAACGGTCTCGCACGACTGAAAGACGGTAAATTGCAATGGTATTCGGATCCAGCTCAACACAGCGGAATCTCTGTTGTTCTCGAGGACGCAAAGGGGACAATCTGGCTAACCCGCTACCACGTTCCGCGAGGCGAAGGACCTTTATGTCAAGTGCAGGGAAACGGACTCCATTGTTACGGCGAAGCAGACGGAATACCAGTTAAATATGGTCTCGGATTGACCCAGGACAGTGCGGGAAATTTATGGTTTGGATCCAGCGCACTTTGCCGGTGGCGACAGGGTTCGGCGAGCACGTACCTGAATGAAATCAGCAAGCGTCCGGATGCCGGCGACGGCGTAATTGATGTCGCTGCCGGACCGTCGGGAATTATCTGGGCCACGACTGAAGTTGCAGACCGCGGCATGGGCGTTCTTTCTTCTTCAGGTGGGAAGTGGGCCACTTACGTTGTTCCGGGCTTTGACGGGAGCAAGGTTGGATCCCACACGCTTTTCATGGATCGGGAGCACTCCCTTTGGATCGGGACCTCTATGGATGGCCTTTATCGTGTGTACAACGGGATCGCCGAACACTACGGGA
Organism: Bryobacteraceae bacterium; assembly: GCA_036272575.1. Taxonomy (GTDB): domain Bacteria; phylum Acidobacteriota; class Terriglobia; order Bryobacterales; family Bryobacteraceae; genus Bog-105. Next base: position 1,961 of record DATAYL010000216.1, on the reverse strand, counting down.
CTGCCGATGGTCTGTCAGGTAGGGTAATCAACCTTATCTACGAAGACCATGAAGGAAACATCTGGGTGATGACGGATGGCGGAATTGATATGTTCCGCGATACAGCCGTGGTCAGCTACTCCGAGCGCGAGGGGCTGTCGGATGCAGGAATTCTGTCGGTTCTTGGATTAAAGGACGGGTCGCTGTGGATCGGAAACGGAACCGTGATCGATATCTTGAAAGATGGGCGTCACTCTGTTCTGCCGGCCAAGGGCACGTTTGATGAACATGTGACAGCTTTGTTTGAGGACAGCAAAGGCATCGTTTGGGTCGGGCGTGAGAACAAGTTGTTTGCCTACGAGCATGGCCGATTCCAGGAGCTTACGCACCCGGACGGATCCAAACTTGAAGATGGGATGATCGTGGCTGTCACCGAGGACAGTAAGGGAAACATTTGGGTGCTGACGGGACGTCACCATGTTTTTCGAGTCGAAAACGGTAGTGTGCTGCAGGTTTTAACCGCGAGCGGCGATAGCCGTATTTCAGGCGCGCTGGCGCCAGATCACCAGGGCGGCATCTGGGTCGCATCAAGAAACGACCTTTTGACCTATTACAAAGACGGAAGTGCACGGACGTTTTCATTAAATCGTTCCGATAGCTCCTTCAGTGTTTCAGAGATCATCGTCGATTCCGATGATGCTCTGCTGGTGGCGACGACCGAAGGGCTTTTTCGTTGGGACAACGAACATTGGCAGGTGTTGGACAGCCATAACGGCCTTCCAAGCAACCTTGTTTATTCTGTGCTGCGAGACAATGACGGCGCCGTTTGGGTCCGTTGCCAGAAGGGGTTGGCGCGCATTTCGGAGCCGGAATTTGACAAGTGGAGGCACCAAAGTGACAGCAAACCGGTGATGGAGGTTTTCGATAGATTTGATGGCACTCGGTCGGGACGTGGCTCAGTCCCAATTCAGCCGTCCGCTACAAAGACCGCGGATGGGCGCCTTTGGTTTGTGGCTGGCGCTGTAGTGCAAATGATTGATCCGAAGGAAACGTTTCAGAATCGCATTCCGCCACCGGTTCATATTGAAGAGGTCGTGGCCGACCGTAGAAGCTATTCGCCTCGTCAAGGACTTCGTCTCCCGCGACTCTTGCGAGATCTTGAAATTGAGTACTCGGCATTGAGCTTCGTGGCCCCACAGAAAGTGCGCTTCCGCTACAGATTGGAGGGTCGCGATGCGGACTGGCAGGAGCCAGGAACCCGACGCCAGGCCTTCTATAGCGACCTTCGTCCAGGAAATTACCGATTTCGCGTGATGGCTTGCAACAACAACGGAGTGTGGAACGAAGAAGGTGCAACTTTAGACTTCAGCATCGCGCCTGCCTGGTTCCAGACTACCTGGTTCGCCGTCACATGCGTCGCCATCGGAGTTGTTGCGGCGTGGGCGATTTACCGGTTGCGCGTGCGGCAGATTGCGAGAGTTATCAGTACGCGCTTCGACGAGCGGTTAGCAGAACGCACCCGCATGGCGCGGGAACTTCACGATACATTCCTCCAAACGATTCAAGGCAGCAAGTTGGTTGCCGACGATGCCCTCGATCCCTCCACCGACCTCGTCCGCATGCGTCGCGCCATGCAGCAGTTGTCAGTCTGGCTTGAACAGGCCATGCGCGAAGGGCGGGCTGCGCTGAACTCACTGCGCACCTCAACCACACAGAAGAACGATCTTGCCGAAGCCTTTCGTCGAGCGACGGACAATGGCATAATGCCAGGCTCAATGCACGCTATGTTTTCCGTTGTGGGTGATGCCAGAAATATGCATCCAATCGTCCGTGATGAGATCTACCGTATTGGATATGAAGCAATTCGCAATGCCTACAAGCACTCGCAGGCAAGTCGACTAGACGTAGAGCTCAGATACACGCAGGATCTTGCTCTGCGAGTGCGCGACAATGGCGTAGGCATCGATCCTTCTACAGCAACG
>DATAYL010000215.1:0-6300 GCA_036272575.1 Bryobacteraceae bacterium | reverse complement strand
CAGCTGGCGCCGGAGGGAACCGTTGTACCGCATGTGTTCGAAGCTAAGAAATCGGCAGCATTCGCCCCGCTCATCGTAATGCTCGAGAGCGTTAAATAGGAGGTTCCACTGTTTAGGAGCGTAATGGTGGTCCCGCCGCTGCTGGTTCCAATCGTCTGAGTGGTAAACGTCACGCTCGTCGGCGTGAGAGTAACTTGCGGTGTGGATGCACTGCTATTCGAAAGCGTCGTCCAGGTGTTTGCCGCCGTGCATCCGTATAAATTGGAGCCGGCCGCCACATTGGTGTTGAAAAATAGTTGTCCTACTTGACAGGTGGTCGGCAGCGTTGTGCCCACCGTGACCGGCCGCGTAAAGGGAAATGACGAAAAGTCCGGGTTTCGGCTCTGTGTTGCGAGGTTTATCGTCGTTATCTGAGCTTGTCCGTAGACACATCCCAGCGTGAGTGCGCCGACCAACAAGTGGAACCATGCGCGGCCATCCATACAGCGGAACAGGCTAGGAACGGCTTTGGCTTTTGCCCGTAAAGATCGAATATGGTCAGCCCCGAATTGCTTAGTTCGGAGTCTGGACCACTCAAATTGGTAGTACTGCAAGGCTTCGTGATCCTTTCAAAGGTAAGAGAATCATGGCGGCGCAATCGGCAAAGATTGCGACGAGGCGGGTGCCGGCAGCAGCTCTACCTGCAAGAGGATTAGAATGAATCACTTGCAAAACGCGTGGGCGACGGTAAGAAAATTTGAACGAGATGTGACTTTACCTACGGCCACAGCACTGTAACACCGGGGAGAGTCTGTATGACGGGTCGCTCGCGGCAAGAATTTGATTCGCTCTTTCACTGCTGGTTGTTCTCGCTAAAGAAGTGCCGTGGATTCCGCTGAATTCTCCGGCTGGATCGAGCCTTGCGAGCCAGCTTTATAGTTACTTCTCCGCTGACCCGCTTCTGTCACGATGATGGTAACGGTTGCGCTTTCAACTCTCAATGAAAAATTCGCAAAAATTCGTTCTCTTGCAAATACTCGTTCTCCTAGTATTTTCAGTTCCGTTACTGGCACGCATCACAATTACTCCGGCTAAGCCTCCAGTGGTGCATGCTGGCGGCGCCTTGCATTTTTCGGCGAGCGGCTCTGTTACTTGGTCCCTAGCGCCCGGGAGCGCCGGGAAAATCGACCCCGACGGCACTTATCATGCGCCCGCTACGGTTCCCGTGAATAATGTGCTCGCTGGCTGCCAGATCCTGGGCAACAATCACATCTTCAACGTGCGAGTCGATTCCCTGCCGGTTGACCCTCACTCGGCCGAATGGATCGCGCTCATCCCTCCGACCCGCGTCGGCTACTATCCCGGCTGGGGCCTCAATCTGGCCGATCAATTAACCCCTCAGAAGCCGATGCACTTCTACTACACGCCGCAGAACGACGGCATTTTTGAAATGGTTCAATGGCCCGATCTCAAACGCGAGTCGGGCGTCTTCACCGATCCGCGCTCGAGTCTTGATCGTCACGAAATCGCCATCAATCCCCAGTCCTGCGACATCTTTGAGATTTACAGCTCCTATGAGAAGGGGAGCAATAAGGGCTGTGCCACTTGCACCGCGCAAAGCGGCTATCACTACAACAGCATGAGTTCGGAACTGCCGCATGGCTCGGTGGATGCCGCCGGCATGTTGCTCACTCCGCTTACACTCGGCTTGGAAGAAATGCGCAGAGGCGTCATCGATCACGCCCTGCGGGTCACCTTCAAAAACAACATCATCGCCCGCCAATTTACCTGGCCCGCCCGCGCCAACGCCGGGGCCTGGGGAAAAATTCCCTACGGCACACGCTTACGTTTGAAAGCCGGCTTCGATATTTCGAAGTTCAGTCCTTACACTCAGGTGCTTCTCAAACAGCTAAAAGAATACGGGCTCATCATCGCTGATGGTGGCGGCAACATGAATGTCAGCACTTACACGGATGTGACCGAAGATCCCGCAGTCGAGGAGGCGTTCGGCGAAATGTGGAATCGCGGCCCGAATTCGAACGATTTCGAAATCGTAAACGAATCGTCGTTGATGGCCGATCCCGGAAGCGGTGCGATTAAGCAAGCGAGCGGAATCCCGGTGCCCCCCGGCACTGCAACGGTGATCGCTACTGGCGCCGATGGCCAATCCGATCGCGCACAAGTTGCAGTCGTGTTGCAGGGTGTCACGGTCGGCGTACCGAATCCCAGCGAATGGATTCAGGCCGGCGTCACACAACAGTTCAAAGCCTGGGTGAACGGCACAACGGCTAAACAAATTCGCTGGAGCATGGAACCATCACTCGGTCGCCTCACCGCCGATGGCTCTTTCACCGCGCCCGATGTCCAGCGTCCCACGACCACTACCTTTACGGCGGCGAGCGTTGCCGATCCCAAAGCTTTTGCCAAAGTAGCCGTCACCGTTCTGCCCAAAGGCGGCATCCGCGTTGCGGTGGGCAATGCCACCCGTGCTCCGGGTGCTCCCAATCATTCATATCCCGATTACGGACCCGATTCGGAAGGCAATATGTGGTGGCGAAGCATGGCCGGCGAACTCTCCTGGGGCGTGACGGTCGACGACTATGGCGAACCCTGGCCCAAGACCAAAGACATCTCGCTTTACTACACCAGCCGCTACTCGTTTGGAGACATGCTGTACCGCTTCTATGTGCCGAACGGGCGCTACAATATCTCCCTCCTGTTTGCCCAGCCGCAATGCAAAACCACCTTTCCGCACGATATGCGTATTCCGTTCCATTTAGAAACCCAGGGAAAAATCGAGATTCCTAACTTCGATATGGGCGCCGGCATCGCCAACGCCTGTCTGGCGCCCGTCAGTGTTTCCATGCCGGCTGTCGTTAAAGATCAATCGCTCTATTTCGCACTGCGCCGTATCAGCGATGGGGATCACACGCCGACTCCTATTCTGAGCGCATATTCCATCCTGCCAGACAACTCCGCGCCGCATCTCGCGATTACTCCGGAAAAAATTGCGTCCCTAACCATCGATCAAAAAGTGCCCTTCAAGACAGTCGGCTGGTACATGGGTGGTCAGGCGAAATGGTCTGTCCTCAAAGGTCCCGGAACAATCAGTGAAGGCGGCATCTACCAGGCGCCTTCCACGCCTCCCGCCCGCGATCAGGACGTGGTCGTCCAAGCTAGCAGTACGGCCATCCCTGGCAAAACGGCGGCCGCCGCCATGACTTTCAAATTCGGCAACTTCAATCTCACCCCGGCGACCCCCAACCTAAGCCGAAGTCTCAGTACGAGCATCTCCGCCGACCTGGCCGGTGCGAAGTACACGAATCTGACTTGGTCTCTCGATCCGAATATCGGAAAGATCTCCCCGGACGGCGTTTACACCGCTCCCGACACGATGCCGCACGACGCCACTGTTACCGTGACCGCCAAGAGCAAAGATGTGCCAGCCGAAACTGCCTCGACCAAACTCACCGTCAAGGCGCAGCCGGACACGATTCGCATCGACTGTGGCGCCCGCGGACCCTTTAACGACGCGCAAGGCAACGAGTGGGCCGCTGACTACGGCTTCAGTGGTGGCACTCTCGCCTATACGCAACCGACACACATTACCCACACGTCACCGGATATGGAACGTCTCTATCAATCCGCCCGTTACCGTTACTCCGACCAGAACTTCGGGTACAAATTCGCTGTGCCTAATGGCCGTTACGCCGTCACTCTCAAGTTTGCCGATTACAGCTTCAAGGAACCCGGCCACTACGATTTCGATGTCGTGATTAACGGGAGCAAAGTGTTGAAGAATTTCGATTTCGATACTGTAAATGGGCCCGGCGCGGCAGCTGACAAGAAATTTGAGACAACCGTGACAGATAAGACGCTGACCATCGATTTCCTGGGTCACAAAGGCGGAGCTTCCGTTAACGGCCTCGAAATCGTTCCTCTCGGGCCTTGAAGCCGCGCCGCCAGGAACTTAAGTCAGAAAATCGCTAGTGGCCGCACTCCAAACAATCCACTTCCTTTTTGTTCTGGTGATGGTATAACCAATACAGCGATTGCGGAGCTTCTCATTCTCAAAATCTGTATCCTCGCCAGCAGCAGTGCCGGAAACTCCGCTTTCCTGGCGACTGACCGTACGCGCATCCTGATCGATGCCGGCATTAGCCGGCGCGAACTCGCGAAACGCCTGGCTGCCATCGGCGAAGATGTCGCCCGGCTCGACGGCGTGCTCCTTACGCACGAACACTCTGATCACGTCTGCGGCCTGGCGATGCTGGCGAAACAAGCCGTCGGCCGTTTACCCGTCTACGCCACGTACGGCACCGCGCCCTGCCTGGAATGGAGCGAAAACGCCGCCCCGGCGCTGCATTGTTTTCAGGCCGGCTCGAGCTTCACGGTGGGCGATTTCGACATCGCGAGCTTCACCGTTCCGCACGACGCCGCTGATCCGGTTGGGTTTACCATCTGCGCTCACGGGGTGAAGGTCGCTTTTGCTACCGATCTCGGTTACGTGCCCGCCTCGCTTGGCGTACACTTCCGCGGCACGGATGTACTCGTCCTTGAATCGAATCATGACGTGGAAATGCTGCGCGTCGGCCCCTATCCGTGGTCCGTCAAACAGCGTGTCATGAGCCGGCGCGGCCATCTCTCGAACGAAGTGACAGCTGGCTTCATCCGCGACGAACTCGACGGGCGCGTGTCGACTTTAATCCTCGGCCACATCAGCGAACATAATAACCACCCCGAATTGGTCCGCCAATCGGCCTCGGAAGCCCTCTACGGCCGCACCCTCTTCACCCGCCTGGTCGTTGCCGAACCCGGCGTCCAGTCCGAAATCTTCTGTTATTAATTTCCCTCCGGCCGCGTGATTTCGGGCTGCCCTGCTGCGACTAATAGAAGTGAACGGCAAGTCAGATGGCGACCCCCGCGCTTCAGGCGCAATTCGAGCAACAGATCGAACAGCACCGGAAGGTCCTTTATAAGATCTCCCGATCCTATGCGCAAACCCGCGAAGATCAGGAGGACCTCGCACAGGAAATACTCGTCCAGCTCTGGCGCTCGTTTGCCCGCTTTGATGGTCGGTCGCTTTTCTTGACCTGGATGTATCGCGTGGCGCTCAACACCGCGATCAGCTTCGCGCGCCGCGAATTCACGCAAAAGCGCTATGTTGTGACCGTCGAAGATCGTCTGCTCGCCGCTCTGCCGGACCGTCCGCCCGAAACCGGCGAAGAGACCCTGCTCTATGACATCCTGCAGCAGCTCGATCCGCTCCCGCGCGCATTGCTGCTGCTCTACCTCGACGGCAACCGCTATCAGGAGATCGCCGATGTACTCGGTATCTCACCGACCAATGTAGCCACTAAGCTCAGCCGTCTCAAAGAAACCCTGCGGGACACGTACGCCAAAAGAAAGGTAAACCTGAAATGACAAAGCTCGAAGAAATGCAACAGGCCTGGCAACAACTCGACCGCAAGCTGGAGCACGCCGTCCGCTCGAATGAACAATTGCTCCGGGTTCACTCGCCCTTACGCCGACTGGCATGGCGCTTAAGCCTCGAAGCGGCCGTGGGCGCGGCTGCCGTCTTATGGATGGGCGATTTCCTAGCCCGGCATGCCGCCCGACCCGGGCTGCTCTGGCCGGCTGTCGTGCTCGATCTCTGGCTGATTCTTTTTCTAGCCAATACAATCGGCCAACTGGTTGCGGCCCGGCGCATCGACTTCACTGGCGCGGTCGCTGATGTGCAGCTGCAGTTGGCCGCTTTGCGTGTCCGCAAATTCAGCGCGCTTCGTTGGGAGCTGCTGACCGGTCAACTCGTCTGGTGGATTCCATTCACGATCCTCCTGCTCCATGCTGTCGGCGTCAATGCCTATCGTGTTCCCGGCACGACCTTCCTGGCCGTTAATCTGGGCCTCAGCGTTGCGATCATCCCGCTTTCCGTCTGGTCCGCGAAACGTTGGGGTGACCGCCTGAGTCACACCCGTTTCGGCCGCTGGCTTGCTGACCAGCTCGCCGGCCACAGTCTGACCGAAGCGCAGCAGTACGCCGCCGCACTCTCCGCTTTTGAGCACGGTTGAAGTTGCCCCATTGTGTTGACAGCCGACAACATGTTATGTTGTCGCAGGACGACATCATGCCTCCGGAATCCCGCCTCGATCTCCTGCAGGGCACCTTAGACCTGCTCATTCTCCGTACCCTGCAAACTGGCTCACTGCACGGCTGGGCCATTTCGGAGCGCATCCAGCAAATTTCACAAAACGTGCTGCAGGTCAACCAGGGTTCACTGTATCCGGCACTGCATCGCCTCGAGCAGCAAGGTTGGATCAA
>DATAYL010000214.1:0-3234 GCA_036272575.1 Bryobacteraceae bacterium | reverse complement strand
TCTACTGGCGGTCGCATGGGAGACGAAGTGGATGTAATCGAAGCGCGCAGGGTTGCTTTGAATATATGCGCCGGGTGAGGCGTTCATGCCGGTCAGTATGGTGCGCGCGTTGTCAGGAAAATGTGCCGCGACATCGGAGATCTCAGCTGCTGCATTCGGCAGCGCTGCATACTGCTGTTCGGAATAGACGGGGTTGCCGATGACGAGCAACTGGCTTCGATGGGCTGCAGAGCTGTGCACCGGACGTTGTCGATGCGCCGAAGCGAGAAGGCGCACAGACGCGAGATGAGTGACAGTGACATCCTCGATCCAGTAGTGGCTTGACTTGCCGGGGGTTAGCAGGGTCTCGAAGTTCAGGCCATTGAGTCCGCCCGCGACGATGAAGACGCGATCGCCGGGGTGGACGAGGTGCTCTGCCGGCTTGACCAGCATCTCGTACAGATTGCGCGCAGCGGGATGCTGTTCGGCCACGAGGTCTCTGGCTGCAAGCACTGAGCGGCGATGGCTTGCCACCGCAGTCAGTATCGTGGCCCGATTTGGAAGTAAGTAAAAGCTAGATTCCTTGTCGTTTGCCGCCCATAAATAGGAGACCTGCTGGGACATGGCATAGACAAGGATGACGGCGTGGGAGCGGCGCGCCAGCGCCGTCAGAGATATCCGCTGGAGGGGAGTCGATGCGTGCTTGTCTTGGAATCCAAGCCCCTCGGCGAGGGTCTCCGCTCTACCCTGGTCGATAACTTCGAGCGCTTCATCTGTGCGATGGTTACGGACGAGGTAGGCGACGTAGTCCATGTAGAGGTCATGGCCGTTCTGAGAAAAGGGAAGGCGTGCATCGTCGGATCGCAACTCGGAACGTTGCGAGTGATAGGTGGCGATGGAGCGTTGAAACCAGCTTTCTGCCTGCTGATATTCTCCGGCCTTGTCGCACACCTGGGCGAGCGTGTGCTGAGCTTCCAATAGAACTGTAGGGAATTCCTTGGTGCTTCGTTCTACATCCACCAAGAGCGTTTCGGCCTTCGGATTGTTGCCTTGCTGCGCGAGTAGCTGTGCCTCTAAGAGATTGCCAAGCTGCACATCGGAGGGATCTTTTGTCAGCCGTGACAGATTCCTAGCCTCATCGATGTATGCTCCCGCTCTCTCGGGGTGCGACGAATGGAGAAGAAGCGACGCAAGCGCCTGGTCCGCGTAGGTGATTTCGGACGTATTTTTCAAAGATCGTGCCAACATTAGGGACTGGTCAAAACGCTGCCGTGCCGCATCCAGATTTCCCAGCCGAGCCTCGCTCATACCTGCGGTGATAAGCCAATGCTCTTCGTCGCTCGTTGAGCCAAGGACTGACGCACTAGCCGCGGCATCGTTGAAGCTTGCAAGTGCCCGAGCATAGTCGCCAGTCTGGTAATAGGCCCAGCCTGCATTGCCTTGTGCTGCGATCAGTATTTGCTGGGCGCCAATCTTGTCCGCAATATCGCTGGCGGCCTGCGATTGAGCAATGGCATCTTCGTAGTGATACTGCTGAAGGCTGGCAATGCTCAGGCCAATTGAGCTCCGCGCTTCAAGGAATTGGTTCCGGGTTGTTCTCGCAGCTACCCGACTCTTTTTGAAAAATGCCTCCGCCTCCTGCGGCCGGTCTTCCTCAAACGCGAGGAGGCCCTCGGTGAGCCACAGTTCCCCCTTCCTGCTGGGGACTGGGTGCGCCCCGTCGCATAATGATTCCGCCTCCGCGACTGATGTTTTTGCCTCAAGTTTGTTCCCTGTACGCGAGTCGGCCAGGGCAAGAATGAGGAGTCGGTCGACGACGAGTTCCCGACTCGTGATTTTTTGTATCCAACTGCCGGAGAGAAGCTGGATCGCTTCGGGGCTCTGTCCCCGATAGAGGAGTATCTTGGCTTCCTCTATTCGGAAGCGTGCCAACCATGCGGAATCGGTGAACAGGGCCTGAGCATGTTCAGCACGACTTTGCGCCTCTGCGAGATGTCCGGATTGCAACATCTGGTCGACCGTAGCGATTTCCCGATCGGGCGATAGCTGCGGTTGGTGACAAGAAGAGACGAGCAACAACGTCAAAAGCAGCGATACGATTAAGGTACGCCTTTGCCGTTGATGACGGCGGAAGACATGCTGACCGTTCCAGAGGATGCGCAGCCCATCTCTGCGCGAAGCATTACCAGGTGGTAGGCGCCGTGGTCGACCGTTACCTCGGCGAGAAAGAGGTTGCCGAAGCCTGGCACGTGGATCACGTGCCCGAAGGTGTTCCTGGATTCGCCTCCCCGAACCTCCTTCACCAGCGAGCACAGGAGGTGACCTCGGTCGTCGATTTCCTTAGCAGACTCAAGCCAGCCATAGCGCCGTTTTACCCAATCGGGGGTGTGCGGGTGGCCGGTCACCTTGCGGCTCTGGTCCGCTGCCAGCTTTCGCACATCTTTGTGATGATACGAGGATACCTGCAGAACTTTGGCGGATTTTCCATTCGGGGTCCCATTCTGTGGCATTGGAAACGGATGCAGGTCCAGCACTGGGTCGACGTGGATGCCATTGATACGCAGGTTCACGAACTGCGATCCGACGAAGGAGGCGGACGCAACTTTGCCGGCCTTAGGATGCTTGGTTGAGATCTGGGCCACGATTTTGTCGGCGGTCACCACCTCAAGAAGGTTGACATCCTCGACCACAGCGGTCGTCAGGGTGCTCCAATAGCCATCCTCGTCACCACCCGTTGTGTGGGTATAGGCCGCCTTGCAGTGGAGGACGTGGTCCAGATGGTAGGGCACAGTCTGGGAGCTGTTGTATCCGCCCGCATTCGCCAGCGCCGAGTTGGCTGCCGTTGAAATGACCGTCTTATAGGGGTGTGTCAGCACGCCGCCGAGTGCATTCGCATCCGCGTGGTAGTGATAGACCCGTTCCTCGCTTGCATCCATAACCTTGCCTATCTCCGTTGGTAGATCTTACTGCGAAATCTGAAGAGTGAACTGATAGCGTCCTACTTCAACTGGCGATCCGCCGGTGGATGGTACGCCCAGCACTCGCAGCTCATTGGTCCCGTTGGCGGCTTTGGCCGTGGGTACCCATAAAGAGACAGCATTCTCCGCCTGCTGCGCGGTGATCGGCATCTGCCAAAGTTGTTGGCCCGAGGAATTGTAGAGCAAGCAGAGGTAGGATGCGTACTCGGCTTTGGACGGAATATCCACGGAGATGAGGAAGGAGCCGTTTGCCGGCGCAAGAAGCTTGGGGATGTCC
>DATAYL010000213.1:0-15870 GCA_036272575.1 Bryobacteraceae bacterium | reverse complement strand
GCAAGGTAATTCGACGCTAATTCCTGCCAGTGCATTACGACGATTGGCTGCATTACACCAATGAGTGTCGTCCATGAACTGCGTATCTACCACAAAACTGCTTTTGATATTTGCGGCTGCCGGCATTGCCGGCAGCCCGCCAATATCGACCTTAACCGCCGCTCAGCGATCGCCGTACACTTCTAAGGACATCCCGCCACCTGCAAAGAAAACCGCACGGGTGCAGATTACTGAAGGACCAGCTCTTGAATTGTTCAGGAACAACGAAGCTATTATTCGGTGGACCAGCGATAACCCCGGCGGCTCGGACGAGCACTTCGGAGTTGTGCAATACGGGACCGATCCTCACCATCTGGACCTAACGGCGAAGTCTCACATCCGACTAAATCGAAACCATCGTTATACGATTTTCCGTGTACGGGTGGAAGGCTTACAGCCCGGCGCTACTTATTACTACACTGTTCACTCGTTAGAGGCTGATGGGAGAGATGATGGTATGAAAAGCGGAGTCTATCACCTCACTACGCCGCGCATAGATTGATTACGTCGGCATCTCCTTCGTTAGTCGGTCGGCGCGGCGAGAAGGGCTCGTACTTTGGTCCAAATCGGTGCGGACCTAGGCTTCTACACGGAGGTTATGATCGTCTCTTCTTTGGGGATGGATTTGAGCATCGACATCCCCACTTGCAAATGCTGATCCATCAGCAGATGCGGTGTGGGCCATCCACTCGGCCAACGAAATGTCCTGGTATTCGCTCGTCTTGAACATCTCGAGAAAAACCAAATCCGAGTCGCCTGTATTTTCGATGTAATGCGGATTAGATATTGGAATATATGCAACATCGCCCTCTTCTAAATCCATAGTGCGGGCATCCGTGCCGGCGACGAAGACCGTCATGCGTCCCTTTCCCGTGACATAGTACTGCCACTCATCCGCGTTAGGGTGCCAGTGTAGCTCGCGCAGGCCACCCGGCTTCAGCGTAACGATCGCCGCCGAGATTGGCGTCACTGGAAAGTTCTTTAAGTCGATGATCTTCACTTCGCCCCCGCGCGTCACTTTAGTCGGCTTCATTTGACTGGCTCTAAAATCAAAGCTCTTCGGAACCGTGCCAGTTCCTTGCGCCGCTTCAGCCTGCTCGGCGTTCAGACTACCGGGAACGGCTGTTTGAAAAATGAACAATTCCTTCTTTGGAATCTTGTCGAACGTCGACTCCGCCACATTGAGGTTTTTCGCCAGCACCTCCTTTGGGACATGCGAGAGCCAATCCGTAATCAGGAATGTGTGGAATTCATCAAAGTTTCCGTTATCGAATACCAGCAGGAACCGGCAGCCATCCGGCCCCAAGCCCTGAATCGAATGAGGCACTCCTGGCGGGAAGAGCCACAAATCTCCTCGCCCACATCGCTGACAAAACTTTTCGCTTCGTGATCCACCGCCGTGATGCGCGCGTTGCCGTAGAGCATGATGGCCCATTCAGCCTCCACGTGCCAGTGGAGTTCACGAACACCGCCAGCGGTGAGCCGCATCTCCACACCCGCTATATCTTTCGAGATCGCTAAGTCGCGCGCGGTCACCTGTCGCGTCCATCCACCACTCTCGATACGCTTGCGTGACAGAGCGAAGGAATATTTGAAGGGTTTCAAGCTGCCGTTATCGGTCGCCGGCGGCCAAACGGAATCCTGGTTCTCTTTAGCTAACGGCAGATTTCTGGACCCGGGATCCGTTTCGTTGGGCCTGTTGTGACTTTCCGGAGGCTGGTCCTGCAGGGGGACGCCGGAACCGCCCCGAGCGCCAACTGTCGTGGCGGCCGCAGCGGCTGAACCTACCTGGAAGATTGTTCGTCGACTTACTTTTGTGTCTTGATCTCCAATATCGACCACTGTGTCTCCTTCAATATCGTTTAGAAAAATATGTGTCACGTAACAAAAGGGATAATGATAGTCTTTGCCGGAAGTAGCTTGATTCAGAAACTTCCCGGTAAATAGATGAGCAAAACCGAAGCCATATGTTATAGCGATCTTGTTTGTATTTAGCGATCAGGTCCAGTTCCATATCGAGATGTCTGCTCGTCGCTCCAGGATGTGGGGCTATGGCGATCGCGCCAGCATCGTTGTAAGCAGCATCGTTCTTCGTGACCAGCCAATTTGTTTTCTTGACTGCTCTGTGAAGCGAAATCTTGGCTTAGCGATCCACAGTGTGTCACGAAAGGATCGGTCGTTCCCGTTCCCCATCTGTCTAGCCCTCAAAGTATTACTGCAGGTAAATGCCTTGGACGCGGCGCTCTTTGCCCGCCCAGAACGGTTCGCGCAGTTCCCGCTTCAGGATCTTACCCGTGCCTGTCTTCGGCAAGGCTGTGTTAAAAAACTGAATGATCCGCGGCAATTTGAAGCGGGCTAGACGTGGCTCCAGGAAACTGAGCAGTTCTTCCGACGTTAGCGCCTGCTCCGGTTTACGCACCACAATCGCGGCGGGGACTTCGCCCCATTGGGGATCGGGAGCCGCCACCACCGCGCACTCGAGAACCGCCGGATGCGCTGCAATTGCCCGCTCAACTTCAATTGACGAGATGTTCTCGCCGCCGCTGATAATGATATCTTTCTGACGATCGACAATGTGTATGAAGGTGTGCTCGTCCCAGACGGCCATATCCCCGGTGTGTAGCCAGCCATCGCGAATGGCGGCTTCCGTCGAGTCGGGCTCGGCGTAATAGCCGTCCATGACGTTATCGCCCCGGATCAGGACCTCTCCGATCGTCTGACCGTCGCGTGGAACGTCGTTGTCGTCTGTTCCGGCGACCCGCACTTCGGTCCCGAGAATAGGCCAGCCGGCCATAGCGAGCCGCTCTTGCCGACTATCTTCGTTTGCATACTCAACGCCCGCTTTGCTACGGGAAAAGGTAGCAACGGGACAGGTTTCCGTCAGGCCATACCCCGCCTTCACATTGCAGCGAAACTCTTTCTCCAGACGCGCGACGAGTTCCGGTGAGGCGGCTGCCCCACCGATGTGCATATCCCGCAGACTTCGCAAATCATAATTGCCACGCTCCGGGCAGTGCAGCATGGCATTCGCCATGACCGGCACCACAAACATGTGGGTAGCCCGCTCGGCTTGAATCAGCCGGAACACCTCAACGGGATCGAACCTCCGCACCATCACGTGGGAGGCTCCACTCATGGTGGTGGTGTGCGGACAACCCCAGCCGTTCGCGTGAAAGAGGGGAATTGTGTGCAGGAATACAAAGCGGTCGCTTTGTTCCAAACTGCCGCTTACTGCCAACGCGTGCAGATAGAGAGTGCGATGGGAAAGCATGACACCTTTAGGACTCCCGGTACTACCGCTCGTGTAAAACAATTCCGCGATGGCATTCTCGTCAAACGAAAACGGATCGGGACGTTCAATACGGCCGGTGGAAAGCATCTCTTGATAGGTCAGGTCGCCGGCTAAGCAGCCATTTTCGATGGCCACAAAACGCGCAATGCTGGGGCAACCTTTCCGGAACTCCGCCACGTACGCGGCAAAATCCTGCTCGAAAAAAAGAATGCGTGGCTTGGCATGGTGCAAAATCCCGGTTAGCTCGGCTGGTGTGAGCCGGACATTCAACGGCATCAGGATCGCTTTCACCAGCGGCACTCCGAAATACCCCTCGAGCAGCTGGTGATTGTTAAAGCTCAGATAAGCCACCCGGTCACCGGATTTCACGCCCTGCACCAGCAGTCCCGAAGCCAGTCGCTCACAGCGCTCCGCGAACTGCTGGTAGGTAAAGCGATTTTCGCCGGAGATCACCCCCTCTTTCCAGCCGTAAAGATCGAGCGCCCGATAGAGGCAGCGGATCGGTGTCAGTGGAATAATCATGCGTTCGTGTCATCCTCCGGGCCCATAAGGAAAGCGGCCAGTTTCTCGCGCAACTCCGGCGGTATAGGCATGGCCCGCTGCGTTTTGCGATCCATGCACGCCACCACGACGGCTCCCTTGGCGGCCAGCTCGCCAAGCTTGGTCGTCAGGAACTCGAGCCGCGCCGACGAACGCCCAAGCTTGGTCAAGCATACTGTAATCACGATTGGGTCGTCGTGCTCCAGCGCGAGCTTGAAATCGCATTCGACGTGTACCCGCGGGAAGGTGAAATCATGTTTCAGGTAAAGAATGCCGAGCGCACGCATAAATTCGATTTCGGCCGATTCGAAATACCGAAACATAGCGGTGTAATGGATGCGCCCGCTCGCGTCGGTATCGATGAATCGAATGCGCGTCTCGAAGCGAAAAGGTTCGCAGCTAGCCATTCCTCCAGCATGCTATAGAAAAAATGGCCTCCCCGTGCACCCGGGCAGGTTATCATTGTTTTCGACCGGTAGCCCGTCTGGTCGAATTGGCAGTCAAGATGCGCATTAGTATGCTCCTTTAAAAATTTATGCCCCGGTTTAAACGCAGCCCCATGGAGAATATACAGACAACGCTTGATTCAACTTTGGAAACCGCGGATAAGGCAGAACAAATGGTTCTGCAGGAAGCAGGCCGCCTGGGGCTCGATGAAGACGAGCAGCATCAAATCGGGATGGCGGTTCGTGAATGCACGGTGAATGCGGTCGTGCATGGGAACCGCTACAACAAACATAAGAAGGTTCATTTACAGATTGAGCGGTCCGACAAAGATTTGACGGTGATCATCGGCGACGAGGGGGCGGGTTTCGATCTCAATTCGCTACCGGATCCGCTGGCGCCAGAAAATCTGCTGCGGCAATCCGGCCGTGGTCTCATGTTGGCCCGCGCGTTCATGGATGAGTTTGATTTGCACCCTCGCCCGGGCGGTGGTACGGAAGTTCGTTTGGTCAAATCGTTAAACAAGAGCTAGAGTTCAGATTCAGTATAGGATTCTTTAGGAGGCAGAAGTGAGTGTAAGACTGACATCTCGCCAGGTAGGCGATGTCACGGTAATAGATGCCGCCGGCAGGGTAACGTTGGGGGAAGGCGCGAGTGCGTTTAGAGATGCGATTCGCAATTTCACGACCGAGGGAAACAACAAATTGTTGCTGAACCTGGCGGATGTCTCCTACATCGATAGTTCGGGCATCGGCGAGATGGTGAGCGGCTACACAACAATTACTAGCGGCGGCGGCCAACTGAAACTGGTGGGCCTCTCCAAGCGCATCAAGGATCTACTACAGATCACCAAGTTATATACCGTTTTCGAGGTCTACGACGACGAAGCCGAAGCCGTGCGCAGCTTCCGCTGAGCGATTCGGGCCTTAGGCGGCTTTGCGCGTGGTTGACAAAAGGAATATGAGACAAGTTGTTCTGACGCTGCACATTATAGTCAGCGCCCCGATTTTATGGACAACACCGCATGCTAGGCTCCGTCCTCACGACCCCCGACTTCGTCCTTCCCGAACCCCGAACGGTTGACATTTTATTAGCGGACGAGCTCACCCTGGTGCGCGAAGGGTTAGCAGCTCTTTGCAATTCGATCCGGGGATTTCGTGTGGTGTCCCAGGTAGGTACTGCGACTGCCGCATTGACCGAGATCGAACGGCTACAACCGGCGATCGCTCTGCTGGATCTGGGGCTTTCCGACCTGGCCGCAACAGAAGTGATCCGGCGCGTCCGCGAACAGGACCTGCCAACCCGCTGCGCCGTGTTTTCCGTTCGTAAAGATCGCAAAACCGTTCTGGAAGTTCTCCGCACAGGCGCATGTGGATACCTGTTGAAGACCTCCAGCTGTGAGCAGATGGCGGAAGCGCTGGCTCAATTCACCGAAGGCGGCATCTATGTGTCCCCGCAGATCGAGGTGATGTCGCTGTTCGGCGAGCCTGGAATGCGCCATGAAGCTGACCCTATCGAGTCGCTCAGCAGCCGTGAATTTCAAGTGTTTTCGCTACTGGTCGAAGGCGTGCGCGCCAAGGAAATTGCTGCTCGACTGGCGCTTAGTCCTAAGACGGTAGACACTTACCGGTCCAGCCTGATGCGTAAGCTTGACATCCATGATGTTGCCGGGCTAGTTAAGTTCGCTATTCGGCGCGATTTGGCCGATCTTCGCGCCTCCTAAGCCTTCCACCGACAGCGCATCGGAACCGCCTACATATGCTAGTCTGAGGGTGGTTTCACCCTCAATTAGAAAGGCCTGTCCCGGTTGACCCGTCACGAATTAAAGGAGCAACTCCAGCACGATCAGTTTACGGAGTCCGTCTCAGGCGCTCTGCGATATGCCTCTGCGCACAAAGAACGGATGACTCAATGGGGAGTCATCGCCGGAGTTGTGCTGCTACTAGCCGGGGCCGCTATCTGGTTCAATTCTTACCGGCGAGCTCAGCGGGTGCAGGATTTGCAAGCTGCCTTCAATGTGCTCGATACGCCAGTAGGGCCGCATAACGACTATTCCAAGACTTTCGCGACGGAGGAGGAGAAGCGCAAAGCTTCCATTCATGCGCTGATCGATGTCGTCGCCGAAGACCGCGGAACGCGTGAAGGTTACCTGGCCCAGTACTATCTTGGAACCCTCAAGGCACAGAATAATGACATCGCGGGGGCAGAGGCTGACTTGCGCGTCGTGGCCAATTCCAGCGGTGATGCAGCCGCCCTCGCTAAGATCGCGCTAGCCCAGCTGTACATCTCCGCTAAGCGCAATTCGGACGCTGCGAATCTGTTGCGCTCTTTGATCAACAAGCCAACCGATCTTGTATCCAAGGCGCAGGCGCAGATCCTGCTCGCGCAGCTCGACAAATCGGTGAATCCACAAGAATCGAAGCGTCTGCTGCAGGGTTTGAAGTCGCCCACCGAGAGCCCGGCCATCAGCCGTGCGGCCGATCAGGTCGCGGCCCAACTCGGCAAGTAAGTTCGTCCTGCATGCTGCGCCGTCTGCGCTTGCCTTCCCAGACCCTGCACGGCCGGCGTTTTCCTGAACTTTCTCACCCGTACCGCAACGACTTTCAGCGGGATCGCGATCGCATCATTCACTCCCGCGCCTTCCGCCGCCTCGAAGGCAAGACTCAGGTCTTCTCCGTGCGCGCGGACGATCACATCCGCAACCGCCTGACGCACACCATCGAGGTTTCACAGGTCGCGCGCACCCTGGCGGTGGCCCTCGAACTCAACGAGGAGTACACCGAAACCCTGGCTCTCGCTCATGATCTAGGCCATCCGCCGTTCGGCCACGTCGGAGAAAGAGAACTCGATCGGCAGATGCGGCGCTTCGGCAGCACCTTTGAACACAATTTGCATTCGCTGCGCATTGTCGATCTGCTCGAAGAACGCTATCCGCGCTTCGCGGGACTTAATCTGACCTTCGAAGTGCGCGAAGGCATCGTCAAGCACTCGCGTGAAATCGAGCCCGGCGAGGAAGTTGCTCTCCAGGAGTTCCTGCCGGGGCAGCGGCCTGCGCTCGAAGCGCAGTTGCTCGACGCGGCGGATGAAATTGCCTATACATCCGCTGATTTGGACGACTCTTTCGCGACCGGACTTATCAGATTCGAAGACTTGCGCGAATACGTTCCGGCTGCAGGAGATTTGATTGAAACGGCGGAAACGCAGTATCCCGGAACTGCGCCACGTATTCGTTTCTGGGAAGTGCAGCGTCAGCTGATGAATCTGCTGATCGACGGATTGCTCACGGGCACATTAACTGCCGTCGAGCGCCGCGGAGTGCAGACGATCGAAGAGGTGCGCGCGCTGGACGAGCGCCTGGCGGCAATGTCGCCCGAAACGACTGTGCTTCACGGTCAATTGAAAACGCTCTTGTGGGAGCGCGCTTACTCGCGCCGGGAACTGGTTGCCGACCGCAACCGTGCGGCCCAAACCATGAAAGAGCTGTTTGAATTTCTGATCGAATCTCCAGACTGCATTTCGCTCGGCTATCGCGAGCACCTCGAGGATACCCCCGTTCATCGCGTGGTCTGCGATTACATCGCCGGTATGACCGATGCCTATCTGGATCGCGTGCACAGAGAATTGCTGAGATAAGGGCGGCACCCGTCAGTTGTAAGGAGTGGCTCAGAAATTGTATTTCAACGCGAGTTGAATATTACGCGCTCCTTGTGACGTCTGGATTAAGCCTAGCGTGCTGCCTAAACTCGTAGTAGGAGCATTCAGAATTGGATGGTTAAAGGCATTGATAAACTCGCCTCTTAACTCCAGATTTTGGTGTTCTGTAAAGTTAAACTTCTTCGACGCGCTAAGATCGGCCGTGGCAATTCCCGGACCCCGCACCGTTCCAACGCCGCACGTGCCAAATGTGCCTGGAGCTTCTGGACCATAAGCCGCCGGATTGAACCACTGAAATCCGCCGCCCGAACCACCATAATTTTGTTCGCCGTACACCGTCGCCGGTGCTATACAGTTCGCCCGAGCGCCACGCGAGTTCGTACCCGAGTTATCTGGAGCACTGATGGTCAGAGGAAATCCATCGTGAAAGCTTAGGATCCCGTTGACTTGCCAGTCCCCCACAAACGCATTTAGAACTTTGTTCATGTCGTTGCCGAACTGCCTGTTATGGCCAAACGGCAGATCGTAACTGACATTCGCTGAAACGTTATGCGTCAAGTCGTAGTAACACGGGCCCCATTCGGCCGATCGGTTGTACAGATTTTGGGCATAGGCGGATTGGTTAGATGCTTGCGTGCCCGGTTCCCCATAGAAGCCGATCGAGTTCGTCATACATTTGGAATACGTATAGAAGACTTGCCCTTCTACTCCTTGCGCCAAACGCCGCTGTAACGTCACTTGCAGTGCGTTATAGCTCTGACTGCCATTCGACTCCGTTCCGGAAATACTCGCGTTCGGGCCAAGCTCGGCGAGCAAAGCAGGATTGCCCGAAAGGTAAGGGCTGGGCGCTATTGTGCCGTTTGCCAGAAGCTGGCTCTGCGAATAAGCCTGAGCTGCGATCAAATGATCATTCTTCTGTCCCACGTAGGCAACCTGTACCGTTGTGCTGTTCCCAAGCTGTTGCTGTACTGTAAAATTCCATTGGTTCGAAACCGCCGGCCGAACGTTCGGATCCCAAAGACGCAAACTTGCACCGGCAAACGGATTGGCGGCTGCCCCATCGAAGATCGAAAAACCTTGAGTCAAGGTGGTTGTCGTTGCGGGCGAGGTTGCCGATGTGTAGAGCGCGTCGCGCTCGGCTCCGAATGGCGGATTCGTTGTCAAACGTAAGTTCGTGCCAGAGCCTTCCATAAATGAAGAAAGCGTGTAAGAGGCCCGAATAACAGTATGCCGGTTATGTGGATTCCACGCGAAACCCAAGCGAGGCTGAAAGTTAAGGGGACCGTTATATTGGTTATAAAGGGCTCGATTGTTGTTGTAGTAAGTGCTCTGACCCGCGTACTCAATTTGACCGCTAAACGGCGCAAAGTTGACTTGACGGTTGTCTACCTCGATCCAGGGCGTATGTAGCTCATAGCGTAGCCCGTAGTTCAGCGTAAATGTAGGACTGATTCTCCACGTATCCTGATAGAAGGCTGCAAATACATTAGCCCGCTGGCCTGTTGTTCCGTTATTCGGCC
The DNA here is from genome assembly GCA_036272575.1 of Bryobacteraceae bacterium. GTDB lineage: Bacteria > Acidobacteriota > Terriglobia > Bryobacterales > Bryobacteraceae > Bog-105. Next base: position 6,381 of record DATAYL010000213.1, on the reverse strand, counting down.
CTAAGCCAACCTCGGAAGGCAATCCCAGCAGGAAGTCTGCTTCTGGTTGTCCGCTACCACCTCCAAAGGTTTGCCCACTCGTCGCGGTGAATTGGCCATTGTAATTGAACAATCCGGCAACGCCGTTGTTTCCGGCATAGAAGTTGTCTAGCCGGTACCGGAATCCCTGGAAGCCAACGTGCATCGTATGTGTGCCCTTTGTGATGATCGCCGTATCTTCGTACTGAATAACAGTGCTGGCAAGTTCCTGAATAATATCAGAGCTGCCAATACCGTGAGCGAAACCGCCGGTAAAGTTTTGGGCGGGCAGGATGCTGATCGGCACGCCACCGATTCCCGCTGTCTCGGGCAGATTGCCTGTTGTCCCCGGCGTAGTTCCACTGTCACCGGTCACGTAATTCACGCCTACGCGAACGTCATTTACAATATTAGCGTTGATCGTTCTCGAGTAGTCCAGCACTCCGTTGTAGATCGGAATATGGCTGTAACTGTTATATAAGAGCGGCTGGCTGTTCTCCTGCGGAAAATCAATGTTTGCCTGGGAGTATCTGGCAAACAATCGATCTTTGTCTGAGATGTTGTAATCAACCCTGGCATCGCCTTGATTTCCATTCGTTTGTTCGCGCAAAACGTTCACCTGATTATTTAATACGTTGTTGTTTAGTGCCTGTGGATAATACGGTGAGTTTATGATCTGCAATGTAGCCGGGCTTAGTAAGTTATGAGGAATAATGTTACCCGCGAATGGCTGGCGTTTCCCGTCCGGGCCAATCGAATAGGGATCGTATAACTGAGTCGGATTAGAGCCGCTAAGCAGCTGTGAGAAGTTACCTTGACGTTCTTGAGCGGTCAACACAGAGATTTGGCTCGACACGCCCGGTTGATCATAACGTGATCCTTGATAGTCGGCGAAGAAGAACAGCTTGTTTTTCTTGATTGGACCGCCGAGGCTGCCCCCAAATTCATTCCAACGGAGTGGATTCTTAGGAAGCCCCGTCAAGTTGTTCATCCACTCGTTAGCATTCAATTTGTCGTTCCGGAAGAATTCAAACGCGTCGCCATGATATTGGTTGGTACCCGCCTTCGTTGAAACGCTGGTAATACCGCCCATGAAATTACCGAACTCAGGGGAAGCGTTTTGCGTGATCTCATTGAATTCTTCTATGGAGTCTACACTGGGTGCATAGCCAACATAGTTGTCGGAAACCTGGTTGTTATCAATACCATCTAGCAGAAAATTGTTGGTTTGCTCGCGATTCCCGTTGATGTACGGACGATCGCTATTAAAGCTCGTTTGCGAGCCCTTAAAGCCAGTCGGGTTCGGAGTTGCCGCGCCGGCAGTTAAGAGGGTCAACTGTACGTAGTTCCGAGTTGCTAATGGAAGCTGTACATTTTGTCTGGCATCGATGACCGTTCCCAGTTGAGTTGACTGTGCTTCGAGTAGCGGCTGGCCACTGTTAACCGTGACAGTTTGTGTCTGTTGTCCTAGGCTGAGCTTCAGGTCGACCTTCGCCGTTTGATTCAATTGCAAAACAATGCCGCTGCGAACTGCCGTCTCGAAACCTGGCATTTCAACGCGGATCTCGTACCGGCCCACCGGCACGCGCGGAAGATTGTAAAAGCCATCAGCGTTAGTCGTGGTTGGCAAAACGGTCCCTCGGTCCATATCCGTTACGGTCACTTTGGCCCCCAGAATAGGTGCCCCGGTCGGATCGTTAATTATGCCGTTAATAACAGCAGTAACTTCTTGCGCAAAACTATTAGTGGTGTGCACGAGCAGGCCGACATAGGCAAAAAGAAGTAACACTATCCACTTAATGTAAAGGCACGACCGTCTATTGTTAACTAACATCCCGACATACCGCATATACTTCTCTATAACATTCCTCAGGTTATGTGTTTATAAGCTGAGTCGTAGATGTGAGTATGCTATGGGGGGTCGATGAGCAAGAAGAGTCCCGTCAACATTTGGTTGCGGTCCGACTCTATGGATTGGCGAAAACGGCCGCGCCGGTTAGCTGCGGTTCGCTAGTGGAACTCGCCGGGGATTGGTGGCGCTACAACGATCCGGTCGAGGTCTGGCGCAAAGCCCGACGGATTGCCGATCTGGATTGTGTTGACGCCTGCGTTCAGGTGAACAAGAATGATCGTGACAGCGGGATCGTTGAAGGTACTGCCACTAAGGTTCAACTCGGCAGGAGTGCCATCGTTGACCGTGACGAAATAAGAGCGCGTGCCGCTGGTCTGATAATCGATCTCAAGCTGATACGTTCCGTTGGAAGGCACGGTAACATCAGCAAATACGACATTATTTCCGGTACCCCCACCGATGTTCCCAGCCTTCGCAAGGCCCGAGCTGTAGTTACTGAATTCCGCGGTCACAGAACCGCTGAGCGTACCCAGTTCCGCTTCGTATGTCGTTGCCGGTGAAACCGTCGCGTCCCCGCTGCCGCTGATTACAATGCGGTCGAGATCCGGTGGATAGCTTACGGGATTGCCGAACTGGATCACGTTGAGACCGGCCTTGAGACGAACCGGCACCGTGGTCCTGGACGGAAGCAGGAAACTGCCGCCGCCGGAGTTCAGCGTCCGAGGCTCGCCATTGACGATATAGATGTAAGAACGCAAGTCCACCGTCAGAGAGTCAACCTCCATCAGATAGACACCCGGCTTTTTCACTTCGACATTGTTGAAGGTCACGGTGTTGGCGGCCCCGAGGCCAAGATTACCGACTTTTTTTCCACCTGAACAGTTCGGACACTCCGCAATGACCGCTGAACCGCCGAGGACTGCGGCCTCAGCTTCATAACTCGTGGAAGTAGTAGGCCGCGCTTTAGCGAGTGCTGTGATGTGCAGCAGGCGCACGCCGTGGCCGGCAAGCTGCGTGCTGAAGAAGTTGAGACCGCCCGGGCTGTTGCTGCGCCCCCAAACGTCCCGCACCTGGTCAACATCCGCAAGCCCGATCATGTCCCAGGGCAGCGTGTAGTTGACCGGCGTTCCGCTCGTATTGAACAGCGCGACGATATATTCGCCGGGGCCGAGTCCGGTCATCCAAACCGGGATGTCGCCGCCGAGCACTTGTTTTGCCGGTTGACCGGACTGCTGGATGGCGAGTACCTCGTCGTTAGTCAAAAGCTCTTTGCCGAAGAAGTCGAGCTTAGTTAGATCGCCGCCCAGGTACATGGGTGCATTGGCCATGGCCCATAACGTAACGGCAGAACGCTTCTCATCTTCTGTGAGGCCGTCGAGCGCTCCATTGCCCACGTCGAGGGAATCGAGATCGTTCCATCCCAAACTTGGTGACGCGGTATTCTCCCATCCTGGAAGGTCGCGAAAGCGCTCGTAGATCCTCGGCCAGTCGGTCAGAGTGGCGCACCCTCCCTCGCACTCAACGTCCTGATCTGTACGCCGGGCATTCGCAAACTGCTGCCAGACGCTGAGATAATCTTCGTCGAGGTCCCACGAAACAGTAAGCCATATTTTCCGCCCGCTCTGTGCAATCGCCTCCGACCACGCCGCGACATCCGCGCGGTTATCAACGGAGAGATTGTTGCTATCCGATCCGGGGGTTACGCCATCAAGCTTGATGAAGTCGATGCCCCATGACGCGAACAGGTCGACGACAGAGTTCACGTACTCTTGAGCTCCCGGCTTGGTGAAGTCGATTTTGTAATGAAAGGAACCGAAGCCGTTGCCAGCGGTATAGGGCACAACCAGGATGTCCTGGATGTGGTATTGGGTTCCGAGAATCGGGTAGTTCGCAAGGACAGCGGGCTGTTCGACCCCGGGGATCCAATAGATGCCGACCTTCTGATCGTTGCGATGAATGTGGTCCGCAAGCGCCTCGATATCGGGGAAGGTCGTTGTGTTGGGAATAGGGCGGCCATTCGCATCGAAACTTCCCATCCAGCCCGAATCGATGTTGATGTACTGGAAGCCATGCTGCTGGAGCCCGGAATCCCGAAGGGCATCCGACTCCGCTTGAACATTGGCCTGCGTGAGGAAAACACTGTTGATGGTCTGCTCGCTGAAAGTACTCCAGCCTAGATAAGGCCGCTGGCCTACGCCGTTAATCTGCGCATCCGCTTTCCAAGGGCCCAGAAGCAGGCCGCAGGCCAAAGCTAACAAAAGCAGCGATCGTAGGGCGAACCCGTGAATGTCGAAATGAAACGGTTTATTTCTTGGGACACGGCAGCGCGTCATGGCGTATAGCTCCTGAGTGTGAATTGCTATTTCGTTCGAAGTTGAAGCACACTGATATACCTCCGTGATAGGCCGCTGACGTCCGGGGATCAGTCAGGTTTGCCATAGTCAGCCATTGTATTGCTTTTTTCGCCGCTGGAACGGCGCCCAGGGCCGCCATGAATTAGCTCAAGTGGTAATCAGGCATCTCCTTGCGCCGAGCAATCGAAGACAGCGCGCTAGAGACAGTACAGCTCTTATAAATCAAACGCAGCTAAGTGAGCCATGACTTTGCATGCTTCTAAGGCACGCCGAATCGAGTGCCCAAAATGAGAGCTTTGGCGTGAATGGCAGCGGACTAAGAGGCAGCGGTTTGCTGATCTCCGGTTGCAGGATTTATAGCGAACGCTGTTCACAACCTGGTGCGCCAAAGCGCACGGAAAATGGCGATGACAATTTAATGTCGAAGTCTGAGAGCATGCTCTTGCGCTAAAACAACGCTCACGACATCGAAGATGCCGGAAGCGCACAGAGCTTTGTTTGCGAGCGCAAACGAACCACAACATGCGGGCACCCGAGAGTCCTTCAATGCCAAAGCCAGCTAAGTGGTGCCCGGGGCGGGACTTGAACCCGCACTCCGCTTGCGCGGAAAAGGATTTTAAGTCCCTTCTAGAACGTTCCGGAAACACCCACCCTCTTTATTCTTACAGACTTAGAAAACCACAGGCACGGCGAAGATACTGCGAATCTCGGCCACGTCATGCGGGAAAACTACGGAGTGCTCGACGGTCCCACGTAGGCTGTCAACCCGTCAACTCTCGTTGGCAAAGCAACCGCACTTGTTCCGACACAGGCACACTCCACTTGGCACTCTGGATCGGATTCTCGTATTCGGAGGTGTGTTGAATGGCCGGCGTTCAAGAAGCCCTCGGCCTCAGACAAGCCAGCAATCTCACAAGTCTTTCCGAGAGGCTGCTGCCGCTCCTGCGGCAGGACGACACACTCGACGTTGTGGGCAACGCTGATGGATTGCTTTGGGTGAACCGGCTCGGCAGAGGGTTCAAGCACGAAGGACAGTACTCGCCGACAAAAACCACCATGCTCCTCAGTGGTATCGCCACGATGCGGCAGGTTCACCTCAACCACGACAACCCCGTTCTCGAAACGATCTTTCCCCTCACCGGCGACCGGATCGAAGGATTGATCTCTCCCGTCGTCGAAGCGCCGGTGTTCGCGATTCGTACTCGTCCGAAGAAGATCTATCGACTCTCAGACATGGCTGAATCGGGGATCTTGACGGACAAAAGCGATCCGCTCAACTCCAAACGCCATCACGACGACTTTGTAGAGCAAGCATGCAGCTGCAATCACGTCGAGATCATACGTCTCGCCTGCCGGTATCGCCGCAATATTCTGCTCGTCGGGCCGACTGGATCCGGTAAGACATCCGTCGCCAACGGCATCATCGCGGAATGGGCAGAGGTGACACCGAATGATCGAGTCGTAATTATCGAGGACACGCCCGAGTTGCAGTGCAGTTTGCGAAATCACGTGCAACTGCTCGCGGCCACTCATGTCTCCCAAGCCGATTTGCTCGTGACCACTTTGCGTTTGATCCCACGGCGAATTGTGGTCGGGGAAGTTCGAGATGAAGAACCGGCCCGCGTGTTGTTGGGGGCTTGGAATACCGGGCACTCAGGCGGGTTGGCAACCATCCACGCGAATGATGCCCTAAATGGGCTGAGAAAGCTTGAGACGCTGATCGGCGGCCATGGCGCATCCGTACGCGAACGAGTTGCCAGCGCGATTGATGTCGTGATCTTTATCGACGGAGAAGAATCTCTTCCTGCCGGTCGAAAAGTGCGAGAGGTCATGGTGGTTCGGTCGTTTGACCGGGATGCACAAGACTACGCAGTTCAGTACGTGTGAAAAGGAGAGAGCAAAACACATGAAGAAACGCATACAGAGGGCAGCCACACAAGCTGGCCTTTTCCTTGCCGCCAGCGTACCAGTCCTCGCGATGGGCGGTGGTCGGCTCGCAGCTACACAGGCAATCAATGGTCTAGGCAGTGAGGTGTCGGGGCCACTGGCTTACGGCTTATCACTAATTGCGATCGTCGGCACCGCAACTAGCTGGTATCGGCATCACCATGACATGGGCGCCCTTGCCCAAGGCGGAATGGGAGCACTGTTTGTGGG
>DATAYL010000212.1:0-23322 GCA_036272575.1 Bryobacteraceae bacterium | reverse complement strand
TCACGATTTGCCGAGTGCCTTCAAACAGGATGTTGGCGACTTTCTTCTTCTCGTCGACCGACACCGAGGAAGCGCCAACTACGCAAGGACGCCCCATACCGCGCGCTACTACCGCAGCATGGCTGGTGAGACCACCAACCGCGGTTAGGATGCCTTTGGAAACATCCATGCCATGGATATCATCCGGCGTCGTCTCCTTGCGTACAAGAATGACGGGACCCTTGGCGGCCATTTCGACCGCGTCTTCGGAGGAGAACGCCGCGCGTCCGACGGCGGCGCCCGGTGAGGCAGGCAGACCGCCTGCCAGCTTCGCCAAACTCTTGCGCTTGTTCGGATCGAGCACCGGGTGCAGCAGTTGATCCAACTGGTTCGGCGCCACGCGCCCCACGGCTTCTTTCTTTGTGATCAGCCCTTCTTCCACCATATCCACTGCCGCCCGAACGGCCGCCGGACCGGTACGCTTGCCGTTACGGGTTTGCAACATGTAAAGCTTGCCTTCTTCGATGGTGAACTCGAAATCCTGCACGTCGCGATAGTGTTTCTCAAGGTTGCTGGTGATCTCGCGTAGCTGATTATAGGCCTGCGGCATCACCTGCTCAAGCTCGGCAATGGGCTGTGGTGTTCGAATTCCGGCAACCACGTCCTCACCCTGCGCGTTAACCAGAAATTCGCCGTAGAAGATCTTCTCGCCAGTAGATGGATTCCGCGTGAAGCCGACGCCGGTGCCCGAGTTCTCCCCCATGTTCCCGAAGACCATCGCCTGCACGTTAGCCGCGGTTCCGATCGAATCCGGAATCTTCTCCATGCGCCGATAGTAAATCGCCTTGGGAGTGTTCCACGAATGAAACACGGCGTCGCGCGACATCATTAGCTGCTGAAGGGCATCCTGCGGGAACTCCTTGCCAAACTCTTTCTTTACTAGCTTCTTATAGTCGGCGATGATGGCTTTCAGATCTTCCGCATTCAGATCGGTGTCAAGCTTGGCCTTAGTCTTGGCTTTCCTGGCATCAAAAATATGGTCGAATTTCTCCATATCGATGTGGAGCGCTACTTCGCCGAACATCTGAATAAAGCGGCGATAGCAGTCGTACGCAAAACGCGCGTTACCCGTCTTCTTCGCCAGGCCCTCAGTCGTTGCGTCGTTCAGGCCGAGGTTCAAGATGGTGTTCATCATACCGGGCATCGAGAATTTGGCGCCAGATCTGACGCTTAGCAAGAGCGGATCAGCCACGCCGCCGAGTTTCTTGGCCATTTCGCTTTCAAGCTTTTTCAAGGCCTTCTGAATTTGCTCGTCAACATCCTTCGGTACTTTGTTCTTATTCTCAAAAAAGAGATTGCAAACTTCCGTGGATATCGTAAAACCCGGAGGGACTGGCACTCCGGCCTTGCTCATTTCAGCTAGACCTGCGCCTTTGCCGCCGAGCACCTCGCGCATTTTGCCATCGCCCTCGGCCGTACCCCCGCCAAACGAGTAAACGTATTTCTTCATTCCGGTCTCCTACTCCTAAGTTCGGATATTTTGTGTTAAAAAATCTCTCGGGCGCTTACACGCCGCCCTGCGTCACGATTTCGGAAAAGTCAGCGATGCCGGAAAATTCTCTTAACAGGCTGCTAAGCAAAGCCAAACGATTGTGCCGAATCGCAGTATCTGGATCGTTCACCAAAATTTTATCGAAGAACAAATCCACTTGTGGACGCAGTGACGCCATCAGCTCAAGTTTCTGCCGGCAACTGCCCGTGTTTTGCCCCTCTCGGCGTATTTTCTCCAGGGCAGCGTAGAGGTTCCGTTCTGGACCTTCTTTCAACAAATGCGGATCCGGCGCGGTGTTTTCCGTAAACTTGCTTTGTCGCAGAATGTTCTGTATTCGCTTGAAACTAGCCGCCACCGGCTCGAAATCTTCGGTGGGTCGTATGGTGTGGATGGCCTCCACGCGGTCGATTACATTCGCCAGCGTTGTCATTTCCGCAGCCAGCACCGCGTTCACTTCATCATAGGTGTAGCTGCGCATCTCACGAAGGTAAAAGCTGATGCGCTCTCTCAGAAAAGCCGCCAATTCCGGGATGTCAGAAATCAGAGCCGGTAATCGTAAAGGAAGCTTGGCCTCAAACAGGATTCTGACTACGCCCTGAGCAGCGCGCCGCAGCGCAAACGGATCCTTTGAGCCAGTTGGAATCAAACCGATTTTGAAGCACTCCCGGAGCGTGTCGAGCTTGTCAGCGACGGCCACGAGTTGGCCTTCGAGAGAACGAGGGATGGCGTCGTCCATGCTGACCGGCTTGTAATGGTCGTAAATCGCATCGGTTACCGCCTCGCTTTCGCCCTGAGCCCTGGCGTACAAACCGCCGACGACGCCTTGCAGCTCTGTGAATTCTTTGACCATGTCGGTCGTAAGATCACACTTGGCGAGCAGAGCCGCACGTTCAACCGTGGCCGTATTCGCCTGCGCCTCTTTCGCGAGATCACCGGCCAGCGTCACAACGCGTTTTGTTTTGTCGGCGTAGCTGCCTAGCTTCGCTTGAAAGGTAACTTTCTCAAGGTCAACCAGTCGCTCGACCAGCGGTATCCGTTGATCGGCTTGCCAAAAAAAACGCGCGTCGTTGAAGCGTGCGCGCAGCACGCGCTCGTTACCCTGGCGAATCAAGCCGTCCGGGTCGCCGTTGGTATTCGTGACCGCCAGAAATTCTGGCCGTAGAGAGCCGTCCTCGCTTAGCACCGAAAAATATCGCTGATGATGACGCATCACCGTTGAAAGAATTTCTTTTGGCAATTCGAGGAACGCCGGATCAAAGGCGCCGCGCAAAACCGAGGGGAACTCAGTTAAGTACACCAGCACGCCCACTAATTCGTCATCTCGCTGAGTATGGGCATCAAGACCAGCTGTGATCCGGCCTCTGCGCTCTTCAGCCGGCAAAATAACGCCGTTCTCGCGTAAGGTTGACTCGTAATTTTTAAATGTCACGGGAACCGGAGTTGGACTACCTAGGATGCGGTGTCCGCGAGTGGTGTTACCTGATGTAATGCCGGCCAGCGAGAACGCTATCGTCTGCTCGTCGAGTACCGCCACCAGCCAGCGGATCGGGCGGATGAACCGCACGCCTTCACTGCCCGGCCATGTCATGGATTTCGGAAAGTTGATCGAAGCGATCAACCCCGGAAGTTTTTCGGCGAGGGCGGTTGCGACGCTTTGCCCTCTAGTCAATTGATTCAGGACATAGCGTTCGCCCTTGTCATCCGTGCTTGTCGCTAGTTGGTCGGGCGAAGTCTTCCACTTGCGGGCAAAACCTTCGGCCGCTTTTCCTCCGGCCGTCAAGTAGGGGCCAAGTATAAGGTTCTCCACATCGGGCGACCGTTCAGCTAAGCCCTTTGCAAATAGCGCAAACCGCCGCGGCGTAGCTTCTGTCCTGAGAGAATCTCCACCAAAACCACCGAAAGCTGCAGCAAACTTCGAACGTAAGTCGACGAGCGCTGGCTCAATCATCCAATCGGGGATTTCTTCAGTTCCAATCTCAAGTAGAAAGTCGGCCATCTAAGCGGAGACCTTATCTGCAACGCCATGCTGCTGCTCTACCCAGGCTTGAGCTACGCCCACAGCGAGTTTGCGCACCCGGACAATGATGCCGACTCGTTCGGTGACACTAATCGCACCGCGCGCATCGAGCAAATTAAAAAGATTTGAGCACTTCAGCACCTGCTCGTAAGCCGCCAGGATCGGAAAACGCTTGTTCGCCTTATCTCTGGCGAAACGTTCCAGCAACCGTTGCGCCTCGCGCTCATGCAATCCGAACTCTTGCCAGAGAAAATGGGCATCGGCTTCTTCGAAGTTGTAAACAGAGAGTTGCTCTTCGTCGGCCAGCCGGACTTCGGCGTATTTTACGCCGGGCGCCCATTCGATATCGTAAACACTCTCGACATTCTGCAGGAAAGCCGCAATGCGCTCGAGACCATAGGTGATCTCGGCCGGAACCTGCTGCAAATCCATCCCGCCGCATTGTTGAAAGTAGGTGAATTGGGTGATCTCCAAACCATCAAGCATCACCTGCCACCCAATGCCCCACGCGCCGAGCGTAGGTGCTTCCCAATTATCCTCCTCAAACTTGATGTCATGCTTCTTAAGATCGACGCCGATCGCCTCCAGGCTGCCCAAATATTGTTCGATCACGTCGCTCGGGGTCGGCTTTAGAATCACCTGCAGCTGTTGGTGTTTATATAAACGGTTGGGGTTCTCGCCGTAGCGTCCGTCCGTGGGGCGACGACTGGGTTGTACATAGGCAACTTTGTAAGCCTTAGGACCCAGCACTCGTAAGTAAGTTTCGGGTGACATCGTTCCCGCACCTACCTCGAGGTCATAGGGCTCCTGGATGATCGCTCCTCGATCGGCCCAGTAGCGTTTCAATTTAAAAATAGTGTCTTGAAAAGAATCCATGAAGCAAAAAGTTAAAGCGCTTCTAACAAAGGCGGCGTGAGGAAACGGCGTTCCACATGTTCTTCCATCAGACGAATTAAGAAGCGGCGCAAATCTAACGCAGTATCTTTCGTCCAGGTGCGTTCGCCAAGCTCAGCGATGTGGCTGCGAAGCATGCCGGCGGCGATGTCTCGGGAGCCGGACGTCAGTTGCCGGTCTATATGATCATTGAGATCTGGCAGAAAGCCCGAGAGGCGGGTAGCCCAAAGTGAGAAATAAGTGATCGCCACCCAGATCGCGCCCGGCGAGCGCTCGTGCACAAAATCCAAAATCGCAGTTAACAGGCGGAAAAAGCGCTCGTTTGGTTCGTTAGGGGGCAGCAGATGATCACTTACTTCCGCAATGAAGTCGAGCGCTACGCTTGCGTCGAAGTCAGTGATCAGATCGAATTGCGACTGCAACAGATCACAACCATTAAGGCTTACAAGTTCGCGGTTTTCTTTTTGCGAGTAAGATAAATTCACAAGTGACAACCGTTCCAAGCCCGATCCGAAATTATTTTTTGGTTTGCGAGCGCGGTATGCGACGCCGCGCAATTTTCCCTGATCGCGTGTGAAGAAGCTGACGATGAGATCCGATTCACGAAAGGGATAGGTACGAAGAACGTAGGTTTCACTCACCCGGGCCGGCATTTATCATCGAATTCCCGCCGCAGTTAGACTGCTGTCCGGTGGCAGGTCCATTGTGCAGCCGGTGGAACTAACAGCGTACCAGAAGGTTTCATCAATACGTAATAAAAATAGGCTGGCCAGACGGGAATCTGCTTATCGCGCTGGCGAATTAGCGAATCAACTACATATGTCAACCAACGAGATTTCGCCGCCGCTTACCGAGCTGGGCATTGCCTCTACTTCTTTCATGGGCGACGTGCTCGGCCAGCGTAGCACCCCTAGCAAGGCTTCCAGCAATGTGCGCAGTGTGATGAGCCTGCCCCCTGTGCCACAGGGTCGTGATACGGTCCATTTCCTGGAACGATGCCATACTTTCGGAGCCGCTGGCATTCAGTCACAGATCGCCGGCGACCCTCATGCGCTGCGCGCGCGCGCCGAAGAGCTCGGCATGTGGGTGGAAGCCATGATCTCTGTTCGTAATAACTCACCCGAAAGCCTGGAACGCGAAATCATCAACGCTAAACAAGCCGGGTGCACTGTCGCTCGCGACGGCCTGCTCGGCGGACGCCGTTATGAAACCTTCAATTCACTCCCCGATTGGCATGCCTGGGTTGAACAGAGTACGGCCAAGCTCGAAACCGCCATTCCAATTTTCGAAAAACACAAACTCGCCCTTGCAATTGAGAACCATAAGGACTGGACTACCGAACAATACCTGCAGCTTTTCAAGAGCTACTCGAGTGAATATTTCGGCGCCTGCCTGGATTTGGGCAACAGCATCTCTTTACTCGATGGCTTAATGGAAACGATTGAACAAGCTGCACCGTATGTTAAGACCACTCACTTCAAGGACGTTGCGGTCGCGCCTTATGCAGACGGGTTTCTGCTTGCCGAGGTACCGCTGGGCACTGGTGTAATCGACCTTCCGCATTCGCTCGATGTCTTACGTCGTGCGCAGCCCGATGTGCGCCTCGTCCTGGAAATGATCACTCGCGATCCGCTGAAAATCCCCTGCCTGACTGATCACTATTGGCTTACCTTACCGGATCGCAATGGACTTTACCTGGCTCGCACGCTGCGCTTTGTGGAAGAACACAAAACCTCTGAGCCGCTCCCCCATCCCGAAGAACTGACCGAAGCCGAACGGACGAAAGTGGAAAGCGACAATATTTGTGCCTGTTTTCGCTACATGCGGCGCAGGGTCGTTTAGCTTTCAGCTGTTGCTGATATTTCCCCGAGCGCTCGCCAGCAAATGGTCGCACCCTCGGGCCGTCAGTGCGAGCATGGTGAGCGTAGGATGCTTATCGCCCGTCGAAGGAAATGCATTTCCGCCGAATACATACAGGTTTGAAATATCATGTGTCCGGCAGAACGAATTTAGAACACCTTGTTTGGGATCGCTGCTCATACGTGCCGTACCTACTTCGTGAATGGCTCCGTGGAGGGGATCTCTTTTCTTGTGGCCAGCCGGGCCGTCGCCCTCTCGGGAGGCGCCACGACTCGGCGTGGTATCGGCTGTGGTGCGCTCCCGGCTGGTGTCCGGCGAGCCCGGAGCGCCCGGAAACCCAACCGGGCCGCTAGTACCCATCCCCGGCATCAACTCCCCGCCGGCCTTTCGGAACAACTCCCCGGCGGCTTGTTGAAAGTGAGCCAGCAGCTTTCGGTCGTTGTCGCAGTGAGTGAAATGAATCTTCAACACCGGAATGCCCCAATGGTCCTTCACCTCGGGGTCGAGTTCTACGAAATTGTCCTTGCGCGACAACATCTCTCCTCCCGCAATCCAAACGCGGGCCTGCGCTACATATCGGCTTTTTACCTCTCGCTTCCAGCTCGAACCGTAACCCGGCAGCGCTGCTGCAAATAACGGAAACTCGCTTTGCCCTCCTGTCGCATTGATGACGTAACCGCGTATGAAATCCTTCTGTGCCGTCCTGGCGTCAATATTTATCAGGTTCGGAATCGTAATACCCGATGACTTTCCGTCATCGAGGCGGCTCGGACCGCCGTTCAATTTGGGCAGAAAACCACTGACGCCGCCACCGCCGATTTGATCCATCATGTAGTGTCCAAGAGTGCCACTGGAATTTGCCAGTCCGCCCTTCGCCGACAGCAATAGCAGCCGTGTATTCTCGAGCGTTGAGGCAGCCATCACAACGTACCTCGCATCTACATCTACCGTTTTCTTGCTGTAGCGTTCGATGTAAGTGACGCCGGCTGCGTGTCCTTCATCTCTCATGCGCACCTGCGCCACCACGGAATCCGTGCGCAGTTCCAGATTGCCCGTCTTCAGTGCCGGCGGTAGCGTGGTCGAAACTGTACTGAACATGGCGCCCACATCGCAGCCGTTTACACAATTGCCGCAGTAATGGCAAGGTGGCCGATGATTATGCAAACGGGTCAATTGAGCCAACCGCCGCTGCGTAGACGGCCAGCCCAAGCTCTTGCAGGCGGCAGTAAAGATTGTCTCCGCGCAATTCAGCGGCATCGGCGGCAGAAACCGTCCATCCGGGAACTGCGGTAAACCCTCCGCCGCGCCACTCACTCCGATAAACTCTTCGACGCGATCGTAATAGGGAGCAAGCTGAGCATAATCAATCGCCCAATCCAAACCGTACCCATCGCGTGATGCCGCTTTGAATTCGTAATCGGCCATGCGATCGCTAGCTCGCGCCCAATGCAAGCTGCGGCCCCCCAACACTCGCGACCGGCCCCATGCATAGTCCGTATCCAGCGACGTCGTATAGGGGTTCTCTTCGTTGTCAATCATGATGCGATAGTTTCGCTCGCTACCGCTGTATCGCTTTAGCAAACCGGGCTTGCCCTGGCCGCGAAACTTCAGCTGATATAGAAAGGTGTGATGGAACTCTTTCGCCGGATCGACTGCGCTCCCGGCCTCAAGCATCAGTACCTTCATCCCAGCTTGGGCAAGGGCCATCGCGGCCCAACCACCGCAGGCGCCGGATCCGACCACAATTGCGTCAAACGACATGATGCTCCGGATGTTGACATGCGGGAAAAACCGGATTGTAAGTATTGCCTCGGTAATCGAGCGACTCAATGATCCCAGCGTGCGCCGTGTAAAACGCAAATGTATTTTCCCGCTTGATCAGCCTGTACGCTGCAAAGGCCGGGTGCCATCGCGACGGATCCCGCTCGGGCGCCGACATCGCTTCCACTAACTCCTCGCGGCCGCGCCGGTCGGCTTTGTGAAATCCGGCTTTCTCCAAGGCGGACATGGCTACTCGCCAGCGCGTTTGCGTTTCGGGCGCGTAACCGGTCGAGGCGTCTAGCACGAAGTCAATAAACTGCGCACAGCGCGCGTCCTTAGCCCCTGGTGTTTCATCCGTCGGAATCAGGATTTCAGTGATGCTCTCAAGCGCTTCAAAATCTTCCGGACCAAAAAACACCGGCCGGTATTCGTTCGGTGCCGCTGAGAGCCATCGGGTGTAGAATTCGGCAGACGCGGGCAATGCCAAGACGCGTGCCGCTATATGGAAGAGATGACGTCGAGTCACGAGCGTTCCAGTACTCCGTCCACTACTCTACCCCCAGCTCAAGCGTTAACGGGGACCACCCGAGCAGTCGCGCGTAAATCACTCTGACGGTATAACTTCGATCTCAGGCAAACTGAAGAAAAAAGTTGCGCCGTCGCCTGGTCTCGATTCCACCCAGATGCGTCCCCCATAGCTTTCGATGATCTTGCGGCAGATCGCCAAGCCAATTCCGGTTCCTGCATATCGTTTTGCGGGGTGAAGGCGCTTAAACAGCCCGAAAATCTGTTCGTGATACTGCGGATCTATACCAATACCGTTGTCATGGACAGAGAGCAGCCACTCGCGTTCTTTTTTGATGGCCGTGACCTTTATCTCGGACGGCTGCGCTGTCCGATATTTCAGTGCGTTTGCAATCAGGTTTTGGAAAACCTGCTGCATATGAACAGGCTCGGTGTGAACGGCGGGCAATCTGTCGAAGCTCACGGTAGCGCCGCTTTAGCAACGGCAACTTGCAAATTGGCTAGCGTACTTGCGAGAACATCTTGCAGACTCGCAACGGGCGGCGTCAGCGAATCGGACGGCTAGCATTTGACCCATACGGGTCGCACTGATGACACATTGCTCGATGATGTGGTCAGCGTCTTCATCCAACCGGTTTCGGTAATTCCGCTTGAGCAATTGGCTGTAGATCGAGATCATCCGCAGCGGTTCCTGCAAGTCATGGCTGGCTGAGAACGCAAACTGCTCCAGGTCACGGTTGGCCTCGTGCAAGGCGTGGTTCGATCTGCGCAGCGCCTCGTCCGACCTTTCTCGCTGCTGCTCTGCGAGAACCCGTTGCGATGTTTCGACTACGATCGCCAAAACTCCTTCCGGCTTGCCCTCGGCTTGCAAGATGCGACTGTAATAAAGATCGAGCCAGACTGCTTCTGGAACGCCGTTCCGATAAAGCGTTAGCGGCTGATCGCGATAGCTCAAATTTCCGCCTTGCAGTACGATGTCAAGCACGTTCTGATTGAAGTCTGCTACTTCCGGCCACCCGATCAGAGCACCCTTGCCAAGCAGGTAGGGATGCCGTTTCCCAGCAAAATCGGCGTAAGCATCGTTGTAAATCATGATGCCTGCCGGACCCCAAAGCAACACCATCGGAACGGCTGAGTAGACGACTAAGTCAACTGATACTCGAACATATTCCGGCCAGCTAGACAGTGGGCCAAGAGCCGTCGATGACCAGTCGAAATTGCGGACGAGCCTGGCCATCTCGCCATCCAAGGCGGGCCATTTGTTGGTTTCTCCAGTTGCCGCTGGCATGGATGGCTACGATTTTGAGTCGCCTCCCGTATAGACAACCTGTTTACGGGAAGCACGTTCGAGAATGTCATCAAGAATCGGTGGAATTTCAAAAACCGCCTGATTATTCATCCGCGAAATTCGTTCCTTCATGCACCGGAGAGATTCCGTTTCGAGTAGCTTGCGAACTGCCCGATCAATAGCGCGAAAATTTTCAAGCACGATGCCGAACTCATTTTCAGCTATCCACTGGGCGTTATAGCGTTCCTGGGGAAGGGTCCAGGCATTGCTCTCGACAACCACCGGGAGGTTCATTTTGAGTGCCTCGGAGATGCTGCCCGGTCCCGGCTTGCCGACAAAAAAATCTGACATGGCCATGTAGCGCGGCACGTCCTTGGTAAAACCTTCGAGCACAATCCTGTTCCTGGTGTTCAAACGTTTCAGTCGTGCTCGCAGCGATTCATTGTGGCCGCAGATCATAAACAATTGCAGGTCCAACGAGCTATCACCTAAACGCTGCGCGATCGAAAACATGACGTTCGATCCCTCTCCGCCAAACAACACGAGGCCAGTCGGAAGGTGAGGATCGAGCCCTAGCTGTTTCCGTTCTTCCTTTCTGTCGAGAGACGGCACTTGGTAGAATTCCGGCCGGAGGATCATACCGCTCGTGCGAAAGATCCGGTCGTCGGTATAACCCAAAGCTTTCGCTTGGTTGCGCGCGCGGTTAGTGCCGCAAATCAGAAACTGTTTCTGGCGCTCCATCCAGAAGTGCGGCGGGAAATCGGCCAAATCCGTCAAAATGGTCGCCATGGGCGTGCCCGGCAATGAGTTTTGCAAGCTCTCGAACAGAGCTCGGTTGAAGTTCGGCACCAGGGACACAACCAGGTCGGGCCGCTGACTCTTCCAAAACTCGGTGAGGACTTTCACTTGTGTCCGGTGATAAAGCCGGATGATGCCGTGCATACAAGGCAGCAAATACCGGGAGCCCAGAGTCCAGCCCTTGGCCAAAGCCAGATTGTAAATATCTTCCAGGCGAATACCGGTAATCTTGCGAAAAATGTCCAGTGAGTCCAAGACTTCCTGTAGGTTGACCAGCCGGACTTCCCAGGGATAGTTGAGAGATTCGATCACCGACTTCAATGCGATGGCTGCGCTCCGGTGGCCGCCCCCTGCGTCAAAATAGATGAAATCTAACTTCTTCGATTCCTGCAATTCTTTATCCTACTTGCCTCTTCGAATTCTTTTTTCTACTAGATCCATTCGTCTGCAAATACACACTTTCACCAAGGTTTTGCTAATCTGTCACTGCCCTGTAATCGATTGGCCGTTAAAAAGAAAGCAGAGTGACTGAGAAGTGCGTTCAGTCGCTTAAACTAGTTATGTGAGGTGGCCCAGCTATGACAGCCCACCAAAGCATGCTTCGGTTCATTGCTACGCGCGATCACCGGTTGATGCGGAAGGTCAACAAGTGGCCCGCTCCGAAGTGGATTCGTCTTTGGGCAATCGCTGCAACCCGCGCCGGCGACGGCTGGTTGTGGTACTTGACCGGATTAGCCATTCTGCTGTTTGGCGGTGATCAACGCCTGACGGCGATAGCTTCTGCCGGATCGGCGGCGCTGGTTGGTATCGGCCTGTTTAAATCTCTCAAAAAACTGTCGGGCCGCCGCCGTCCATGTGAAATTGAACCTCATTGTTGGGCGAAATTGCTGCCACCAGATCAATTCTCGTTTCCCTCCGGCCATACCATTACGGCATTTGCGGTTTCGATTTGCCTCGCTGAATTCTACCCCGCACTGTTTCCTGCGTTGCTTTTCTGTGCCGCGAGTGTCGCTATTTCGCGTATTTTACTGGGCATGCACTTTCTGAGCGACGTGCTGGTCGCCGCTCTGTTGGGTTCCGGCCTGGCGCTAGCAAGTCATCGGTTGTTTACTTGACGTTGTTTTAACTGAGACGCGGTCAAGCAAAGCACCACTTATATTGGTAATGGCCTGGCAACCACCAGGGCCGAAAACCTCGCGTGCTGCGCCATACCATCCTCTACCTCTCTGAACAGAGCTGGCTCCGTCACTGGATGGAGAATTCCTCTCTTTCGCGCAAATTTACGGCGCGCTTCGTGGCTGGTCAAACCCTCAAAGAAGGAATACGCGTCTTGCAAGCTTTGTCTAGCGAGCAAATCAAAGGAACGCTCGATTTCCTGGGAGAAAGCGTTTCGTCGCTCGAGGAAGCGGGCCGCTGCAAGGCTTCATATCTCGAGGCTCAGAAGGAGATTGAACGCGCGAGCTTGCCGGCGACCGTTTCCATAAAACTGACGCAATTTGGATTAGCATTCTCCGAGCCGGCCTGCCGCGGCAACATAACGGCCTTGCTCGACCGGGCGCGCGAGGCGAACAGCCGTGTCGAGATCGATATGGAATCGACCGCCTTTACAGATCGCACGCTGCGCATTGTGCATGAGTTTCAACAAAGCCATCCGGGCCACGTGCGCGCCGTGATACAGGCCTATTTGTTTCGCAGCGAAGCCGACATTCGTTCCCTTTCCGCTCATTCGATCCCGGTTCGTTTGTGCAAGGGGGCTTACCGCGAGCCGCCGAATCTGGCTTTTTCCCGAAAGAGCGATGTTGACGCGAACTATGTGAAATTGATGAAGCTGCTGTTGACCGAAGGAACATATCCTGCGATCGCCAGCCACGACGAGACCATCATCCGGCAGGCGATAGATTTCGTCCAGCGGGAAGGCATCTCGCCCGAACGGTTCGAATTCCAGATGCTCTACGGCATCCGGCGCGATTTGCAGCACGAACTCGTTTCCAAGGGGTTTACTCTTCGGCTCTATGTTCCGTATGGCGACGCCTGGTATCCCTACTTCATGCGGCGCCTGGCGGAACGGCCCGCGAATCTTCTTTTCTTCGCCAAACATCTCACTCGCTGAGGAACTCGTCTGATTCGAAAGGAGTCTAATAGGAGTTATGAAGTACTGGCTTTACCTGCTGGCCAAACTTCTATTAGGCGCCGGAGTTGTGCTCGCTCTCCAGTTTGCCCTCGCTTCTCTGTATCCTCCTCTACCGCGTCCACTTGAAGGATACGGCCCGGCACCGCCCCTTTTTCTCCACGACATGCTTTTCACTTTTGCCACGCTTTTTGTGTGGCTGCTCGGCTCGGGCATACTATTCCTGATTGTCTGGGACCAGCGGCGCCGCTGCCGGACGTGCCTTCGTCGCCTGATGATGCCTGTACGGCGCGGGTCCTGGGGCAACATGGTGGTCTTCGGCCGCCCCCAAACCGAATTGATCTGCCCGTTCGGTCACGGTACCCTCAGCATCGAAGAGCTCCAGATCACGGGCCGCCAGTCTCCCGACTGGCAGCCGCACGATGACAATATCTGGAAAGAGCTAGAATCATTTGAGCAAGCCGAAAAGTGACCCAAAGTATTGCCCGTACGCATCAAAGTTCCTCGAAAGCCTAAGGCCAGCCGGGTCGCATTGTCGGCTCGCGGCCGCCGGATCGCAATTTATTCTTTCGTCGGCTTGGTGGTCACCACACTCGCTGCAATTGTCTGGATTTGCTTTACTTACGAAAAATATGCACGCCTGACCGATGAAAAGCTGACGCAAGGTCCTTTTCCTAATTCCTCGCTCCTCTATGCTGCGCCCGAGACGGTTGGGATCGGTGATTCGCTGACACCGCTGGGTATCGCCAATCATCTGCGCGAGAGCGGCTATGGGGAAGACGCCCGCTCGAATCCGCAGGGCTGGTTTCATGTCCGTCCGGATGCGCTGGAAGTGTTTCCCGGCGAGAGGTCTCCGACCGGGTCGGAACCGGCAGTCCTCAAATTCCAGGGCGGCAGGATTTCGGCGATCGCAGCATTGAGCGACAACACGCCGCGTACCGAATACACGCTCGAGCCGCAACTGCTGAGCAGTCTCTATGACAAAAATCGCGAAAAGCGGCGGCTGATCCACTACGACGATATCCCCCAAGTGCTGGTGAATGCGCTCGTCTCGATCGAAGACAAGCGCTTCTTCCAGCACTCGGGCTTCGACCCGGTGCGAATTTTGAAAGCGGCGTTTATCGACTTGCGGCAGCGCCGTAACGCGCAAGGTGCGTCCACCCTGACCCAGCAGTTGGCGAGAATGCTCTGGCTCGACCCGCGTAAAACATATGAGCGCAAATTCGATGAACTGCTTATCACCGTTCATCTCGAGCAAACGCTGAGCAAAGAGAAGATTCTCGAGTATTACGCGAACCAGGTGCCGCTGGGTCAGCGCGGCAGTTTTGCCATACGTGGATTTGGCGAGGCTTCGGAGGCGTATTTCGGTAAAAGTATCAGGCGACTGACTTTGCCGGAGGCCGCTACTTTGGCGGGATTAATCCAGGAGCCAAGCTTTCGCAATCCCGTGCGGTGGCCGGAACGGGCCAAGGCGCGGCGCAACGTTGTGCTCCGGCAGATGCTCGACAACGGCTACATTTCGCAAAGCCAATATGACGAAGCCGCTGCGAGCCCCATGACCGTCACGAGGCAGGGTATAGAAGCCGCCGATGCCCCGTACTTTGTCGACCTGGTGAACGAGCGTCTGACGGCGGAATTCGGCGATCGCGACTTTCAGGATTCCGGTTCCAAGATCTATACGTCCCTCGACCCGCTGTTGCAGAGAGATGCGGCTGCGGCCGTGGGCGAGGGCATGCGGGAGATCGACGCGCTTATCGCCAAGCGGCGCAAACAGGGTGTGGCGCTCGAGGAGCCGCAGGTAGCGCTGATTTGCCTCGATCCGCAAACGGGCGAGATCAAGGCGCTGATCGGCGGCAAGAATTATGGGCAGAGCCAGCTGAATCACGTAATGGCGAAACGACCCTCGGGCAGTATCTTCAAACCGTTCGTCTATGCGGCGGCGCTGAATACGGGTTTATGGGAAAACGGCACTCCGATGACGGCGTCGAGCGTTTTCCAGGATGAGCCGCAGACCTTCTTTTTTGCCGGGCAACCTTACGAGCCGACCGATTACCACAAGTCGGCGTGGCTCGGGGCGGTGACGCTGCGCGATGCCTTTGCTAAATCGTTGAATGTCCCGGCAGTCGAAATTGCGGAGCAGACGGGCTACGGCGCGGTAGCGCAACTGGCGCATAAAGCCGGCTTGCTGGATGTTCGAGCGACGCCGGCGATGGCCCTGGGCGCGTACGATGTCACACCGCTTGAAATGGCCGGTGCATACACGACCTTCGCGAACAAAGGCGTTGAGGTTACGCCGCGCGCGATCACCAGGATCGTCGACGCAAGCGGCAAGGAAGTTTGGACCGGGACGACGGCGACCAAAAAGGTGCTCGATCCTCGGGTGACGTTCCTGACAGTTAACCTCATGCAGGAAGTCTTGCGCAGCGGAACGGGCGCGGGCGTGCGCAGTCGCGGTTTTACGCTGCCCGCGGCAGGTAAGACCGGCACTGAGCACGACGCCTGGTTTGCCGGCTTTACGACCAAACTTCTGTGTCTCGTTTGGGTGGGCCTCGACGACTACCAGGACATCAAGATGGAAGGAGCGAAAGCGGCCCTTCCAATCTGGACCGATTTCATGAAGCGCGCGCACCAGCACCGCGCTTACCGCGACGTGAAGGACTTTGACGTGCCCGACGGCGTGGTAAGCGCGCAAGTAGATGCCGATACCGGTCAGCTGGCGACCAGCGCTTGCCCGCGCATCTCCACGGATTACTATTTGGTCGGGACACAACCGACGCAATATTGCACGCTCCATTTGGGGGGCGCCACCGAGATCGCCGGATGGGAGACGGCTCCCCCGCCGACGGTGGCTCCGCCGAGCGGGTTTCCTAGCGGCGACCAGGCGATCGGTAATGCGGCGGATACCAAGAAACCCAACGGCAAAAAGCCGGGATTGATGGACAAAATCAAGAGTATTTTCAAGTAGTACTTCCTTCCCCCCGAATCACCTGAAAAGGGTATATAGTTAAGTCCTACATACAAGGAGGATCAGTATGATCAATTCTCCGGCGGTACGTCTCGCTCGTACCCTCTGTGTGCTTGGGCTGGCTTTGCCGTGCTGGCTGCAGGCGCAACAGCCTCTTTCAGCGGACGGCCTGCGTGCTGCCGTTTCCGTCCCCAACCCGTCAATTACCCCACCTCCGGTTATTTCTCCGGAACTGCGCGGCGACATTTATATGGCGCGCAAGATGTATCGCGAGGCCATCGACATGTATCGTCAAGGGCCGCCGGATTCAGCAGTCCTGGCCAACAAGATCGGCATTGCGTTTCATCAATTGATGGCGCTGGATCTCGCCAAGAAAAACTATGAGCGAGCGATGAAACTGGATCCGAAATATCCCGAGGCGATCAATAACCTGGGTACGATTTATTACGCCGAGAAGAGCTACCGGCGGTCCATCCGCTATTACAAGAAAGCGCTGCGCTGTGCGCCGCCAACAGCGTCGATTTACGCAAACTTGGGAGCGGCCTACTTTGCGCGAAAGAACTACAAAGTGGCTTCCGAATACTACGAAGACGCCTTGAAGCTCGACCCGGAGGTATTTGAGCATCATGGCCATTTCGGCACGCTTATGCAGGAGCGCACAGTGGAGGAGCGGGCTCTGTTCCACTTGTATCTGGCCAAAATGTACGCCAAACATGGCGCGAATGACCGTGCGTTAATCTATTTGCGTAAGGCGCTCGAAGAAGGCGTAAAGGACCGGAATAAGATTCCGGATATGCCGGAGTTTTCGACGCTGAAAAGCCATGCCGATTTCCAGGAATTACTGGCGCAGAATCCGAAACCCCTATAGAGGGCGGCCTGACGTTTAAGTCTCTCGCTGCCTCGGCCCTGATCATACTGGCTGGTACGGCCAGTTGCTCGCGCGAATCAGAGAGCGGTTTGCAGCGGCTCGCCCTCCTTCCGGCAAACGTTTTAGTCACGGATATCTCATCGGAGTGGCTACGCTACGCGACACCGTTGGTGCTTGCGCAGGATCTGGCGCCTGCGCGCCAGTTGATTGTCTCGGTGGCGCCGAGCGAATCGGCCGTTTACGAGGAGCATAGTAGTGAAACCCTGCGCACCACGATCACGGAGGGGCTAGGCGGGATCGAATTGGCGGCTAATCTAGCGACGGTAGCCAGCCAGAAAAGCCGAAACAATGTATCGACGCGGGCTCAGCCATTTCATATCATTGCCGGGCTCAACGAACTGGCGAAAGAGATCGATGGGCATGCTACTCTCTTCTCAACGAACAGCGATCATGCGCTCGAGCTGCTTGTGGCCGGCTTAACGACCGCCGATCCGCAAGCCAAGGTTGCGCGGTTGAGAGCTGCGATTCAGGCAGATCCCTCTTTTGGGCTGGCACATATTGCCCTGGTCGAGGCACTGGTAACCAGTAAGAGCCCCGAAGCGATAGCGGCGCTGCGCGACGGCGAAGCGCATCGCGATTCCTTCACAAGGCTGGACAAGACCCGATTCAACTTGTTCGCGAGTCAGCTCTCGCGGGCGCCGCTGCGACAACAGATCCAAGCGGCAACGGCGGTGATCCAAATAGATCCAAACAATGCCGATGCGTTGGGGACGCTCGGCAGCAATCTTTTTCTGGCCGGTGACGCGGTCCAGGCACAACAGGCTCTCGGGCGGGCGGTTGCCATCAGTCCGGATAATGCGACACTGCGGCACCAGCTCGCCGTCGGGCTGGTCGAGGCGCGGCAGTATGGGCAGGCCGAAAAAATGTTCGCCAGTCTGGGACCGAACCCGGCAGTGCTCGCCGAAACCGCCAGTTGTGTGCTGCTCGCAGGCGATACTGCGCGGGCGACATCGGTCTTCAACAAGTTTTTGGCGTCGGTTGGAAATCCGGACGCGAAAGTCTTGTTTCGCGCTTCGTGGCAAGCCTTGACAGGCGACCGCTCTGGAGCAATTCAGCAGCTGAGCAACCGGCAGATGGCAGATCCGCGAGCGCGGGAACTGGCCGTAAGCCAGATCGTTATCTGGCAATTGATGGACAAGCAATTCGATGCTGCTCGACGGACGGCGGCAGCGCAGCCCACGGCGCCAATGGCACTAACCCTGGCTGCTCGCCCCGCTTCTGCCACGGAGTGGACGACCAGGATCAACGGTCTGGCCGGAACAAATGAGCAAACGAAACAGCTGCTTTCGGCTTATGGCCTTTATCTTTACGGATTCTATGCCGAATCCGCTAAAGCTTGGACGGCTATTCGCGATCAGTCCGGTGACACGGATCTCCGTGCTCGCGCGATGCTGGCAGCATCATTGAAAGCGGCCGGTCAGACACCGGAGGCGGCCAAAGTCGGCGTGCTACCGTTTCTTCCGGAGCCAGGCGATTTATACAGCGCGCTCTCTTTCGGGGAAATGCGAAAATTAATCGGCGGCTAGACGGCGGAGGTATCGGCCTTCGTGTTGGGCGGAACGATTTTGTTTCGCTTCCGCAACCAGGGTTTCGGTTGTTCTCCAGAGTCGCGTTTGAAGACGCGATCGTACATGTGCTTGGTGCTGGTGGTGCCGAGCGAGGTGTTGTAAAGATTTACCAGACCGAGAGCTTCTTTTACGTCGTCTTCGAACTCATGCAGGTTTTTGAGCTGTTCCGCCTGGGCGGGGAAACGTTTGCCGTCCGGGGTTTCGAGAAACATCTGGTATCCGCCGCTAACGAGAATAGCGATATGAGGCCCGATCAGTACGCCGGCTTTTTCGATGTCGGGTTGATTTTTGCCTTCGTCGCCGATGATGGCTCCTACACCGTGCTTGGTCACTTTGACCCGGCCGTCCGGGAGGGATTCCGTACCGAAGCCGGCCTTGCGTAAGAGATCGACGCGTTCGGCGAAGGTTGGGATTTTTGGCCGTTCCCGGCGAAAGAACATGTTTTCATTATAGAGTTGCCCTTTCTTTTTTATGGATCCAAAACTACGAATAGCTGCCATTACGGATGAGTTCTCGCCAAAGCTGAGCGAGGCGCTCCCGGTGATGCAAGAAATCGGCATGACGGGCGCGGAACTGCGTGTAATCGACGGCAAGAACATTCTCGATCTTGATGACGACGAATTGAAACGGGCGAAAGACGCTCTTGACGGAGCGGGGTTGCGGGTTGTATCAATTGCCTCGCCCCTGCTGAAGTGCGTGCTCGAAGGCGGTCCGGAACTGGACACGCGATTCGAGCATGACGCGTTTGCGTCGAAACACACGCTCAAGGATCAACCGCGGCTGACGGAGCGGGCGATCGAGGTAGCGCATTTTTTCGAAGCGCATATCATTCGAGTGTTCTCCTACTGGCGTACAATACGCCCTGACGCGTGTCGCGATGCAATAGCGAAAGCGCTGCATGGCTTGGCAAAGCTTGGTAAGGAGGAGCGCCTGGTCATCGGACTCGAAAACGAACACGCCTGCAACGTGGGTACGGCGGCCGAGACGGCCGAGTTATTGAAGCTGGTCCCCGATGCGGCGATCGGGATTGTGTGGGACCCGGCGAACGCGCTCGTAGCCGGAGAGACGCCGTTTCCAGACGGATACTCGCGGTTGCCCAAGAACAGAATCGTGCATGTACACACGAAAGACTGCGCAATGCGCGGTGGAAAACCGGAATGGGGCCCACTTGGTTCGCGGCATGTGCGCTGGCAAGAACAGCTCACTGAGTTGTGCGCGGACGGCTATAGCGGTTATCTCAGTCTGGAGACGCACTGGCCGGGACCGAACGGCAACAAGCTCGAAGCGAGCAGGATCTGTGGCTGGAATTTACGCGGTCTGGCCTCTCTGTGAAGATTGCTCGTCACCTAAGTGGTGAGCGGGAATGAGATAGTTTTTCACATAATCCGTGACCGCATCGGCTAACGGTGTGAACGGCTGCTTAAAACCGTATTGGCGAAGTTTGTCGATTTTGGCGCGCGTAAAGTACTGATACTTGGGACGCAAGTAATCGGGCATGTCAACAAACTCGATTTGGGGCTCGCGGCCGAGCGCGTTGAAGATCGCGGTGACGAGCGTGGACCACGTGTTGGGCTGGCCGGAGCCAAGGTTGAAGAGCCCTCCGCCATCAACGTGCTCGGCGAGGAAGAGCGTGGCGGCGACAGCGTCCTTGACGTAAAGAAAGTCCCGGCATTGACCGCCATCAGGGTATTCGGGGCGGTAGCTCTTGAATAAGCGGGCTGAGCCGCTCGCTTGAATCTGGCCGTACGCTTTGTGAACTACGCTGCGCATCTCGCCCTTGTGGTATTCGTTCGGGCCGAAGACATTGAAGTATTTAAGACCCGTGAGCAGTTCGAGCGTGCCGGAGCGTTCGGCCCAGGTGTCGAACAGATGTTTCGAATAGCCGTACATGTTGAGCGGGCGCAAGGTAGACAAATCGACCGATTCGGGAACTTCAGCGGCAGCCTCGCCGTATGTGGCGGCAGAAGAGGCGTAGACGAAACGGATCTTTCGGGACAGCGCAAAAGTTGCCATGCGCTTTGAGTATTCGAAGTTATTGCGGATTAGATAAGCGGCGTCGGCTTCGGTGGTGGAAGAGCAGGCGCCGAGATGGAAGATAGAGGAGAGGTCGCCGAGTTGCGCCAGGTGCTCCAGGAGATCGTCGGCTTCGCAATAATCGGCGAACTGAAGCGGAGCGAGGTTTTTCCATTTTTCATCTTTGCCGAGGAAGTCGCTGATGAGGATGTTGCGAATGCCGCGGCAATTCAGTTCCCAGACGATCGCGCTGCCGATAAAGCCGGCCCCGCCCGTGACCAGGATTCGTCCTTGTGAAAGATCAGTCATGCGGTTAGTGAGTTCGGTTGACAATCATCATCGGAATCTTGATGCGGTGACGAACATTGTTAATAGTGGTGCCGAAAATGAGATCTTTGAGGCCGCGATGACCATGGGAAGCCATCACCAGGAGATCGGCCGGCAGCTCGTTAACCACCTCGGCGATTTCGGCGGCGGGGCTGGTGCCATGCCGGACAACGGTCGACACATCAACGGAGCGCCGGCGGAGAGACTGGACGATGTCGGAAAGATATTGCTGGCCCTCGGTAATCTCGGCGGTGGAAGAGAGCGAGCCGAAGAGCTGGCTGGTGACGCCTTCTTCGACGTGCAGCAGGGTGATACGGGCGCCATGCATCTGCGCGAGGGCGAGAGCATTACTGACGGCTTCGCCATCGGAAGGACTGTGGTCGAGAGCCACGAGGATATTGGAGTAGCTGGGCGCGGGAATCACCGAAGGGGCAGTGATGATGGGATGGCGACCTCGCAAGGAACGCCCTTTGAGCCAGGGCCAGCAGAGCACAGCGGCTAACATTAGAATCAACCCCAGACCGATTATGCCCGAGCCGACGGCGACGAGAGGGCGGTAACGGCCGCTCTCCGAGAGCCACTCGCGCACCTGATCAAAAGCTAGCCAGAAGTTCAGTACAAGTATAAAGGCGGCACAGCCCCAGGCGCTGATCTGAACCCATAGGGAGTTGGCAAATTCGCCCATGCGCTCGCGGTTACTCGTGAAGTGAATGAGCGGAATGACAGCAAACGGGAGCTGCAGGTTGAGTAGGATCTGGCTATCGATGATGAGCTTGTAACTAGCGGCGTCGCCCGCGAAATAGACGGTGAGAGCGGCGGGCGTAATGGCGAGGAGGCGCGTGACGAGGCGGCGCAGCCAGGGCCGCATCCGGAAGTGAAGAAAGCCTTCCATTACGATTTGACCCGCCATGGTGCCCGTTAAAGTGGAAGACTGGCCGGAGCAGAGGAGAGCAGCGCCGAAGAGAATGCTGGCGAGCGTAGTGCCCATAAGCGGAGTAAGCAAAGCGTGGGCCTGCGTCATTTCAGTGACGACGACGCCGTGAGTGAAGAAAACAGCGGCGGACATGATGAGGATGGCCGCGTTAACAAAGAGGGCGCCATTTAGAGCGAGTGTGGAATCAAGCAGATTGAAGCGGCAGGCGCGGCGCTTCTCAGCGACGGTTTCGCCGATACGGCGCGTTTGGACCAGCGCCGAATGCAGGTAGAGGTTGTGCGGCATGACCGTTGCGCCAAAGATGGCGACGGCGATGAAGATGCTTTGCGAGTTGAGACGGGGAATGAGGCCGCGCGCCACGTCGGGAAGGTGCGGATGAGCGAAGAAGATTTCGAACGCGAAGCAGCCGGCGATGGTCGCGATGAGCACCAGGACGAAAGCTTCGATGACGCGGATGCCCAGCCGGGTGAACCAAAGAACCAGCAGCGTATCGAGCGCAGTGACGAGCACGCCGATGAGAAGCGGCAGGTGGAAAAGCAGGTTGAGGCCGATAGCGGCGCCGAGCACTTCAGCGAGATCGCAGGCGATAATGGCCAGTTCGCAAAGAAACCAGAGTATGTAGGAGAGAGCTTTCGGGTATTCGTCTTGCGAGGCTTGCGCGAGATCGCGGCGGGTGACGATGCCGAGGCGCGAGCTGAGCGTTTGCAGAAGCAGCGCCATGAGATTCGAAACGACCAGCACCCAGAGCAGGCGATAGCCGAAACGGGCGCCCCCTTCGATGTCGGTCGCCCAATTGCCGGGATCCATATAGCCGACGCTGACGAGATAGGCGGGGCCGGCGAACGCGAGAAGACGTTTCCAGAAGGCAGTGTGCGCGGTGGTGACGCTCTCATGGACTTCGGGAAGCGAAAGGTCCCGTTGGTCGAGAGAGTTGCCTTGCCACATAGCTTAAATTCAGTATGGCAAGTGGGCGGAACACAATGCGAGAGAAACAAGAGTGATTGGCCGCCGACAAACGCCGATTTAAAAAATCTATTCATCCCGTAGGGTGCGAGCGGGGTCGAGGCGTATCAGGCGAACGCGGGGATGAAGTTGGCGACGAGCGTGATGGCTAGCAGCAGCAGAGCAACTGCGGCCAGCGTCAGGGGATCAGAAGCGGTGACGCCCCAGATCATGCTTTTGACAAGACGCGCGGTGAAGAAGCCGAGGACGAGACCGGTGGTGATGCCGGCCGCGCAGAGCCAGAGTCCGGGCGCGATAGTGAGGCGAAGGACTTGCCGGGCGGTTGCGCCGAGGGCGAGACGGAAACCCATCTCGCGGGTGCGTTGTGTACGAGCGTCATGCCGACGAAGTTCCGGAGCGTTTGGAGTCGCCGGTTTGGCGTCGGGGTTGGTTTTGTCCGGCAGCCCGCACGTGTAGATGGCTTTTCGAGGGCACGGATGCGCTGCAGGCGCCGGTCAGGTTCGGCGATGGATTGCACGAGAGCGATGGTGGCGCGGCGAATGGAGCGAGGCATCGTGGGTGGGGTTCCTCCAGAAGAAAAGGCCAATTAGCCTCAATTACGAAGTTGGACTGAGGATCGTTTGGTAAGCCTCTGACAAGAATGGAGGATGGAAAAAGAGAGTGGGGACATTTGCGTCCCACGAGAAACGCTGGGGCTGTTATCGGATGAGCGGGTGATTCTGCGAGAAACCGGCCGAGCCGTAACACCGTTCGGCGGCGTAGCGGTCTTCGTCGTTTATCTCCGCAAGGTTGCTTTTGTGGAGAAAGTTCGGCAGTGCATGC
>DATAYL010000211.1:0-2107 GCA_036272575.1 Bryobacteraceae bacterium | reverse complement strand
CGGCACGTAATCAAATCTTGTGTTCGGCCCGCAGTATTTGTCCTGCACGCTCACCGATGATGATACAGGCAGCCATGGTGTTTCCAGTCATCACGCGCGGCATGATCGAGCCATCCGCGATGCGAAGATTGTCGATTCCATAGACCTTAAGGTGAGCGTCTACGACCGACAGGGAATCGCGCCCCATTTTTGCCGTACACGTCTGATGGTGGTAAGTATCGGCTGCATCGCGGATGAAGTGTTCTAATTCAGCCCCTTTCAGGTTGCCAGGCATGACTTCCCGTCTTGTGTAAGGTCGAAGCGGAGCCGAATTGCCAATGTCGCGGCAAAGTTCGACACAAGCTACTGCAGCCTTCATGTCATCTGGGTGAGACAGCATATTGGCCTCGATCTGGACAGGGTCGTACGGGTTGGGTCCCGTCAAGCGGATCCGACCGCGGCTTTTTGGCCGTACGACACCTCCGTACAATGTCCAGGAAACGGTCGGCGGATTGAACCTGGCGGCCGTTTCGGCACTGCAGAGCGGCACTTCAACCTGGCATGTCTGCAAATCGGGAGTGTCAAGAGCAGGATTGCTCTTCCAGAAGAACGTTGCCTCACCCGCGTTGTTGCGGGGAGCGAGCGGTTGCTGATACTCCCAGATACAACCAATACCAAAATGATCCTGGAAGTTCTGTCCTACGCCCGGAAGGTGCTGAACCGCATGTATCCCCAGGCGTTGCAATTCGGACCGGTCGCCAATTCCAGACTGCATCAACACCTTCGGGGTATGGATCGCACCCAGTGACAGCACGACCTCCGATCCCGCACCGATGCGAACGCTCTTGCCGTCGTAAGCTATCTCAACCCCAGTGGCCCGCTTGCCCTCGAGCGTCACGCGGGTCACGAGCGCCGCTGTAAGCACCGTCAGGTTCGGCCGGTCCATGTGGGGGAAGGTGTAAGAACGGAACGCGGATAGCCGTTTTCCATTGTGGATTCGAACATCCAAGATGGAGGCGCCGCCCCCGCTCTCCATCATGCGGCCGTTGTGACTCTCGAAAGTGGGAATTCCCGCTGAACGTGCCCCTTCCACCATGGCAGGGGCTATCGGGCTGGGATCAGGCGCGGGTTGGACAAACACCGGCCCTCCGGTTCCGCGATATTGGGGGTCGGGTGCGCCGTGCCAATCTTCAATGCGGCGGTAGATATTTAGCACCGACTCGTAGCTCCATGCCGGGTCGTCCGCCTCCTGCGCGAAGAAGTCCCAGTCGTTCTTGTGACCGCGCGCCCACGCCATCACGTTTATGCTGGACCCGCCGCCGAGCACCTTGCCCATACTCAGACGAATGGAGCGTCCGTTGAGGTGAGGATTGGGATGATCCTTGAAGCCCCAGTCACGCTCGCTACCGAGGTTCAGGGGCCATTGACCGGCTTCCATGACACTTGGCACATCGTCGCTGCCGCCCGCCTCCAACAGCAGCACGCTGACCTCCGGATTCTCGGCGAGTCGGCGTGCTACTACCGAACCAGAGGAGCCGGAGCCGCAGACGATGAAATCGTAATGCGATTTCAACTCAGCTGCGAGCTTCTGCTGGTTGATGCGTACGCTCTCCGTAAAGGCGGTATCCACTCCAGCGAAGCCGATTCCAGTTCTGCCAATCATCTTTTCCATCGCGAATCTCCTCGTTTGCGCACGTATTTGGATCGATGTACGAATTTAGGTCGCATGAGGTGAGAGCGTCGTGAGCCAGCGGCGCCCTGTCACTAGGACAAGCGCGCTGTTGAAGCGCCGAGCAGCGCGGAGCACTTGACGTGCCCGACGAGGGTCGCCAGGAACAGCGAGGACGAAGTGATGTTTTCAGCGAGATCTGTGGCATGCTCGCCGACATAGCCCTCGGCGAAACCGAGCTCGTCGGCGAGGATGAAAGCCTCATGATTTTCCCGCAAAGACTTCCGCCAGTCCTTGTTCAGCGGGTGGATCGGTATCGAAACCGAGTTGCATTTGACTCTCCGACTTGCCGTTTGCGTTCCGTGGTGGAGGGAAAGTTTGGCAGCGGAGGCCTTCAAGAAAAAATTAGATGTTTTTCTTATGTCCATCAATAATGCTAATGCCCGGCACGGAGGCTTG
>DATAYL010000210.1:0-30856 GCA_036272575.1 Bryobacteraceae bacterium | reverse complement strand
GAAGCCACCTAGCTCCTCGACAGGCCGACAGCTATGGGTTTGCGTGTCGAAGTAGAGCCGGCCCGTTGGATGGTCGCGGTACCAGCTGTTATTGCCGGACTGCAAAAGCTCGGCGGCGGCTCTCGCGAGTTCCATGCCCGTTGCGGTCATCTTCTCCGCTGTCTCCCGTACACCCGCCGCGTCCCACATCTCGAACGGACCCATCTGCCAGTTGAAGCCGGTTCGCATGGCCGCATCGATGCTGACGACGCTGTCCGCCGCTTCGCCTAGCCGGTTGGCCGCATAATTCCAGAGTTCCGGCAGCACGCGCCAGTAAAACGCGGCGGCTGTATCTTTGCGTGGATCGCCGGCCAGCAGCAGCCGCAATCGTTCCGGCAAGGACTCGGCATTCTTCGCCATCTCGACCGCCGGAAATTTCGCGCGCTCCGACGGACGGTATTCAACTGTCTTCCAATCCAATCCGAGTCGCGCCTCATCTGCTCCCGGCGATTTCGTCTTCTTATAAAACCCCTGTCCCGCCTTGTCGCCCAGCCACTTGCGCGCGAGCATCTGATCCAGGAAATCCGGCAGCTTCAGGTCGGAGCGCTCATCCTTAACGCGCTCGAAGAAATTGCGCCCAACACTCGCCAACACGTCGATTCCCACCATGTCGCTCAACCGGAAGGTTCCAGTTTTTGGCCAGCCCAGCACCGCACCGGTGAGCGCGTCCACCTGCTCAATGGTCAGATCCATTTCCTGCATGACGTGAATAGCGTTCATCAGTGCAAACGTTCCGATACGATTCGCGATGAAGTTCGGGGTGTCCTTCGCGAGCACAACCGTCTTGCCCAGCCGCAGGTCGCCAAAACCGCGAATCATCTCGACCAAAACCGGATCCGCCTCGGGTGTAGGTATGATCTCGAGCAGCCGCATGTAGCGCGGCGGATTGAAAAAGTGCGCGCCAAACCAGTACCGGCGAAATGAAGCGTCCATCTGTTCGGCAATCTGCGCCACCGGTAATCCGCTTGTGTTCGTCGTTACAATGGCGTCGGCGCGCCGGAAAGGCGCCATTCGGGCGAGCAACTGCCGCTTGATCTCCAGATTCTCCGCAACCGCTTCAATGATCCAGTCGCAATCCCGCAGCAGCCCGAGATCGTCTTCGAAGTTGCCGGGCGTAATCAAGCGCTTCAATCCAGGTTCAAAAAAGGCGGCCGGTTTGGCGTTCTTTAGCGCATCGAGGGCCGCTATCGCGAGCGCATTGCGCCCAGGGCTCTCGCTCACCATATCCAGCAGGACTACCGGCACCCCGGCATTCGCGAAATGAGCCGCTATTCGCGAACCCATGTTGCCCGCCCCCAGCACCGCTACTTTCCGAATAAGTTTCCTGCTCGCCGGTTTCTCCGGCGCTTCACGACCTTGCCCGGCAATTCTGTCTAAAGTTTCAACACTCATTAAGAGCTCCTAAGTAGCCACGCCCTCCGGCGGTGTTGCGCCCGCTTCTCCGCTGCGCGAATCCTTCGGTTAACACTCGGGCGAAACCCGCCGCCACCTGCTCTGCCGTCAGATCTCCACCCGGCTCAAACCACAACGCCAGCGAATTCACCGCGCCTGCTATCGAGAACGCCGTCAGCTTTACGTCGCACGCGCGAATCGAGCCATCTCGCAGGCCTTCCTCAATAAATCTGCGTAAATGGCGATCTACTTCGCGCTTGTACGCGCGGACCTCGGCACGTGCTTCAGGCGAGAGTTCACGATCGTCCTGCCGGACCACGCACCGGCCAAAATCTCCCGCGATCACCATCGCATACGAGTAAATAAAACCCGTTACTTTCTCCAACCCGCTACCTTCCAATCCACGCAACCGGCCGAGGTTAGCCTGAATCATCGAAATGCCGCGGCGGTAGCATTCTAGATAAATTTCTTCCTTGTTGTGAAAGTAGTGGTAGAGGGCCGGTTTCGTGATATTCAGCTGCTCGGCGACTTCGTTCAGGGACGTTCGCCAGAAACCCCGCTCGAGAAACATACGTACAGCTACATGGAGGACCGCGTCTTTCTTGCTATCGGGATCTCGTCGCCGGTCCACAAAAGCTTGGAGATGAACGTGCAAGTGTTTTTCCGGGTCGTGCCGCTTAGCGCGGGGTCCGTTTTTCGGGCTGGCTATTGACACTGGCATCTCCTCTTGATATCTTACTCACCGGTAAGAAAAACGCAAGAGGTAGATCCTCAGGCTGCGATTCGCGAAACGGAGGTCGCGATGCGAAGCTCAATGGAGAGAAGTTCCACCGTCCGCCAGGATGCTTTCGAGGTGGCCAATCTCGAACTGGCGAAACCGTCCTCGGCCGTCCCGCAAGATCTTCCGCTTGAGCGCGCTTATCACTGGGAGCGTCGGCGCGCCAGCCACATTTTCCTGACCCAGCCCGTCAAAGGACATGTCAGAAACTGGACTTGGGCGCAGGCCATGAACGAGGCGCGCTGCATGGCCGCTTTTCTCGCCACGCAGAACTGGCCCCCTGGCTCCCGCATCGTAATTTTGTCCAGGAACAACGCCTGGTGGATCATAGCCGAACTGGCGATCTGGATGAGCGGCTATGTCACGGTGCCCATTTACACCTCGCTTACGGTCGAATCCGCGCGCCAGCTCTTCAGGCATAGCGAACCGGTGGCCTGTTTTCTCGGCTCGCTTGACAACCCCGAGTTGCTTCCCGAGACCCTTGCCCCGGGGATTGTCTGCGTCAAATTCCCGACCGCGCCCGCTTGCGCCGGCTTCGAATGGCAGACGCTGGTCAGCGATCACGATCCCATTGATGCGAATCCCGTGCGCCCCGCGGGCGATCTCGCGACCGTCATTTACACTTCCGGCACGACCGGTTCTCCGAAAGGAGCCATGCACCGGTTCGGCGCGTTCCCGTACTTCGCCAAGGCGGTGACCCAGGTGACCGGAGAGAACCCGCGGCATCGCGTAATTTCTTATCTTCCGCTGGCGCACATTGCCGAACGCGCCCTCACCGAAACCGCAGCTGTCGCCAGCGGATGGCGCATCTTCTTCTCGGAAAATACGGCCACCTTCCTCACCGATTTAAAACGCGCGCGCCCCACCGTCTTCTTCTCCGTGCCGCGTCTCTACGCAAAATTCCAGAGTGGTGTATTTCAGAAGCTTCCACAACACCGGCTCGACCGCCTGCTGCGCATTCCCCTCGTACGTTTCCTCGTTCGCCGGCGTATTCTCAAGCAACTCGGCCTCGGCTCCGTCCGTTGTGCCGCATCCGGCTCGGCACCGATTCGGCTTGATCTACTACTTTGGTTTCGCAAACTCGGACTGCCTTTAACAGAGGGCTACGGCGCCACCGAAACCGGCATCACGCACAGTGCTCCCGACGGGGAAGGCCGCCCGGGATATGTCGGCCGCAGCGCCCCGGGTGTTGTCACACGTCTTTCACCGGAAGGCGAAGTGCAGGTTTCGAGTCCCATGAACATGCTGGGCTATTATCAGGATCCGCAGGGCACTCGCGAAGCCTTTACCGAAGACGGTTTCCTACGCACTGGGGATTTGGGCGAAATCGATCGCGATGGCTGGCTCAAAATTAACGGCCGCATCAAAGAGCAATTTAAAACCAGCAAGGGCAAATATGTTACGCCCTCGCTCATAGAGGCCATGCTGAACGCGAATAGCGCGGTCGAATCCTCGCTCGTGATGGGCTCCGGCCTCCCGGCGCCGTTCGCTATCCTTGTGCTCTCGGCCGAGGCGTGTAGAGTTGCCGCGACGGAAGTCGGCCGCAACACCCTTAGCTCCTCGCTTGAAAATCTGCTCGCCGCCACCAACACCAAACTTGCTCCGCATGAGCACCTGAAATTCTTCGTGCTGGTCAATACCGAATGGTCGATCAAAACCGGCTTTCTCACCCCAACGTTAAAGCTGAAGCGTCCGGTTTTGGAGGCGCACTATGCGCACTTGATTCCACAATGGACGGCGCGAAATACTATGCTCGTCTGGCACACCGAAGAAAGTTGAGCAAACCGCAACCATCATGACCAAGTCCGTCAGTCTTCTTGCCTTCTTTTCTTTTCTGCTGAGTCCGCTGCGCGCATTTGCCCAGCAGGATTACGTCGGCCGCTTCGATCTCTTCAACGGCTTTACCTGGTTTGACAGCCCGAGCGCTAATCTCGAGGAGCGCGGCTATCACCTGCAGGCAGGCGTCAATGTGCGAAGCTGGCTTGCCGTGGGCTTCGATTACTCGGTCGTCCAAGGCAATCTCACCTTAACCACGAACCTCTTAAAACCTGCTCTGCAAAACCAGATCAACGGACAGATAGCCGCATTTGAAGCCGCCGGACTGCTGCCGCCGGGTTATCAGGTCGCCGTCTCGACCGCGTCCACAACTCAAACGTTTGCTGCCGGTCCCCAATTCGAGTATCGTCACTTTCAGCGAGTCACGTTGTTTATACGGCCTTCAATCGGCGCGATCAATGAATCGGCCACGCCGCATGCAACTGACCCGTTTACTACCGCCCTGGTGCAACAACTCGCACCATCGGGCAAGAAAACCGATTGGGAAGCGTTCTACGGCTTCGGCGGCGGCGTCGACTTGAATTTCCTGCGGTACGCCAGCATCCGCCTGCAAGCCGATTTCGTCCATAACGATCTGTTTTCCGATATCCTGAAAAGCTCCCGCAACACCGTGCGGCTCTCCGTGGGTCCGAGTTTTCACTTTGGTCACAACATCGTGCGCTAAAGGAAAAAGTCCGCCTGCAACACCGCGCCTGGATCTACCGCATAGGTCGAAAATTCACGCATACCCGCACTCCGCAGCACCTGCTCATCGGTAAAGAACTGGCCTGAAACAAAGGGTTCGTTTTGCGTGAGAATGTGCCAGGCGGCATCCGCCACAATCTCCGGCGTTCTGGCATGCGACGGATCGGCGCCCGGGATCATCGAAAGTGCCGCTGTCGCAATCGCGGTGCGCGGCCACAGCGCATTCACCGCCACGCCTGCCGCGCGAAACTCTTCGGCTAGCCCCAGCACGCACATGCTCATCCCATACTTGGCGATCGAGTATGCCAGGTGCGGCGCGAACCACTTCGCCTCGAAAGACGGCGGAGGAGCCAGCACTAGAATATGCGGATGACTTGCGTTCACCAAGTGAGGGAGCGAGTGTTGCGAAGCCAGAAAAGTGCCGCGAACATTCACCCCCATCATCAAGTCGAAACGCTTGGCCGGAGTTTCCAGCGTACCCGTTAAACTGATCGCGCTGGCGTTGTTGATCAAGATATCGATCCCGCCGAAGCGCCGCACCGTTTCGTCAACTGCGTGCGCAATCTGTTCTTCAAAACGCAGGTCCATCACCAGCGGCAGCGCTTTCCCGCCGGCGGCTTCAACCGCTGCGGCAGCCGTGTGAATCGTGCCGGCAAGTTTTGGATGCGGTTCGGACGTCTTGGCCGCCACGGCTACATTCGCCCCATCCCGGGCCGCCCGCAAAGCAATGGCTAAGCCAACCCCGCGGCTCGCTCCTGTAATGAAAAGCGTCTTCCCCGCCAGGCTGGCCATCCGTGCATTATAGGCGCACGTAAAAACTCAAAACGTTATCGCCCTGCTTGATCTGCCGTGTTTGCCGGAGTTCACCATAAGTATCTTCGAGTCGAAGCCGAGCCGAATGCTGCGCGATTACCTCCTTGCTTCTGCCGCCTGCGAGCAGCCGCAGCGCATCGCTGTATTCATTGGTGTGCTCATAAGGCGGATCGAGAAAAACAAAGTCCGCCTGATGTGCCGCGAGAAAGCTAACTGCGCGGCCGCGCAGAACAGTGACGCGCTCTGCGATGCCAAGCGCAGCGACGTTTTCGCGAATCACGGCAATTACTTCTGCATTTCGTTCGATCAAAATGACTCGCCCGGCGCCCCGGCTTACAGCCTCGATGCCTACCGCCCCGCTTCCGGCATAAGCATCAATAAACGTAGCGCCGGGAAGCCGCGGGGCCAGCACATTGAAAAGCGATTCGCGCAGACGGTCCGGTGTCGGACGCACGTTCAGCCCGGGAACCGTCTTCAACTTTCTGCTGCGAAACTCGCCCGCTATCACCCGCACTCTTAACCCACCAACACAAATCCATAACGCCGCTGCCAGTTCTCTTGCACATATCGGTTTACCGCGCGCAGCTCTTCGTTCTCGCCGGCATCGACCAGTCGCCGTGCTTCGGTGCGCGCCACTTCCAGAAATTCACCATCGCGCAGCAGATCAGCCAGGCGCAGTCCGGGGATGCCGGATTGTCTTGTGCCGAAAAATTCGCCTGGCCCGCGCAGCTTCATGTCCATTTCGGCAATGAAAAACCCATCAGTCGAATCGGTCAGCGTTTTTATGCGTTCGCGCGCGATTTCGTTCAGCCTGCCGGTCACCAGGATGCAATAACTCTGCAGCGCGCTCCGCCCCACGCGCCCCCGTAATTGATGCAGCTGCGCTAAGCCGAAGCGTTCCGCATCCTCGATTACGATCACGGTTGCATTCGACACATCGACGCCGACCTCAATTACCGTCGTCGCGACCAGGATGTCCAGGTCGCCAGATTGGAACCGGCGCATCGTGGCATCTTTCTGCTCCGCGCTGAGTTTCCCATGCAGCAATCCAACCCGCAAGCTGGGAAATACAGTTTGTGACAGATGCACATACATCTGCTCCGCCGCTTTAGTGCTGGCGCTTGTTTCACTTTCTTCCACGACCGGATAAACTACATACGCTTGGCGGCCGGCTTCGACTTGCTGCGCCAGAAAACTATAAACGCCTTCCACAGCTGAGTTCATAACGTGACGCGTGATCACCCGTTTGCGGCCGGGCGGCAGCTCGTCGATAGACGATACATCTAAGTCGCCGTAGAGCGTCAACGCCAGCGTTCGCGGAATCGGCGTGGCCGTCATCACCAGCACATCCGGCTGCACGCCTTTCTTAAAAAGTTCAAGCCGCTGCCGGACCCCGAACCGATGCTGCTCATCGACAATAGCCAACCCCAGGCGAGCGAACTCGACATCCTCTTGAATCAGCGCGTGCGTGCCGACTACAATCTGAGCGCTCCCCTCCGCCAACAATCGTTTCATCTTGGCTTTTTCGCGCGCGGTTTGCGAACCCGTGAGCGGCAACACCAGGTAGCCTGCTGCCGTCATGATTTTCTGAAAATAACTGAAATGCTGGTTAGCCAGAATCTCGGTCGGCGCCAGAACAGCAACCTGGTAGCCATTTTCAATCGCGATGGTAGCGGCCTGCGCGGCGACGATCGTTTTCCCGCTCCCCACGTCGCCCTGTAGAAGCCGATTCATCGGTGCCGCTGCCTTCATATCGTTAGCGATCTCTTGCATAACGCGGCGTTGCGCGCCGGTCGGCTTGAATGGCAAAAGCGTTTTGATTTTCTGGCGTACTCCTTCCGTCAATTCAAAACTGATGCCGGCGTCCCGTCGCGCCCTCGACTTCTTTAGAGCGAGACCACATTCCAGCCAGAAGAATTCGTCGAAGATCAGGCGCACTTGCGCGGGCGTGCGATAAGCGTTGAGTAACTGCAGGCTGGTTCCTGGCGGCGGGCTGTGTACTTCACGAATAGCGGTTGCCAGATCCGGCAGCTGCATGCGCTCGCGTACGCTCGGAGGCAGTGCGTCGGCCGGAAGTTCAATCGTCTTCAGGATGCGATCGAGTAGCGCACGCAGAACCCGCGTGGTGACTTTGCCGGCAGCCTCGTAGACCGCAACAATCCGCCCGCTGTGCAACGTTTCTTCCTGGATATCTTCGCTTGCGAGGATCTCAATTTCGGGCTGCACCATTAGCCGGTGAGCGTTCCCGCGATCGAGTTCCACTTTCCCGAAGAGGGCCACGCGCGTCCCGGGAAGCAGACTATCGCGGTACCGTTCGCCATGAAACCAGCGGCCGAGCAGCACTTGGCCGCTCGCGTCTTCGAAGTTCACTTCAAATAAGCCCAGCGCGCGCCGGCGAAACCCGGAAAGCCTGGCCGATGCTACCCACGCCGTGACCCCCGCCTTCTCGCCCGGCGCCAACTGGGCGATCGTCTTGGTGTTACTGCGGTCCTCATAACGGAAAGGTGCGTAGTACAGCAGATCGGCCACCGTCTGCAGATCCTTGGCCGCCAGCATCTCCGCCCGCACCGGCCCGATGCCTTTCACATATTGAAGCGGGGTTTGAAGGTCCAACTCTTAGCGTAGCGACCCCGCCCACAGCCCGTGGAGCGGCCATTCATCTGCCATCCTGAGTTTGCATGTTTCAGAAAACTAAACTCTTGCTCCTCCTCGGTCTCTCTCTATACTGCCTGTCAGAGCAGTCTGCGTACTCAAGTACGTCGCCCCCAAATTAGGGCAAAGAAATTTTTGTAAATTGTCTAATTCAGGCCCATCGAAACGACCAAGTTATGGAGGCGTGGTACGGAAGATTAACGAAACGCCGAACGCTGAAACAGGAGCACGCACAGAGCTAACTGTGAATTGACGCGGTTACGGAAGGACGAATCTCCGTTTCTACAACAGACAAACTATGGCAACTACCACAATCTTGGCGCCCGCAATGGAGTTGGCGGCGAAAAACAAAACAAAGTTCCCGAACGAGAGTAAAGAATATCGGCAGGCCCGGAATGCACTGCTTGCTGAAGAGATTGAACTCAGAAGACATATCGAACGCGTGGCTGAGTTGCGCCGCACGCTACCGAACGGCGGGGCGGTCCTGCGAGATTACAGTTTCGACAGTGAGACAGGGAACAAGTCGTTTGTTGAACTGTTCGGCGACAAAGAGACGCTGGTGCTTTACAGCTTTATGTTCGGCCCGAAACGCGCCCGGCCGTGTCCAATGTGTACTGCCGTGCTCTCGTCATGGGATGGCGCGGCGCCCAATGTAACGCAGCGTGTGGCCCTGGCTGCGACAGCTCGATCGCCGATTGAAAGAATTCTTGACTTCAAAAAGGAAAGAGGCTGGCGAAACTTGGCGCTGTATTCGGACTCCAAGGGTGATTTTACGCGGGATTATGTGAGCGCGGAAGATGGTGACGTGCCAGCGCTGACTGTATTTACGCGCCGCAATGGCGCCATCCGGCATTTCTGGAGCGCAGAGATGAGTATGGAGATGGCAGACCCGGGCGAGGACCCGCGGGGTGCTCCGGACCTTGATCCGCTGTGGACGATTTTCGATTGCACGCTCGACGGTCGCGGGTCCGATTGGTATCCGAAGCTCGAGTATTCGCAAGGGACCGGGAACCGGAGTTAAGCTCGATCGCGTAAGCTATAGCTACCATAACCCCGAACAGCTAACGCTGCCGCAACAATGCTCACCTTTAGATCCCCAATGATAAATCTCTAGTGGCGTGATCTTTCTCGAGCGGTAGCGTTCTATCTGGACTCGGCTTTGTCGAGTCCTTTCGCACTCCGGCTTCAGGCGAACCCGTCCGTATCGAACTCGCGTTGGACGGATTGCCCTGCCGCTTATCTCCGGATGGAGCTTTCACCGCGCCGAAGGTCAAAGTATGCGTCCGCGGAGAACGGTTTCCCTCCGCTTGCCCTCGGCGTCATACACATTGAAATTCGCCGTTGCTCCCACTCTGAGATCATCCGAAAATCCGAGCATCCTAGCCGGATTGCGTGAAGCGAGCCGGACGGCGGTCGAGAGGTCGGCTCCCGTAAACTCCCGCATTTTACTGACAGCTTGATCGAGTGCGATGACGCTCCCGGCTAGCACGCCTGCCTCTGTCGTGCAACGGCCATCCTGCACGTAAACGTTGGTTTCGCCGAGTCTGTATGTTCCATTCGGCATGCCCGCGGCCTCGAGCGAATCCGTAATCAGGATGGCCCGCTCAGGTCCTTTTGCTCCAAACCACAAGCGCACCATTTCAGGCGCCACGTGCACGCCGTCGCAAATGAGATCGGCATAAAGCTTGTCACAATCGAGGACCACACCGAGAATGCCGGGTTCGCGATGATCGAGCGCCCGCATTGCATTATACGTATGCGTCGCCGTGACCGCGCCCGATGCCACACTCTTCAGCGTCTCCGCCTTCGTGGCATTCGAGTGTCCAATGGATGAGCGGATCCCCAGTTTAGTGGCTCGTTCAATCGTTTCCAAAGCGCCAGGAATCTCAGGGGCTATGGTCATCAGTTTGATGTGACCTCTTGAAGCCTCCCAGAACCTGTCCAGCAGAGCAACGCTTGGCGCCACAATGAACTGCGCCGGATGCATGCCTCTCTTCGCATGCGCCACGAAAGGGCCTTCGATGTGAATTCCGGCAGGCCTGGCTTCGTCTCCGGCTGACTCCCTTTCTATGTGGTTGGCAATTCCTTCTAGCGCGCGCAGCGTCAGATCCAGGGAAGCAGTAACCGTGGTCGCCAGATATTCGGTCACGCCGTGGCTGGCCAGAAACACCGAAACTGCACGCAAAGCCGCGGGAGTTCCCTCCATCACATCGTGCCCTGCGGCGCCATGCATGTGGATGTCGAGCAATCCGGCAGTTAAAGTGGCGTCCTTGAAGTCATACGTCACACCCGTGCTTTCGCTCATCTGGCGAGAAGAGATGGCACTGATGCTCGGACCATCCAGCGTCATGAGTGGCTCACTGATAATTGCTTCTGCTGTAACCAGACGCTTCGCCGTCAACGTAGTAAGCATGCTTAAAGTTTGATGTAGGCGGCATCATGTTCCGCTGCGGGCATGTTGATGAGGTTGTGGCGTTGGCGTCGTTCATTGCCGGTCCGGAGTCCTCGTTTATTACAGGAGCGAATCTGACCGTCTGCCACCATCGCGGCGGTGTCGGACGTCAAAAACAATATCCTCGAAATGCTGGTTCGGATAGTCAAGAAACCAATTCAAGCCATACGGGTAGTTATTGAACCCGGCGGCTCCGGGCGCACCTTTGTCCGGCCCTTCAAAAAGGTCGATAACATCGGCGACGGAAAGATAGTCCGCAGGACTCACACCGTTCAAGAAAGGCTGACCGGGATTGGACGCAACTAAGTAAGACGGGTTCAAACCCCTGACATAGCTATTCAGCGTTGCGTAATAGGAAAGTGTTCCCGGCAAGACATTTACATCATCAAGAAAGATTCCGTCGACCAACTTCCCGTACTGCAAAACATGGTTCAACCGCTTGCCTGTCTCTGACCTGCGGATCATGCTCTGGAACATCCGTGCGTATCGCATCATCAGATACTTTTCGTCATGTAGCGGTTGGGGACGGGCGGGATGGCCATAGAACGCGACGGATTATGGAATTCGCCAGACTTGGTTCAAACGCCCGATCGAGTGACACCAATAGCTTTTGCACATGCTGGTGCTTCCGTTCACATTTGAGACCCAAATCCCTGCGCAGCGGTGTTTGAAAGCTTGCCACGGCCCGTGTTTCAAGCGAAGTTGGATGGTCATTCTAAACTAGTGTTCAAAACTTGATTTGCCGAACCAT
Source organism: Bryobacteraceae bacterium (assembly GCA_036272575.1). GTDB lineage: Bacteria > Acidobacteriota > Terriglobia > Bryobacterales > Bryobacteraceae > Bog-105. The sequence goes on along the minus strand of DATAYL010000210.1, from coordinate 19,459 downwards.
ATGGTGTTGAGTTTGTACGGTCGGGACGGAAACCGCAAATCTGTCGCAGCGGCGGAAGGTGGCGCATTTCTAAAGGCCCCCGAGGATACGCCGTGCGAGGTGCGGAGGTTTGAGTCACGCTCCGCGAGAAGAAATGGGTTGGCCATTGCCGACCTCAAAAACGATGTCGCTCTATATCGATGCGGTTGGTGCAGAGGAACATCAGCCTGCCGGAAGGATTTGGAGAGCCATTGGCGGTGAAAACAATTGTCTGTTTAGCGAATTCGTACAAGCCACCAGACGGCAGATGCATTGCGGGACGGGAAATCGTTAATCAACAATGGGGCGGCTGGATTCGCCCGGTGAGCGCCCGCGAAACGAAGGAGGTGTTGTACCAGGAGTATCGGTATGAGAACGGACAAAGCCCGCAGCTTTTGGACGTGATCGATATCCCCGTTCTGAGGGCCGAACCGATCCGCCACCAGAGCGAAAATTATGTCATCGATGCTGGGCATTGGGTAAAGCGTGGTGTCATACCCTGGGATCAGCTTGAAGCAATTCGGGATCAACCGGATGCGTTATGGATCAACAACGACAGCACCAGCGCCGGGACTAATGATCGCATCAGTCAGGAGGACGCCGCCCACATTACGAATTCAATGCTGCTTATTAGACCAGACGACTTCACCATCGAAGTGGGTACGAATTATTGGACGAGCAGGCGAAGTTATCGCGCGTCTTTCAGATACAGAGGAACAGTTCACAATCTAAGCGTGACCGATCCCGCCGTGAGAAGCGCATTTGCGACGAAGGAGATTGGCAGTTATGCGTTGCAAGATGTCTATCTTTGCATCAGTCTCACAGAACCATACGAACACGACGACAAATGCCATAAGCTTGTGGCGGCGATCATCACAGGGCGACCATTGAGCTAGACCATGCAGCAGACAGTCTTCACGATCGGTCATTCGACTCACGAGCAGGAGCATTTCGTCAAGCTGCTTTCGCAGCATGGGATCACGGCGGTTGGCGACGTGCGCTCCAAGCCGTTTAGCCGTGTCAATCCACAATTCAATCGCAATGAACTGAACAACGCTCTGCGAGAACACGGCATCAAGTACATTTTCCTCGGCAAAGAATTGGGGGCGCGTACCGACGATCGAACTTGCTACAAGGACGGCAAGGTGCAATATGACCTGCTGGCCCGCACCACGCTTTTCCGGAATGGCCTCGCGCGAATACAGGACGGCATCGAAAAAGGTTTCAGAATCGCCCTGATGTGCGCAGAAAAGGAACCCCTCGAGTGCCACCGCACGATTTTGGTATCTAGACATCTAGCCAAGGCTGGTCTCCAGATCACGCACATCCATGCGGACGGGAAGCTCGAAACCCAGGCGGACGCGTTGAAGAGACTGGCGTTTATGCTCAATCTGACGCAAGGCGAAATTTTTGATAAAACCGACGAAGCCTTTGCCGATGTCTATCGGCGGCAGGAAGAGCGGATCGCTTACAAAGCAAATAACGCAGTAGAGCCGGTCGAAACGCAGAGGGTTGGAAGCGCAACCGAATGAAAATTTTGACTATCGGCTTCACGAAGAAGTCAGCGGAGACATTTTTCACCCGCCTTAAGAATGCCGGGGTCAAGCGGCTTGTTGATGTGCGGCTGAACAATGTTTCGCAGCTCGCAGGGTTTGCCAAGAAAGACGACCTACGATACTTCACGAGGGAAATTTGCCACATTGATTACGTTCATGTTCCCGCTCTCGCGCCGACGGCCGAGATTCTCGACCCCTATAAGAAACAAAGGAACGGCGATTGGACGTTATACGAGCGTCAGTTTCTTGACCTCATGGCCAAGCGGCGCATTGAGGAAACGGTTTCTCGTGACATACTCGACGGCGGCTGCTTGCTGTGCAGCGAAGAGAAGCCGCACCGCTGCCATCGCCGTCTTGTCGCGGAATACCTACAGGAGAAATGGGGCGATGTGGAAATTGAGCATATCCCCTAGTGATTAGACGGGCAAACCGAAAGAGAGCGCTTACGGAATCAATTCGCCGAAACGCGTCCGCCCACGTGAACGCGTGATCGCATTGGCCCCGAGTTTCGGCCGTTCGACAAGTGTCCGCCAGATACAGAACGGAAGTCGGCCTCAGGCCGGTAATCCGGTTGGCGCCTCAAGCGCCAATCGAAGATGTGGTGATTGCATCATTAGCGCGCAGCTTGTCAAAGACTCGGAGGTTAGCGGCTCGACAAAAGAAGAGCCCGGACGCGGGCTTGTGGTATAGCGGGGTTAGATGCCGCTCGAAGAGCACGGGAGGAAACGGGATTTTCAAAAGGCAGCCGAGCCCCAAGCGGGCCGTGTTCAAGCCAGTAAAGGAAGACTTTCCTACCTGATCCAAAAACGTGACGCAACGCGTGTTCAGTATGGCTTCCGGCTCGAATTAGACGGCACCTTACCGGCCTGCGCTGTCAGCCAGGGCGCACGCCTGAATGCGGCCGACAAGAGATTGGCAGCACGGGCGGAAGCAGTTCACGCCGCGTGGTGCGCGTCTGCGAGGTCGCTCGAATCTCTTTTCGCATGCGCCACAGCGTCAAGCGCGAGAATTGGCTAACTGATTGAGGAAGAGATGGCGCAGCCCAAAGAGATAAAACAAGTTTCTGCTAATGGCTTGAACGCTTTGATGAAGCGCTATTCCGAGGTGCAGCTAGCCACGCTGGTAAGCACACCGCCAGAGGGCGCTCAATGGCTCCACGAAATTAAATTCGATGGCTATCGGCTTCTTGGGTATGTATTCGGCGGCGCGTCACGGCTCGTCACCCGCAACGGCAAGGACTGGACAAATAGTTTTCCGTCATTATCCGCGGCTCTCGAGAAACTGCCGGTTAAGAACGCAGTGCTGGACATGGAAGCGGTCATGCTCGACGAGGATGGGAAAAGTAGCTTCCAGTCTCTGCAGGCGGCACTCGGCCAAGGAGGCAACCGCGGCAGTATTGTCGCTTATGTCTTCGATCTTTTACATATCGATGGCGCGGATTTAACCAAAAAACCTCTGATAGAACGTAAGCAGCGATTACAGACTCTCCTTAAAGGCGACAAATTGCCGCTTTGTTATAGCGACCACCTCCTCGGTCAAGGCGCGGAGATGTTCGCCAAAGCCTGCGAAACGGGCCTCGAAGGAATCATCTCCAAAGAAGCCGAAGGGCCATATCTGGCGGGACGCCAAAGAAGTTGGCTGAAGATCAAATGCTCTCGGCGTCAGGAGTTCATCATCGTCGGCTTCAGTGATGCACGCAAGGGCGAGCGTGCGCTAGGGGCGCTCTACTTGGCCTACAAGAAGAATGGCGCGCTGCAGTACGCCGGTAAAGTCGGCACAGGCTTCTCCATGCGGAGTGCTCGCGAACTAGCGGGGCGCCTCGGGAACATCGGAGCGAAGACGCCCGTTCTCAGCCGCAGCGAAACCGTCGGAGTCGCGGCGGGCGAATGGCGCAAGGTCCATTGGGTCGAGCCCATACTGCTTTGCGAAGTTGCGTTCACCGAGTGGACCGGAGACGGCCGCATTCGGCATCCGTCTTTTCAGGGCCTGCGAGAAGACAAAGATCCCTCACAAGTCAATAAGGAGCAGCCAATGCAAAGATACGTCAGTACCAAGTCCGCGACCGGAAAGGAAAAGGCCGGAAGCCTTGTGCTGAGCGGTATTTCCATTACTCATCCTGACCGGGTGATTTCCGAAACCGGACACGTCACCAAAGGCGAGCTCGCCGAATACCATGCCGCCGTAGCTTCTTTGATCCTGCCGCAAATCGAACGGCACCCTCTGAGTCTGCTGCGCTGCCCGTCGGGAATCGATAAACAATGCTTTTTTCAGAGGAACCCCGGCCGCGGTCTGGGCGCCCACATTCAAACATTCGAGTTCAAGAACAAAGGCAAGACCTATGAATACCTTTACATCGAGGATGAAAAAGGACTGCTGGAAATTATCCAGATGGGAGGGATTGAACTTCACCCGTGGGGAGCGCCCGTGGGTGCAATCGATTATCCCGATCGAATGATTTTCGATCTCGATCCAGCTCCCGAAGTTTCGTTCGAGGCGCTGAAACGTGCAGCCCAGGACTTGAAGCAACGCTTAGCGAACCGAGGATTGGATTCGACACTCAAGTGCACAGGAGGTAAGGGACTGCATGTTACCGTTCCACTTGCCGGTAAGGACAAATGGGCTGGTGTGAAATCTTTTGCCGGCTCTTTGGCTAACGAGATGGTCGCTGCCGTACCGGACGCCTATATCGCCACCATGAGCAAAGCGAAGCGAACCGGCAAGATCTTTATCGATTATTTCCGCAATGACTATACCGCGACTGCCATTGCGGATTACGGAGTCCGGGCGAGGTCAGGCGCGCCGGTAGCGCTGCCAATCGAGTGGAAGGAATTGAAAAACCTGCAATCCGCAGATCAATTTACCATCAAGGACGTGTTGAAGCGGGCAAATACCAAGCGAGCCAGGCCGCCGATCCCGCCGCAAATGCTACCTGCCCAAAGCTGAGCATTGCAGTCGCAGTGTCCGTTTCCCACGGAGAAACATCTTTTATTGGCGTGCTCCTTCGGAGATGGCTTGATGGGTTAGAATCCGCTCAAAGTTAAAAGATCACATGTTTTTCGTTCGTAGTTCTGCGAACTGCCACGGTAGCCACGCGAGCGAGCTCAGTTGTATTCGCTAAGATGATGCCCAATATAATGCCTGCATGTATACGCCGCAGGCTGGGATCTTCGCTCTTGGAACGTCCTCTCACGCGTACTTGGAGTTTGACATTCTGGACGTGAACAAACGCAAGGAGTTCGCCTCTACGATCTCCGCGATCCGTGAGCCACGAACCACCACGGGTGGAGTGAACTTCGTCATCGGCTTTCGGCCTGAGCTTTGGAGCGACATTGTTCCAGACGACGCCCCTCCGGGCGTCGAGGGCTTCAACACAGAGATCCAGGGCACAGAAGGATTCGTGATGCCCGCCACGCAACACGACGCCCTGGTGTGGCTGTCCGGCAGTGCTTATGACGTTATCTTCGATATGGCCCGCTCGGTCATCTATGACCTCTCTGGTCAAGCCTCGCTAAGAGAAGAAACCTCGAGTTGGCCTTACCGGCACGATCGCGATCTTACCGGCTTCATCGACGGCTCTGAGAATCCAACGCTGCTCGACGCCCCGATCGCCGCGCTTTTGCCCGAAGGAGTTCCCGGGGCTGCCGGTTCCGTGCTGTTGCTTCAAAAGTGGAAGCACAAGACAGCTCTGTGGGAAGCCCTGCCAGTCGATCAGCAGGAGCGCGTCATGGGACGCACCAAGCTTGACAGCATCGAGCTCGAGAACAAGCCGTCGGACTCGCATGTCGCTCGCACAGATCAGGACGAGTTTGGGGACATCTTTCGTCGCAACATGCCCTACGGAGGTGTCGACGACCATGGCACTATGTTCGTTGGATTCAGCGCAGACCAGAAGCGGCTTTCCAGGATGCTCGATAGCATGGCGGGCCGAATCACCGGCACGCCCGATGCGCTCACACGCTTTACTGAGCCGTTAACCGGCTCCTACTATTTCGTGCCTTCCGTCGAGAGTCTGCGGCGGTTACGGTAAGACGACCATACCGTTTCTCGCCGTTAAGCTTCGAGTCCGCTGTGATCGTTGACGGCTCGAAAACTGCCGTTGACTGCAGATTATCGGCTCGAATCTGAGTGCCAGTTAAATAAATCCGTATAGACTAGGCGGCATGACGACAATGGACTGGCTGCTGGATTCAGACCCTGCGATTCATTGGCAGGTGCTTCGGGATCTTGTGCATGCTCCGGCTGAGGTCGTGATGAAGGAACGCGAGCGCGTAGCCGTTGAGGGCTGGGGCGCGAGACTGCTGGGATTGCAGGGTGAAGACGGCCAATGGGCAGGAGGCGCATGCTTTCCGGCACGACACTTGAATGAGTGTGAGGGGAATCAGGGCCAGCCTTGGATCGCAACGCTCCCCACACTTCAACTGCTGCACGATTTCGGAGTCGACCCGAACTCTGAACGGGTCCGCCGCGCCGTTACACTCGTCAGAGATCATTGCCATTGGGAGCACGCCGGGCAGCCGTTTTTCAGCGGCGAGGTCGAGCCCTGCATCAACGGCCGAGCTGTCACACTGGGCATTTACTTTCATCAAGATGTGGATGGGATCGTCGCTCGCTTCCTTAGCGAGCAACTCGCGGATGGCGGTTGGAACTGCGAAGCAGAACGCGGTTCTCTCCGTTCGTCTTTCGCCACGACGATCAACGTCCTGGAAGGACTTTTGGCACATGAGCGCGCAACCGGTGGCTCTGCAGAATCGGTCGCCGCTCGCCGCCGCGGTGAGGAGTACCTTCTCGAACGCAACCTATTCCGACGCAAGAGCACCGGCGAAATCGTCAACCCGGCCTGGTTGCAATTCTCGTTTCCCACCTACTGGCACTACGACGTGTTGCGGGCCCTCGAGTACTTCCGCTCAGTTGGGGGTAAGCCGGATGCGCGTATCGACGAAGGCATCGCTTTGCTCCGCTCGCGGCAGCAGCCCGATGGAACCTGGTTGCTGGAGAACACGCATCCCGGCAAGGTCCACTTTCCGCTTGAGGATGGTGACGGCCGACCCAGCCGTTGGAACACGCTGAGGGCGCTTCGTGTCCTGAACTGGTACGAGGGGTTTGCTACCTGAACCGCGGTTCCACCTCAATGAAAGCGGAGGACTTCCACTCGAGATCCCGGTTGCGCAAAACCGCAACAGAAGCCGATTCGCTTAGATGGCCTCCGACGCGAACTAATCAGCGAGGGGATTCGGCCGAATCTGGAAGTGAACAACCTTGCTAGTCGTTCCCTTGCCGGTTTCGCTGTGGAAGGGCGTTCGCGTTCCCCAAGTCGTCCAAACACCTCTGCCTTTCCATCCCGTATTCGGATCATCGATACGCCCGTCCATCCCTTTTGCAAAAAATCCGAGTGGGTACGGAACCCGCAGAATGACGAAGCGCCCGTTCACAAGCGCGAGTAGCGAATCCGATGAATTGCCGGTAATGATCGGGGTGTTCTTTCCCAAGCCCAAAGTATCGAACTGATCCACCCAGTCGTAGTAGTGCGAATCAGCGCTACCCGAATCCTTTAAGCCCTGGAAATTCGGCCCGGGAGTGGGATAAAGCGTCCACCCTTCCGGACAATGTTGACCGGTAGCATTGGGTCCGTTTAGTGGCCCCTTGCACTTGCTCCGATCAAAGCTTGCCAAGTGTCCGCTGCCAAGCGCCACCCAGGCAACATTATTGCCATCGATATCCATGCCGCGCGGCGAAAAACCAGACAGGGGAGCCTTTGGATTATGCCAAGGAACTTCGTAATATTCGGCCAACGCTGTCGCAGGCGGATTTGGCCCCGGATTTAAGCGCACAATGCCGCCGGGAAATCCTAGGATGCTGCCCCAAACCATTCCATCGCGTCCGACAGCAATGCCATAGAATGCAGCATTTAGTCGGGTGTCGTGAGCAGGATCAGCCGCGCTCGTGAGAGCGGATGAGGTGCCCAGACTCTCTCCGCTTGGCGCAGTTAACACCTTTTGCTCGGAATCCAGATAGGCGTCTCGTTTGCCGTTGCCGTTAGTGTCGAGAACTAACGCCGTCCACCCCTGTGAGTTCCGTGCATCGTGTGTCTTGTCCCAAACGCGCGAATTCAGCCATCCCACCACACCACCTCCTCCGCCGCTGCTGGTCCATAGCGTGTTGTTCGAGTCCGACGCGAACACGAGGTGGTGCGTGCTGAAGCACGTGTCAATCAAAAATACCTGCTTCGCCGACGGATCGTACACCGCCAATTGACGCGCGGATCTTTCAACTGGCGTGAGCTTCGCCGAAGCCAAATCAGAACCCGCTTTGCAGAATGCAGGATTATTCGCCGCTCGTATCCGCGATGTGAACCAGAGACGCCCTTGCTCATCGAACATAGGATTGTGAACCGTCGTGTGGCTATCCCAAATCGCTTCATTGCCCCAGAATGCAGAGGGCTGCAGCGGCTTCGGCTGTCCCGGCGTATCCGGATCACGATACGGCACGTTAACTCTGCTGGTGGTGTTCTGCACGGGATTGAGGGCCGGTATGTAATCGCGGCTTTCCTCGGCCGATCCGAAAATCGGTCCGTTTGCATTTACCCTCGGGTGGCGTTTGTCGGTTGAAATTTCATCGTGCAGATACGCCTTTTCGTCGGCCCAATCCCACTGGGTGATGACCACGTTCCGCTCGATGCCACGCGGCCGCTGTGGTGCAGTCGCAGGGATTTCGCCGCGGGCAATGCGCGTGGTCCAGTCGCCGAACTCAGCGGTGGCTCGCTCAGGCCCGAGTTGGGCGAGCCCGCCCAGCATAGCGTTGCCTGCCTGTCCAGACTGTACGCGCCGCAGCCAGGATTGAGCCGGTGAATCGAATTGGCTGAACAATTCAGGAATCGTGCGCGTGTAACGGTTACCGAGTTGGTGGCACGATTCACAGCTGTCCGTCTTGATCAGGTGCAGCCACTGTCCCTGCGTTTTGATATTGGGTGAAATCCCGTTCCCATGTGGACCTGTCCCCGGGAACTCCTTCTCACCCGGGATATGGAGCATGGCGTACCAATAGTTCGCCGGATAGTACTGCGCTGCAGCCTTCGGATCAGGAGCAACGATTGGCTTCAGATCGATTCGCTCGCCAGTCTTGGTGTGCACCTTTGCTGAGTCCATCAATCCGTAACCGCGGGCCCATACCGTATAGGTCGCCCTGGGTAGAGCGGGAATCAGATAGCGGCCTTGGTCGTCGGTGACCACCTCTTTGATCAACCGTGTAGGCAGATCGGTCGTTTCCGCAATCACCCACACACCCGCTTCAACTCCGTTACCGCTGGAGACACTTCCGCCAATCTCGTCGGCTTTGATTGTGCCGTCCCCGCCCGCTTGCGCCGGCACGAACTCGGCGAACACCAACCACATCACAGTTGAGAAAAGTAGAAAGCCGCCGCGCCGCATCCTTCAGTCTCTTGCCGCACGCGCATAAAGTCACGTCGGTCCTGGACGCCCAGTATATACTGAATCGCACTATCCTCGCCGGCCAGCAAAGCTATGTAGTTCGACGAAGCGCCGGGTCACGGCTCTGCTGTATTGAACGCGTGGATTGCTACTCAGTGCGTAGCGCGACCATAGGCTCAACACTCGCGGCACGCGCAGCGGGAATCCAGGATGCCAGGAGCGCGGCAGTGCAGAGTAGCAGTGTAGCGATCGTGAGCATGCGCGGATCCCAGGGAGAGACGCCGAACAGTTGACGCGTCATGAGCCGGCCGGCGATGATGGCGAGCGGGATTCCGAGGCCGAGTCCGATGCCGATCTGGACGAAGGCGCCGCGCAGGACCATGCGGACCACGCTAGCGCGATTGGCGCCGAGCGCCATACGCACGCCGATCTCGCTCGTACGCTGTTCGACGGTGTAGGCCATCACGCCGTACAAGCCCACCGCGGCGAGAACAAGGCCGAGCGCGCCGAAGAGCATGGTGAGGGTCGCGATCATGTTCTCCTGTTGAAAATCGCCGTCCAGAATTTTCGAGTACGGCTCCACGTCGTACACCACCAGGTTGGGATCGATGCTGGCGAGCGCTTTGCGCACCTCGGTTTGGATGGCGGACGGATTGCCGGGAGCCCAGATGACGATGTTGCCGAGGAAATGCGAGAAGAGGTCGAACGTGTTGAATTGCGGATCGTCGTATTTGGCGCTTTGCGTTTCGGGCAGCCAGAACATCGGGCGGATAGGATCCTTGTAATCCCAAGTCATGTAGCGGATGTCGCGCACCACGCCTACGATTTCGAATTTACCGGCGTATTGAATGCGGTCCATGCCGAAGTGCCAACCGATCGGGTTCTGGTGTTTAAAGAAGCGTCGAACGAAGGCTTCGTTGACGACGGCGATCGGGCGGGTAGTAGCGGTGTCCTGCTCTTCGATGGAGCGGCCCCGCACGATTTTTGCGCCGAGAGTTTCAAAGAAGCCGGGCATGACGCGGGCCCAGCCGGCGCCGGTTTCTTCCTTGGGCCCGGGTTCGGGGCGGCCTGCGATACGAATGCCCTCGTTCCAGCTATCGCCGCTCATGGGCGCATAGAGAGCGGGAGCGACCATGCGCACTCCGGGTATGCGCAGGAGGCGCTCGTCGATACGGCGGAAGAACGGTTCCATTTGTTCGGGCTTGTAGTTGCCGAGCGTTGGGTTGATGGAGACGAGATAGCGGTCCTTCGTTTCAAACCCAAAATTCTGGTGCTCGAGATTGCGCAGGCTCTGGCCGAGCAGGGCAGCGGCGGAGAGCAGAACGAGCGACATCGCGGACTGCGCGATAACCAGCGACTTTTGTGCGATGGAGCCGCCGCCGCGCACGGACCGGTTGCTGCCGCGCAGAGCTTCGACCGGATCGACATGCGAAGTCATCCAGGCGGGAGCGATACCGAAAACTATTCCGGTGAGCACCGAAACTGCGAGCGTAAACAGCAGAACGGGCCAGGAGGGCGACGCATCGACCGGGACATAGTTCGTCGGACCGCCGCCGTTGTGGAACGCGAGATAGAGAATCAGTTTGCTGCCTGCATAGGCGATTCCGATTCCGAGAATGCCGCCGATGATGGCGAGCAGGGTGGACTCAACGAGCGCTTTGCGCACCAGCCGGCCCCGCGATGCACCAAGAGCGACGCGCAGAGACGTTTGCGAGCGCTCCTTCAAGCCGCGCGCGAGCATGAGATTGGCGAGATTGCCGCAGGCGACGAGCAGCACACAACCGGCCGCGATGAGCAGCAGCTTCAATCCGGCCTCGTATTGATCGCGCATGGCTGCGACACCGGCGCCGCCGGGAATCAGATGCAGCGTCTGCTGACGCCAGGTCTGCTTTTCGCCGGGCTCCATGTCGGGCACATGGCTCGCGAGCCAGTCATGGAACTCGACGCGCAGCTTGGCTTCGAGCGACTTCGGATTCACGCCTGGGCGCACGCGGCCGACGATGTCGAGCCAGTTCGTATTGGGCCGTTTGAGGCGCTGCGCGTCGCCATCGAGCAGAGGTTCGGTGTTGGTCGGGATCCAGAGATCGGGCATGCCCCAGCCGTCGAGCTTGGCGCCGTAGAAGCCGGGGGGAGCGACGCCGATCACCGTAAAGAGATGACCGTTGACCTGATAACTCGCGCCCACAACGGAGGGATCGGAGCCGTATTTATCGCTCCACACGTGGTAGCTCATGATGGCGACGGGAGGTGCGCCGGGCCGATCGTCGGCGTCGCTTATCAAACGGCCGATCCAGGGATGGACGCCGAGAGTGCGGAAGAAATTGCCCGAGACGTATTCGCCATTGCGGGTGTCGACAGGGCCCTGCGATCCTGCGCGGCGGACACCGAGCGGCGCATTGCCGGCTTGTAGCGCGGCAAGGTCGGCGAACTCGGGCGTGTGTTCGCGGAAATTCTTGTACGCTTCATAGGAGAAGAGCGAAAAATTCCCATCGCTGTCCTGCGTGTACCCGCCCCAGTTGCAGCAGCGGATTTTGTCGCCCACGCGCCAGAGTTCTTCGGGCTTGGTGACCGGCAGAGACTTGAGCATCACCTGATGAACGAGGGTGAAGATCGCGGTCGTCGCGCCAATGCCCAAGGCGAGCGTGATCACCGCGGTGGTGGTGAATCCGGGTGCTTTTCTGAGTTGCCGAAGCGCTTCCTGCAAATCCGCCATTTCGTTTCCCTTGACTGTATGTGGTGCCGCAACCAATCGCCCACGCTCCAGTCTCGTTTCGAATACGGATGAACCGGCGCGTGGTTAGCAAATCGGCTGCGGCACTTCTCAGTTGCAATACTCAGCAGAATCGGTTTGGTTACAAGCCGAGCTCATTTTGTGACTCACAGAGCGGAATACGCGCAGGCGGATCCAAAAGATCCAAAAGTGTTCCGCAAAGTTGAAGCTCTTATGTCAAACGAGAGACATAAGTGTAAGTGCGGGGCTGGAACAATCGACGCCTACGCGAACAGGCCCGATGTACTGAGTCATGCTCGCCTTCTGGTTATTGCCGCTAGGAGGATTCAGCCCGGTGAACACTATTTTGAGAGTGCAGAACCGCACGTTGACGCTGGGCCAGGATTACTCGCGTTCATTCGTGATCTAAGCCGCCGGACGATCGTCCGTCAGAGATGGCGGTCGCGAATGCATCTGATTAGCCGTGCCAACTTGAGCCGATGGCGTAACCGCGGATCGCAAGATCCACTTACTATTCAGCAGATCCTGTGTTCGTTCCGGGGTTCTAGATAGGCGGCGATTCCGTGCATGATGATGCTTTCATTGCCGACTGAGGTCGTCGGGGTTTCTGAACCAAGGGACCTGGGGACGCCGCAAGCGGACGGGAACGAGTATGGGTTCCGCCTCACCAAACTCCGGCCGCCTTGTCATCTGATCGACGTCCTTACTGTCTTCCTGTGTCGCCTTAAACCACGCCGACCATTGCTCATCGGCCCACTCCGCGATCTGGCAACAGGTGTAGACGCCGCACTGAAACTCTTGCAGCAAGCCGAGCGCCTTCGCGTCTGAGACTAGCTGAGAATTCGACCGTCTACAGGTTGTGCATGTCCTACTCATTCTTTCATCCTCTACTGGCTTTGACGTTATACGACAGTCCAGGACGCTGCGGGCATGTAAAGGTTCTGTAACTTTCCATCTCAATTGCCACCTTCCAGCAAAGCCAAAGGACTAACGTCGCGATGCTTATTCCATTAAGATGTGGGACGCTTTTATGCGGAATGGAGGGAAAACAAGTCCGATGAGAACGTATTTCGCCTCATCCGGATCGCCCAGCGGGATGCTTATTGCAGAATATCGGCCAAAACAAAGCGCGGCTTCGCTGTCACTCGCGCACTCCCGCCAGTGGTGGCGACGGAGATCGGAGCAGTCGCTTTTGCTTTGCGCACCGTGATCGTTCCGCGCCCAGTGATCAGATCAACCGTTGGTCCCGTGCCCACCGCTCCCTCCAGGTGCGCGCCGCGCCCGTTGGTCTGCTCTTTAAGTCCATCCCCGAAGTCGTTCTCAATCTCGCCGCGATCTGTATTCGCCGTCAGCGCGAAGGCCGCCGAGTCGGGCAGCGCCAGTTCGATGTTCCCGGAGCTGGCACGAACGGAAATCTTGCCCAGCGGAAGGTGCCCCGGTTTGAGATCTACATCGCCCCGATCCACGGACACTTCGAGTGCATTTGAGATATTGGTCAGCGAAACGTCCGCCGAATGAGCGCTCAGCACCACCGGCCCTACTGCGTCTTCAAGCGTTACACTCCCGCGGTCTGCCCGCACCTCTCCCGGCAGACTCTCCGCACGCAGTTCCGTCCGCGTGTTCTGCAGCCGAACCGCGTGATCGATGGCGCGCAGGGAAACCGTCCCGGAATAATCACCGCTGATATTTACCGGTCCATTCACGTGGTTCAGTTCGACGTCCGAACCGCGCCCCTTCAATTCAACAGCGCCCTTTACATTCGTACAGCGGAGCAAATCGCTGCGCCGGGTGTCAATCTCGACATTGCCGCCAATATCCTGCAATCGCATACCTGCGTCGCCGCTGCGCAATGAGAGATCGCCATCGAGCGATGTTACTTCGAGATCGCCCGATGTTCCATCGACTTCAAGGCTCGCGTTTTTGGGAACGGTCAGTTCGAGGTTAGTCGCAACTAGCGTATGGTAACCCGCCCGATCCTGGTTACAGCGAATCGTGACGTTCTTTCCGTCAACTACCACCTCGACCGGCGTTGCGTCGTTGCTGCGCTCGGCGGCATCGTCTCGCATCGCGCGCACCGTTTTGCGACCGGTAAGCGATAGCGCAGATCCTGCCGCACCCGTAATCTTGGCATCGCCCCGAAAGTTTTCCAAAATGATGTGCGGCGCCGATCCTACGCTCTTCTGGATCGCGTTCACCGAATACTCGTGCTCGTCGCCAAAGGCATTATCAAAACCCCGTCCCCAGTCCGTGTGGCGCCACCAGGTGTCCGGGCTGCGAAATTGAAAAAAAGCCATCCCCACCAGGCAAATCACCACAACCACGAACCATGCCCCTCCGGACACGCCGTTGGTGGGAAGCGCACTGCCGGACACGAAACGGATCGCTACTTCCACCAGGGCCACAGTGCCCCACAGAATTAGCAGATAGGGCCAATACCGGCCAATCCAATCGGCCAGCGGGAAATCGGGCGAAATCGCATGCATCAGAAAAATAACGCCCAGCAAAATGATGACCAGCGGGCCGGTGATCGATCCCCGTGGTCTCATCGCTTCGGATCTCCCGGTGGCGGCTGCTGGCCGGAAAACGGTGGTTGGGTGCGGAAGTCGGAATACTGGGTGGCTCGCGGCCGCGCTGGCGGATAGTTGGATGGCGGCGCGTAACTCGCAGCCGGCGGCGGCGCCTGGGGTGGCCCATATTGCGCCGCATGCGGTCCAAGCAGCATGCGCTCAATCAATTTGAGAACTCCGATCGCAATGATCAGCAGCGGCCAGCTGCGCGAAAACGCCAGCACACCGTCTTGCTGCAGCGCGAATAATCCTCCCAGAACGATCAGCATGACGGGGCCGCGCACCGCTTGCGCAAACATGGCGCTGCGATTAATCATGGCGACTCCCCATAAAGTTACTGCCTGGGGTGCCAGGAGCGCCCGGGAAAGGATCAGGATCGGCGGTGTCTCGTGTCTCACTCCGTGGCGTGACACGTGAATAAAGCATATACGCGCCAACCAGAATCAGAATTACCGGCCAGAAACGCGCGATTTGCCGGAACTCGAACACGTTCAGCGTGTCCAAAAGATATAGAACGCCAATCGAGATTAAAATAATTGGACCGATCGGCGTACGGCCGCTCTGCTGGCTGCGCGGCAGAATACTCGACCATTCATCCGGCTGCAGACCCATTTCCCGCTTCTTGGCGGTATGGTACGCCTCAAACGGCATGTAGAAAAAGAAAGCAGCCAGAAGCATAGCGCTCAGCGGCTGGCTCGCACCGGGCGTGTTGTCAATGATGGTGATCAGCAGACCGGTAATGAGTGCGTGGACCAGTCCCTTCAGATATTGCCCGTTGTAAATAGCCCCCACCCCAGGAATGATTCCGAGGATAAAAGCCAGACCGGGCGAGGTCCTCACAACGTGCCCGACCGGGATGGCCGCCCCAGCCTGCGCGTAAGGATTGGGGCCTGTATCGGCACCCGGTGACGCAGCCGTGTACGCCGGCACTGGGACGTGATCCTGGCAATAGATGGTCCCTTCGGCTGGCCGTTGGCACTGCGCGCATAGCGAACGACCGCAAGTGCGGCAGAACGCGATGGCCGGCGTCTCCGGATGTAAATAACAGTTCATGGTTTATCCCCCCGATTTGGTGAAGGCTCATTTCGCGGCTGGGCCGGCCGGCTGCCCCGCATGCCCGCCGCAGTTGATGCAGTTGATTTCGATTTAGCTTTGGTAGATGCCGGCGCATTCTGGTCTTGATCTTCCAGATCGCGCAAACGCGTTTCAACCTCGTAGACAATGCGCAAGCTGTTATAGTATTTGACCGCCTGGTCGCGCACCCGCAGCCCTTTGTCTTCGACTCCGCTCCAAACGCGAACCGGGTTCAGATCGGACGGCTCCAGGTGCTGCACGTGAATCCCGGTGCAACGCTCGAGCATGGCAAACGATAGAATCGTCATCGCCATTCCCATCGCCAGGCGTGGCTGCAAAATCGGCGTCAGCCAGCGCTGCCTCAGTTTACCGAACAAACTCTGCCGCTCGAAGGGCTCGCGAGTACGGCCGCGAGGCGCCAGGTAAGCGATGCGCGTGATCAGCTCGGAAGGTGGTTCGACTTCTTCGGCCCGCTCCAGAAAAGCTAGTCCGCTACGCGTTTCAGCCATGAACTCGCGGCAATTGGCGCAACTGGCGGCGTGCTGTTCCACAGACGCACGACCGGCGTTCGACAGCGTGCCGTCGAAGTAGTCCGCCAAAATGCTCTCAAATTCCACGCAGTTCATCGTAAGTTCTCTGCCAGCAATTCTTAGACCGTCACCTTGTTTCGCCGCAATACGCGCGCCAGTTCTGCGCGTCCGCGGTTCAATCTCGATTTCACCGTGCCCTCCGGCACCTGCAAGACCCGCGCGATTTCCCGATACTCCATTTCTTGTAAATCACGCAGTATGACCGCTTCGCGCAATTCGGGAGACAGCTTTTGCAGAGCGGCCTGAAGGAGTTCGCCCGCTTCGCGCCCGGCGACCATGCCGTCGGCACGCGAAAACTGCGCCGTTTTTTCTTCGAGGATCGCTAGTTTTTCTTCGATCCCGTCCGTGATCCGCTCCTGCTTGCTACGGCGATAATGATCCACCAGTAAGTTACGGGTTAGCCGGCTCAGCCAAACGGTAAATGAGCCCTCGCCTGCGCGAAAACTTCCAAGTGTCCGGAAAACGCGTAGGAAAACCTCCTGCGTCAGGTCTTGCGCTTCCGTATCGCGGTTGGTGAAGCGATAGCAAATCGAATACACGCGCCTGGTGTAGACCTGGACCAGTTCTTCCCAGGCACCCTGCTCCCCCGCCAGGCACCGCCCTATCAGTATTGATTCTTCGTCCAACGCTCGAGATGCCCCACTTAGCCTCTGAACTAAGCCCGACCCGATCCATGCAGTGGCGTCTGCGATTGGCGCTTTTGTTCCAAATGGAACCTTTGAGTGTATCGAAATGAGCGAGCCCGCAATGGCTGACATGAGTTGCTCTCAGGTAGTCTCAAGCGGTCGATGCTTACGTAATGGCAGCTCCAATCCGCATAGGCTATCCCACACATTAGAACGGAAACGGCGGCGCAAAAGTTCAAGTCTGTGTCGGAATACTTGGCAGCCCCAATCTCGTGGAAAATCGGTCGAGCCGCTTCGTCAGACCTGCAATGCCGCTACCCGGAGCAAGACTGGATTCCATTTTCGGTTAGGATTTGAAATCCACGTATTAACCTAGAAAAAATACGGTGATAGAGTTGCAGCCACACACAATGAAAGCGGCCGCGGCTCAAGCGCTCGAGATAGTAGAAATCAAGATAAGAAGTCCCGGCGTAACGTCGCCCGGAGTGCTTCACTCTACTCTGGCATGCGTCATCGTTCTAGGACTGACAGTCCTGATGTTCGTTTCAATCTCAGGCCTATAAACCGGGATTAGTTTTTGTTCAGCCTGCAGCTTCAACACAAAACCCGTATTGGTTTTATCCCCGTTACGCATCGTCCCCACGTTGATACCCGTCTTTGTTCGTAGCTCTGGCGGCATTTTGTTCGCCTTGGCGGCCCCTACCGTGCTCCTTCCCTCCTGTCAGAGTTAGGCACTATTGTAAATTCAGGCAGTTACGCTCGGAAGTTTGCCCATGACCTGTCCATTCTGCGGTTTTCGCGAAGACAAAGTAATCGATTCCAGGGAAAGCAAGGAGGGAGACTCGATCCGTCGTCGACGCCAGTGTCTGAGTTGCGAACGCCGCTTTACCACCTACGAACGTTGCGACGAAGTACCCTATATGGTCATCAAAAAAGACGGACGCAGGGAAAGCTTTGATCGCCAGAAAGTGTTAAACGGCTTACTGAGGGCATGCGAGAAACGCCCGGTCAGTATGGGAGCTTTGGCGGAACTGGTAAACGATCTTGAAACTGAGCTTTTCGACACGCCCGAACGGGAAATCTCGACCACCACCATAGGGGAACGAGTGATGGAACGCTTGCGGGCGCTGGATAAGATTGCTTACGTTCGTTTCGCCTCTGTATATCGGGATTTTCAGGATGTGGAAGAATTTTTTGGCGAACTTAAGAACGTAATGCTGCAACGGAAAGTCTAACAATATAGAGCGGTCTGTCGAGAAGATAACCAGGGCGTCAATAGCACTGCTGAGCAGCTATCTTTTGTGTAACCAATCACTTTGGTGAACATCTCCCTAATAAAGTATTAACTTTTCTCGCAAGATCGGGTACAATCATGGCGCGCAAACTTACAAGCAAGATAGCATTCTTCCGCCATGCGGTGGTTCTGGGTATCAGTGTAGCCATAAGGGAGGCTTCAAAGGTCTGGTTAATATCGAGTGTAAAATTACGTACGGAATATTCGGCCTGCGCGGTGGTTTCGAAGTAGAGGTGATGAAGTAAGTGGATCAATTTGAAGATCAGTATTTAGCCGAGGGGCGTGAGCCGTTAGGGCTCCCGTTCGATGAAGAATCGAACTTTTTCCATCCTGAGGAGGTTCAGGATGAGGAATTCCACGGCGCCCAGCAGGTAGAAGAGTCGATCTACACAGACGACCCGGTACGGGTATATCTGCGCGAGATGGGATCGGTTCCGTTGCTGACCCGCGAGGGGGAAGTAACTCTGGCCCGCAAAATGGAGCGCGGCAAGCTGCGGATGCAGAAAGCCATCAGCCGCTCGCCCCTGATCCAGGGCATCGTGCTGGAGTTCGGCGAGCTTATTCGTAAAGGGGCCGAGGACGTAGATAGCTACGTAGATTTCGGGCCTTCTGACATCGAAGAGGGTAGCCCTGCCGACGTCAAGCGCCGTACCGAGATGGCGGAGTTGTTTTTCGCCTATCTGGCCGCTGATAAAAAACTGCAGCAAAGCATCGAGAAGCATGCGGCAGTACCCTCAATCAACAAGAAACTCCGTAAAAAGTGGGCGGGCAAGGTAGCGCGCGCCAAGGTAGAGCTTTCACGATCGCTGCGTGGAATCCCCTTCAATTTGGCCCGCTGGAAGGAATTCGTACGCGCCATTGAGGCCACCGCCGAGGAGATGGCCCAGCTCGATAGTGAAGTGAAGCGGCTCGAAGGTCGCAACGCGGCGGCACTACAGCTTCGACTGAAAGAGCTAAAGCGCGATCTCAAGAAAAAAGAAGGCGAAGCGGGTGCTTCGCTGCCCGATTTGAGGCATAGCCTCTCGGTGATCCGGCACGGCGAAGTGGAAGCTGAGCGTGCCAAGAAAGATTTAGTCGAGGCGAACCTTCGCCTGGTGGTTTCGGTCGCCAAGAAGTATGTCAATCGCGGACTTCACCTGCTGGATCTCATCCAGGAGGGCAACATCGGTTTGATGCGCGCGGCGGATAAGTTCGAATACCGGCGCGGCTACAAGTTTTCGACTTATGCCACCTGGTGGATCCGCCAGGCGATCACGCGCGCCATTGCGGACCAATCGCGCACTATTCGTATTCCCGTTCATATGAACGAGAGCATGAACAAGTTCTTGCGTGCTACTCGTGAGCTCGAAAAAGAGCTCGGCCGTGTCCCAACCAACGAAGAAATTAGCCGGCGCATGGATATTCCGGTCGAGAAGGTCCAGAAGTTGAAGACCATCTCGCGAGATCCGGTGTCGCTCGAGACGCCCGTGGGCCGGGATGGTGAATCGGCGCTTGGCGATCTCATCGAAGACCGCTGGGTCGGTTCGCCCGTCGATGCCGTCATCGATTCGAACGTCCGGGACGAGACCGCCAATATTCT
>DATAYL010000209.1:0-11592 GCA_036272575.1 Bryobacteraceae bacterium | reverse complement strand
GCGTTTTCTCCTCGTCTTGACGTGTAGCCGCCACACCCAACGCAAGGGCTTTCAACTGCAGATGTAGGCGGTACTGCGTTGAAAGCGGTTGGAGCACGGAGGCATATATCGCGCCGGCTGGTTTCCGCGCGACCTCGATTTTTTGATCGGTTGCCGGAATTGGACCAGTAGCTTTGTATACCCCGAGCGAGCCTTGTTGAAAGGTGACGGATGGCCTCGTTAACAGTTGGCCCCCAAGGGCCGTGATGTTTGTAATAGCAAAACGCCTGGTGTTGTTCGCAGCCAGGTCGTCGGCGGCGCGGCGGGTCTCCAAACTGGAGATCTTCAAGGCGCTGTTGTTTGCCGTGGTCTGCTTAATTGCTTCATCCAGCGTCAGTACCGGCGGACTTGATTCCTGTGCTCGCGCCAGCAACACGAGTGTTCCCAAAAAGGCTGCCCACCTCGTTGTTCGATTAATTCGCTGCATCTGAGGCAATCTTGCCTCGATTGCGAACTTGGATTGCAGTAATCAGCCGTAAAGTTACGGAGAGTTTACGGCAGATTACTTCAAATGGACGGTGGCGCAGGGCAGCATGGAATTAAGCTTGACGCTCATGTCATGCCATGACACCCGATTAAGGCCACGCCGGCAAGCGAGAACCAAGAGAAACATATGAAGAAACAATCCCGAAGCTCGATAGCAAGATTTAGTCCTGCATTCGTTATGGCAGTCATAGCGTGCTCCATCGTACACGGACAGGACGTAAGAAGTAACTACGTGCCAGGAACTGACTTTTCGAAATATCATTCCTACACGTGGGTGGCGATCGGGGGAATTGGCCATCCCGACCAGATCCTTGACGCCGAGATCAAGCAGTCGCTGGATTCCCAACTGGTGGGTAAGGGCTTCACAAAGGTGGACAGCGGCACGCCCGGCTCCCCGCATTCGGCAGATTTTCCCAAAGCCCCAGATCTCCCACAGCCGCCGGCTCTCCCGCAAACGTCGGCCGGTCTCCCTCAACCGCCCGACCCGCTCCGTACGGCCGATTCCGCGAATAACGCCAGTTCCGCCCATCCTGCCGATCTCCTCGTCGACTATCAGATCGGTGTCCAGCAGGAGAGGCAGTGGAATGGTTTCGGCATGCGCGATGCCCTCGGAGGTGGCATGGGTACGGCGAGTGCTACTGCAACCAGTTCGACCATAAACAATGGAATTCTCGTCGTCAGTATCTATGACGCCGCCACCAAACAGCTTATTTGGAGAGGTTTTGTGGTCAAGGAGATTAATCTCAGCAAAGACCAGCAGAAGAACCGGAAGAACCTGGACAAGGCAACACAAAAACTGCTGAAGGACTTTCCGCCTGGACGGAAATAACACATTCATTGCTGTTTCATCACACCCAATTCACCGACGGAAAGGAAGCAGTTTCGCTACCAAGCTCGTCACTCAAAACATCATCCATGAACCGATATCTAATGCGTCCACTCATGATTGCAGTTTGCGCGGCAACCCTGCCGGTGAGTGCTTTTTGCCAACAGCCCAGTCCTAACCCGGCGGCTCAGGCCGGTACGGGGCACAAGGTGGTCTCACGCCTTCCAGGAGAGATGCTGAGCCAGCTCAGCGACTCGCTGCAACAACTGACGAGCAAAGTTTCTCCGGCCGTAGTTCAGATCGAGGTAAGCGGATTCGGGGCGGCGGAGGAGAGCGATCGCAAGGATACGGCGCTCATCGTGCGCCAGCACGCGACTGGCTCCGGCGTGATCGTTGACTCTGACGGTTACATCATGACCAACGCCCATGTGGTGGAAGGGGCGCAGCGGATCCGAGTGGTTCTGTGGTTGCGGCCAGCCAGCTTCGATGATGTCTCCAGTCCTGGGAACAGGCAGGTGCTGAACGCGAAGGTAATCGGATTCGAAAAAGAAACTGATCTGGCGTTGCTGAAGGTCGAGGCGAGAAATTTGCCGGCGCTGCGTTTCCGGCTGGATCGTTCTCCACAACAGGGAGACCTCGTCTTCGCCATCGGCAGCCCGACAGGTCTGCAGAACTCTGTATCAATGGGCGTGATCAGCTCGGCTTGGCGGCAACCCGATCCCGACAACCCGATGGTGTACCTGCAAACCGACGCGCCCATCAACCCAGGCAATAGCGGAGGCCCGTTGGTGGACGTTACGGGCAGTGTAGTGGGGCTGAATACGTTCATCCTGAGCAGAGGCGGTGGCAGCGAAGGTCTGGGTTTTGCCATCCCGGCGCGGATCGTGGATTTCATTTACCAAAGCCTGAGGAAGTACGGCCACATATACCGTACTGAAATTGGGGCAGCCGCGCAAACGATTACGCCCACGATAGCTGACGGCCTCGGGCTCGCTCAGAACTGGGGAGTGGTGATCGCTGACATCGCTCCCGACGGACCGGCACGCGCAGCTGGCATTCAGCCCGAGGACGTTGTCGTCGCTGTAGACGATCGCCCCGTGCTCAGCCTTACCCTGTTTGCTGCTGCGCTTTATCTCCACCCGCCTGACCAGGTCGTGAAAATCGATGTGCTGCGGGGAGCGCAGAAGATGTCATTCGATGTTCCCGCGATCAGGCTGCGCGACCGCATGGACCAGCTCGCCGATTCGCCGCTCCAATGAAGAGCCACATCGGGCCGTTAGGCATTTTGGGTCTGGATTTCAATGATGAAACGCGTTCCCTGCTGCCTGATGTGCGCATTGGCGCAGGCGTAATCGTAATTGGCCAGGCACCGGGCTTCAATTCCGTGAATACCGGTCTGCGGGCAGGCGACGTCATCCACTCACTGAATCGCACAACCGTTGAATCCGTCGATCAATTAAAGTCCGCCGTAGCTCAGCTCAAACCGGGCGACGCGGCGGTGTTGCGGATCGAGCGCAGCGGATAGTTTCAATATCTCGCGTTCGAAATGGAATAGGAGCAGTCATTTGAAGGACATCCTTTCTAAGCCACTCACAAGGGAGTCTGTATGAACTCCGGCTCCCGACCGAATCTAGTGTGCAAGATTCAACCTTTTTAAAAGGTTCGTGAACCTTGCGTCACTGTGGAGCGGATTAAAAAACGGTTCGATCGCCAGCAGATTAACGAAGGCTGTCTTGTCGTCGATCGCCTCGTTGAGGCGTTGAAAAGCGAGATCGAAGTGTTTCATTCCGATCGCAGCGAAAGCTTCCGCCAGCGGGGTCACGTATTGGTTCTTTGCTAACCGACTAAGCTTTTCGATGCACTGCCGAGCTCCTAACTCGGAGCCTTTTCGGGCGTAGGCGGCCGCTAGCACGCCGATATCGAATGGGAAATCCGACAGCGAAAGACATCGGATCACGCGATCGTAATTTTGCTCCTGATAATGCAAGAGCCCCTCGTAAAATCGCGCTTCCGGGTAATCGCGATCCAGCTCGAACGATTTTTCGAGGTGCTCTGTGGCTAATCGATAGTCGCCTTTCACGTACTGAAGATAAGCCATTCGCGCGCAGTCGCTAGCGGAAAGGGGATCCAATTCGGTTGAGCGGCGCAGTCCTGATTCTGCTGCTTTGATCTCCCCCCGGCACAGCAACGCCATAGCACGATACCTGTAAGTTCGCGCGAGGCCGGGTTGTAATTTCAGCGCGCGGTCGTACAGCGCGTACGCTTCATCCCGACGGTACTCAAACCAGGCGCGAAGTCCGCCCAGCACCGTGCAGGTTTCTCCTGAATCAGGATTGAGGGCATAACCGCGCTCGGCAGTCGCTTTCATTTCGGGATACACTGTACGACCAGAAACGACACCAAAAATGGCGAGATGGCCGTTCGCCTCAGCAATGCCACTATAGGCGAGAGCGTAATCGGGGAATACTTCAATGAGTTCGCGTAGCTGCCCCAGGGCAGCCCGCAGCGTTTCAGGAGATTGTTGATAGATCAAGACTCGAGCTTTCAGGTATTTCGTATATGCTTCGAGATTTCGATCGGGGGCACGCACTTGCGACCGCATCTCTGGCAGATGAAGACGGAGCACAGCGGCGACGGATTGGGCGATCTCTTCCTGAACTGCAAAGACATCCTTCAGTTCGCGGCGGAAGATCTCCGACCACAGGTGATGGCCAGATTCGGCCTGAATCGCCTGCGCAGCAATCCGCAGTTGGTCGCCAGCCTTCCTGACGCTTCCTTCAATGACGACATCCGCATCAAGACGCCGGCCCACTTCGCGAATATCCACCGACGCACCCTTGAACTGGAACGCCGACATCCGTGCGATTACCTTTAAGCCCGCAACGTGGGTGAGCGAGTTGATGATTTCTTCGCTGATTCCGTCGCAAAAATAGTCTTGCTCAATCTCTGGACTCATGTTCACGAACGGCAATACGGCAACGCACGCACTGCCCGTTGGGATTGTGGTGCCGGTTTCCTGCAGCGGATGTGTTGGCTGTTTATCCAATGATCGGAAGATGGGCATATAATTGCCCGGCCGCAGTGCAATCAACACCGGATCGCTTCTGCCTGGTCCTTCCTCGTAATATGCCTTAACCTTCGCTCTAAGCCGGCGAGCCTGAACCCGGACAATTGCGTCGATGTTTGGATCGTAATCAGAGCTACGATCAAAAACCTCCATTGCGACGGAAAACTCTTTCAGGCTATCGAGATCGCCCTCAATAGTCCGATTCACAATGTGGGTGAGGAATCGGGATAGACGAGCTGAGGACACGAACCCCGGGCTATTCACTATTCGTGCCAATTGCTCACGGACGGCTGTGGTCGGCACGACATCTTCTTCAATGTTACGGGAACTTTCTGGTGATGAGGAGGGCGGCATTGCGCGATACTTACCGGTCTGTGAAGCGCCCCGAACCGTATTGCAACTTTTCAACATAGTATGGCTCAATTGGGGGCACGTCAACAGCCGAGGAACTGCGGCGGAGAACAAAGGACTTACCCCAAACGGGCACTCGACGTTGAGCCACAATTTCGACGGATGCGGAAATCTCGGCACGTACCGGCAGCCTGCAGGTTACGGTAGTTTACGGCAATTTCGACGCGCACTCGGCTACCGTGGAATGGAGTGGACTGATATTGATGCACAGCGGACAACCAGCTAATACAGTCGTTATGGTAGGCGCCACGAGACCAGACCCTGGCCTGGAGAACGAGATGGAAGCACGCGGCATAACAGTGCGGTGGGTACGGACTATCAAGGAGGCCGCTGCTTTACTCAACCCGGCGGTCAATAGAACCGTTGTCATTTCAGAACTGGCTCTCAAAGATGGCAACTGGAGGGACTTGCTCGAAACGGTGAGGTATAGCTCGATTCCGGTTCTGCTCGTGAGTTCCACCAGAACGGCTGAGTTGTGGTGGGACGCACTTGACTGTGGCGTGGAAGATATACTAGCGGCTCCCTTATCGGCTTCCCGGTTATGCGAATACCTGCAAAAGCAGTTCACAACGCAGAAATGATCGAGCTTGCCGACGTTCTGGACTCTAAGTTCGCATGATTATCATTAGAGCCATTCTTCGCCTTCTGCAGGAGAGCGAATTCGAGCGCCTGGGCAGCACGCACACCTGCCTTACGCCTAATCAGCCCAAAGCGACCGGAGAGCTGCATCGGCCCAGTACTAAACATTCAGTCCCGCGAAGAACGTTGACAGGGGTAAAGCGTAATATCGTACAGATACTGTCCTGAAAGAGAGCCGATGGTGCAACGAGTTGTCATTATACTGTGCCTTCTCGCGGCCGGCTGTCGTTGCGGCTTCGCGCTCAATCCCGCGCTTGAAATCAGCCAGTACGCGCACAACGCGTGGACCGTCTCGAATGGATTCTCGCTTGGCAATGTCTATGCCATCGCGCAGACACCGGATGGGTATCTCTGGCTCGGCAGCGAATTCGGCTTGTTTCGCTTCGATGGCGTTCACAGTATGCCCTGGACTCCACCCGCTGGTCAGCGTCTCTCTGCGAGAGAGATCAATTGCCTGCTCGTGAGCAGGGACGGCACTCTTTGGATCGGCACCTTTGCCGGCCTCGCAAGCTGGAGCGAGGGCAAGCTGACGCAGCACCCGGAGCTTGGCAGAGATTTTATTTCATCACTGTTCGAGAGCCGTAATGGAACGGTATGGGCCGCCACCTTGGAGACACCAACGGGCCGGCTCTGCGCTATCCGAAGGGGCAGGACCCAATGTTATAGGGAGGATGGCGCGTTCGGCAGAGCCATATGGGCTTTCTATGAAGACAACTCAGGTGCGCTCTGGGCCGCTGCACAGTCTGGGCTCTGGCGATGGACACCCGGCCCTCCGAGGCGGTATGCGACGCGAACGGAGCTCATTGGCCTCGGTAAAGCCGACGACGGAAGGCTGTTAATTGCCATGCACGGGGCAGGACTCAGCCAATTCTCTGGCGACAAAGTCGAACCCTATCCCATCCGAAGCACAGCCGATCCGAATAGACCGCTGCGAGACCGCGAGGTCGACTCGAATCGACTGCTCCAGGACCGCGATGGCGGTCTCTGGATTGGAAGCGTAGAGCGGGGCCTCATCCATTTACACCACGGCCGGACAGATGTATTTACGCGATCCGACGGCCTCTCAGGCGACGTCATCCTCGCGCTTTTCGAGGATCGTGAAGGCAATATCTGGGTCGCCACCACCGGAGGACTCGACCGCTTTCGACAGCTCCCCGTCTCTACTATTTCTGTGAAACAGGGTTTGTCTAGCGACGCTACTCAGTCCGTGCTCGCTGTCACGGATGGGAGCGTTTTGATTGGCGCTCACGATGGTCTGACCATGTGGAAGGATGGCCAAACCACCATCTTCCGGAAGGCAAATGGACTGCCCGATGACCAGCCGCAGTCTCTCTTTCAGGATGATCGTGGCCGAATCTGGGTGTCTACGAGTTACGGACTTGCTTACTTTGCAGACGGCAGGTTTGTGGCCGTGAATGCCGTAGCTGGCGGAGACGTGCATTACATCGCAGGGGACAGCGCTGGCAATCTCTGGCTTTCAGAGGATCGGAAATTTGTGCATCTGCAGGACGGACGTTTAGTCGAGCAGATCCCATGGTCAGAGTTGGGACGTCAGCAAAGTGCTGAGCTTCTCCTCTGGGATCGCAAACGGGGCGGACTGTGGCTTGGATTCTGGCGTGAGGGGGGCGTGTCGTACTTCAAGGATGGTCAGCTTCGCGCATCGTACACATCGGCCGATGGGCTGGGTGAGGGCGAGATCGGAGATCTTCACTTCGATCGCGATGGGGCTCTGTGGGTCGCAACCGGATTTGGCGGCCTTAGCCGGATCAAAGACGGTCGCATCGCTACGCTCACGACCAAGAATGGATTGCCCTGCAACAGGATTCACTGGGCAATAGAAGACGACGATCGTTCGTTGTGGTTGTACACGTTCTGCGGCCTCGTGCGCATCAAGCGGACCGAACTGGACAGTTGGATCGCCGACCCAAAGCACAGGATTGCAACTACGGCTTGGGATGCTTCGGATGGTGTGAGGCTCCGCTCGAGTGCGGCAAGTGCGTACGGTCCTCGCGTTGCGAAGTCTACTGATGGCAAACTCTGGTTCGTGACGGGAGAAGGCATCCAAGTCGTCGATCCCCGGCATCTTGCGTTCAATAACATCCCGCCGCCGGTACACATCGAGAAAATCACAGCAGACCGCAAAACTTTCTATCCAGTGCGCGGGCAGCGTCTACCCGCGCTCACTCGCGATCTGGAAGTCGACTACACGGCTGTCAGCCTCGTCGCGCCCGAAAAGAACCGTTTCAAATACAAGCTAGAAGGATACGACCCTGACTGGATTGACGTCGGCAATCGTCGCCAGGCGTTTTATACGAATCTAGCGCCCCGCAACTACCGCTTTCGCCTCATGGCGTCGAATAACAGCGGCGTGTGGAATGAAGCCGGCGATTCACTCGATTTTTCCATCGATCCGGCATATTACCAGACGAACTGGTTTCGCGCTCTTTGTACGACCGTTCTTCTGGCGCTTTTGTGGATGGCCTACCAGTTGCGTGTCCGGCAATTGCACCATCAGTTTGATATGACGGTGGAGGCGCGGGTCGGCGAGCGAACGCGTATCGCGCGCGAGTTGCACGATAGCTTGTTGCAGACTGTTCAAGGACTTATGCTCAGCCTTCAGGCAGTCAGCGAGATGATGCCCGCGGGGGCAGCAAAGAACAAATTCGAAAAGACTCTGGAAATCGGAGACCGCGCGATTCGCGAGGGCCGGCACGCCGTGCAGGATTTGCGCTCGGCATCCACTACGGGCGATCTGACGCAGGCGATACGCGCGCTGGGAGACGAACTCGCCAGTGGAGACGGCGCGACCTTTCGTCTGGTTGTGGAAGGGCCGATGAGAGAGTTGCATCCGATCGTTCGGGATGATATCTACAGCATTGCTCGCGAGGCTCTTCGGAATGCCTTTACCCACGCTTGTGCAACTCGTATCGAAGCGGAAATCGACTTCAACGACCGCCTGCTAGAGCTGAGGATCCGCGACGACGGTAAAGGGCTTACTGGTGACGTCACCGACCAGGGGCGCACGGGCCACTACGGATTGCCCGGAATGCGGGAGCGGGCGCGGCAGATCGGTTCGAACCTGGTTATCCTGAGCGGCCCAGAAACCGGGACTGATGTCGAGTTGAGCGTTCCGGGTTCAAAAGCGTACGTCAAAAAGCACGGACGCTTTCGTTTCACGTTCTTCCGACGGAATGGCAGAGTGAGATTGTGATTCGAGTTCTTGCAGCGGATGATCACGAGATTGTCCGTGACGGCATCGCCAGCCTGATTGGAACCCAATCGGATATGCAGTTGGTCGCGCAGGCGTCCGACGGGCGCGAAGCCGTTGAGCAGTTCCGAAAGCACCAGCCCGACGTTACGCTCATGGATTTGCAAATGCCAGATATGAATGGTATCGACGCTATCAACGCGATTCGTCGCGAGTTTCCCGACGCGCGCATTGTTGTGTTGACGACGTACGCCGGGGATGCCCAGGTTAAGCGCGCGCTCCAGGCGGGCGCACAAGGATATCTGCTGAAGGGCTTGTTGCGAAAAGAATTGCTGGACACGATCCGGGCTGTACATGGAGGTCGAAAGCGCTTGAGTCCTGAAATCGCTGCCGAAATCGCCGAGCATGCCATGGATGTTGCGTTGACTCCGCGTGAAATCGCTGTCCTCAAGCTGATTGCGGCGGGCAATGCCAACAAAGAGATCGCGGCTCAACTGCACATCTCGGAGGAAGGCGTAAAAGGTTCCGTCAAGAGTATCCTGCTCAAGCTCGGTGCCAATGACCGAGCCCACGCAGCCATTCTCGGACTTAAGCGCGGAATCATTGAGCTTTCCTGAGGCCCCAAAATGGGAGGCAGGGGCAACCCTTTCGGGGTGGCCAGTAACGGCCCGGATGCCACACCATTAGGACGGGATGATCCGGCGGCGTTCATTTTCGGCGTTTCCTGACCGTTGGCCTGGCCACGGGCTCCTGCTGTTGCGTCTCACTCTGGGCTTACCTCTAATTTATCGGGCGGCCGCCGATCTGGCCTCAACCCACGTTACGGCGATCCCACAGTTAGCTGCAGCCATCGCAGGGATTTTCCTTGTTTCTGGGCTCTTTACGCCCGTTGCCGGAGCGAGTATCGTGCTGGCGCAGGTATGGATGGCCTTCTCGCCCGCATTCGCAAATGACGGTGAATGGTCGATGCGCTTATTCGTGGCGGCAGCCGCCGCCAGTGTGGCAATGGTTGGCCCCGGCGCCTGGTCCGTGGATGCTCGCCGTTTTGGGCGGAAGGTTTTCGAGATCGGCGAATCCCGGCCCCCCCGCAGCTAGGCCCCTAACGAGGGGAATATTCGCAGAAATCTGGGTGCCGATCATGCTCCAAGTGGACTAGGCGCGATTCAGATCTTGCTCCACAATCGAAACAGAAATTGGGAAGCAAGTGCTAAACGAACTTCGCGGCAAGGAGATCAAGACGATGATGGATGTTGCTAACGTAGAGGACTCTCGCAGGGCGGGAGTTTTACTGGAACCATTCAAAAGCCCAGCGTCTTTTGCACAGACCTGCCAACTTAACGATGGATTCGCGATGGAACCAACTCCTCTGTCGGGGACGGCACGCAACGATCTCCATTTCGACGAAATCGTCGGGAACAGCGAAGTTCTACTCCGGGTTTTGGAAGAGATCGAGACAGTCGCATCAACGGACGCAACCGTATTGATCTGCGGAGAGACTGGCACTGGAAAGGAACTGATTGCGCGCGCCGTGCATAATCTCAGCCCGCGAAAATCACGCGCCTTTGTCAAGTTCAACTGCGCGGCCTTCCCAACGGGCTTGCTGGAGAGCGAGTTGTTCGGGCATGAGAAAGGCGCTTTCACCAGCGCCATCGCCCAGCGGGTCGGGAGATTCGAACTGGCGCATGGGGGAACCATATTCCTCGATGAAATTGGCGAAATTCCCCTGGAGCTACAGCCAAAGCTTCTACGCGTTCTGCAGGAGCGCGAATTCGAGCGCTTGGGCAGTACACGCACCATTCACACGAATGCCCGCCTCATTGCAGCGACCAATCGTGATCTGAAGTCAATGGTCAATGATAAGCAATTTCGGTCGGATTTGTACTACCGGCTAAATGTGTTCCCCATCAGAGTTCCGGCCCTGCGCGAGCGCACGGAAGACATACCCTTGCTGGTCTGGCACTTCACCCAGGAATTCGGCCGACGAAACGGCCGCGCGATTGAGAGCATCCCTTCGCAGACCATGAAGGCGCTGGTTCACTATGACTGGCCGGGGAATATTCGAGAACTTCAAAATGTGATCGAGAGGTCGGTGATCCGATCAAAAGGTTCGGTGCTGACGGTTGACGTCGCTGAGCTCAGCGCCGATAAAAACGCCAAGTGTACTCAGCACAATGACGGAAGTGACGGAAGTCTCGACGATTTGCTGGACGAAGCAGAACGGGCTCAGATCCTGCGTGCTCTTGAACTGGCAGACGGGATCGTGTCGGAAGCCGCCACTCGTTTGAAAATACCGAGATCAACACTTATGAGCCGTATGCAGAGGCTCGGAATTCGTGGGTCGCGCAACTACATGGCGTGTAGTCAACCCGAAGCAACTCATAGAGCAGCATCCGCTTAGTGCAGCTACTAGCGGAAACGGATATGAGCATTGATTGAGACGACACGTTCGCAAATCGAAGGGCATCACGTTTTCGGGCTGAAGCAAATCAGATGGATTTGAAGGCCGAGCAAGACTGGCTCGAAACGGTCAATCGCCATCGTGCCGAGTTTTCGCCAAATGACGACGTCAGCGAATTCCGGTTGGCATCTGCAAGCATCCCACGTGGCCCGCGCGTGCCGTTAAGTAACAGTTTTGATGGCCTTCTTTAAATTTGGAACCATTAGCTCGTAGTGGAATCTGAACTGCTCATGTAAGGCAGGACCGCCGGACAGTTCCGGCCAGGAGATGAAAGTGATCTGCAGAATTGTTATGTCCAAACAGATTGGACGGATATTTACATCTAAAGCATATCTTGGGCTTCGAAGGTATCTCGAAAAATGCGAATGGCAACCTCTCCATTCAAGATGGTTACTTACGATTTCAGAAAAGCGAGAATTCTTCCGCTCAAATACCGATTAGTTCCATCCAGGACCTTA
>DATAYL010000208.1:0-10577 GCA_036272575.1 Bryobacteraceae bacterium | reverse complement strand
CGCCGTTTTCCATCCTTAAGGCTTGAACAGCCCCATTCGATTCGGCGGCTTCTAGTTTCTGCTTTTTTAGCTGACTCAATCCAACATATCCACTCGTTGCGTGCGAGCGGTGTAATATCCTCCCATGCTGTTAACGCTTGCAGGTCCTACGCAAGTGCTTTTTTTAAATCTGCGGGCACTTCGTGAACCACACCGCTAGAAATCTTTTTTCGCGACATAGACAAGCGCTCCTTTCGCAGGCTCCAGCGGCACGAGGATCTCTTGCTGAGCAAAGAATGTGGGTCGTTCGGCCATGGCGAGGTCCTGACGCTCAGGTTAACTCGGCGCTTGAGTATCCATTGCTGTCGTGTGACGCGCTATACGGACATTAGCGGACTGAGCCGGACTTCAGGGGAGTAATCGAGAGCTATACCGGTTGGAAGAATTGCTGGTATTCCCGCTCAATCGGGTCGAGAAGGTTCTGTTCCCGCCTGCTCTCGTGGCGCCATTGCATGAATACAAAGACGGCAATCATGCTGGCGAACAAGAGTGCAATTCCCAACAGTAGATCGCCCAAATCCAGAAACCCGAACAACATCTTGGTCCATGAAGAGACGCCTCGCTTCGGGATCCGGAGTGAGTCGGTTGCCTGCGACGTCGGCCCATGGCATCTTTGGGGATTTGCCTGCTCCCATCGAGAGATCCGCTGATGTGCGTCTTGAAAGTTTAAGACGTACATGGCCAGCCAGCCGAGATAGATTTCGTCTGGGGTAGCGCCGTTGAGTGTGCAAACAGCGGACATCAGCATCAGACTGACAGTCAGTATTAATGGCCGGCGACTCATCGCGTGCTTGCGAGAGTATA
This sequence comes from Bryobacteraceae bacterium, assembly GCA_036272575.1. Lineage (GTDB taxonomy): Bacteria > Acidobacteriota > Terriglobia > Bryobacterales > Bryobacteraceae > Bog-105. The sequence goes on along the minus strand of DATAYL010000208.1, from coordinate 9,734 downwards.
AACCGGCCCGATCAGCTGCGATGAATCTTGTGATTGCGCGGCTGCCAAGCCGGTGCGCAAGAACGAAAGGAACTGGCTGGTGTCACACGTCAAGCCCTCTTGCTGGGCAAGCTGATCGCCATCCTCATCTGTAATGACGTAGTAGGGCAGTGCCATCGTTTCGAAGCGTAGCGCTACGGCCGCCCCGGAGCGACATTTTGCTGCTCTGCATGAAACGACCATTGCACGGGGCTGAGATTTCTCGCGTACCGCGTATTTATTGTCACCGCCGTGCAAAGGGCGAATAACATGGCTGCGCGCTCGTATCCGAGAATAGACGCGTAGCATTCCCCATTTCTGGTTCGCCATCAACCCTGGATCTCTTCGTACGTTGCGCCTACGATTTGGCGCGATTTGTCGTCCTGTAGAAAAGCCACGACCCGAACTCCGCTCGATCCGGCGCCTGAGGGCATTGGAATTGTGATGTCCTTCAAGAACGAGGACCCGCCCTTCATTGCCCCTACCGCGGCAAGCGCGCGCACGATCGCGACCTGTGTAAGAGAACGCCCGCCGTTCTCCCCGCCCGCGATATTGGACTGCACCTTGTTTTCAGCGACCGCGACGTAAACTGTAACCGGTCCTTCGGCCCCGGGGAGATCCGCTGATGTCAGATGAAACTTGATCCGATTGCCATCGCGAACGCTGTTCGCGACTGTCAATGCAACTTTCTGATTGCGCATGGAAGCCTCCACGGCGTTCCGAATTCCAACTGCATTACTGCCCACCGTTTCCCGCTCGCCGTCCACAACCGCTTGGGGCGTGTACATACTGTCGAGTCTAAAATGCTCGGCGTACGACCGCTGTCGCGCGGTCAACAACTTGGACGAGTACGGATCAACCCAACCGCCATCGTTCCAATAATCAACGTGTTCGCTCAGCACTACCAAGTCCGCACCGCTGAAGGGCTGTTTCTCATCCAGAGCCTGCAACAGCTTTTCTGCAGGAGGGCAGCTCGAGCAGCCCTCTGAGGTAAATAACTCTACTACAACAGGGGTCTTCGAAGCCCCGGTGCGTGCCCCTGCGTGAATCGCCGGACCTAAAGCTCCAGTAAGTCCGAATAATAAGGCGGCAGGTACGAGTGTTTTTCTGATTGGTGTCAGTTTGCTTTTCATGATTCCGCGTTCCCGTTGGCTCCGGGCGTTTCGCAGCCCTTTTTCCGAAGTTGGAAATGTTCCGGTCGCCTCTATAAGAAAGTTCGCAAAGAACTAAAGAAAGTCACGACACTCGATTGCGAATCGCTTGACCGGCTATCGCGACGAGCACTCCGGCAACTAGCCCAAGTACTGCAATTCCAACATGCCAGACGAGGATGTGCCAGACGTTTAGATTCGGGCAATGTACTTCGAGCACAGTAGTGCTCACTAATCCAGCGAGCATACCGGTAATTGCGCCAACTGCCCGGGGCGACAAAATCGCACCACAGCGCAAAATTAACCAGAACACGAAAGCTGCCGGAATCGCGCAAGGCGCTCCCGTTTTCAAGCACGCCTCGCCCGACTGTAGGAAATGTGGGTCCGTTCGCACTTGGAACACGCTTGCTACGACCAAGCACAACAAGACAAAAAGGCTAACCGGCAGTAATCCCGGACGAAGCAGCCACTTCTGACCGGGAACCATCTGCTTCACGAGAGAAAAGGCTAAAAGCGCGGCGCTGGCCGCTAACGTCGCGAAAACGGCAATCTTCTGCATTGGCATCAGCACAAACCAGCCGTCTGGTCTGAGATACAACACACTCAGATAACTAAGCCCTACGAAAATAAGTGCAAATGCCGAGAGGAATACCGAGGAGGGAAGCAGTGGGCGCACGGGACGCAGGTCGCCAACGATCATCTTCTGCAAGCGGTCGATTTGGCTCGAGTTCATCTGCGCGTCCGCCGAAGGGAGTTCAACGATGCGGGCAAATTCCTGGCAGCACTTGCACTGTTCGATATGCGCTCGAACAGACGGCATTAGGTTGCCTGGTCCCCTCGTATTGGAGGTCGCCAGCGCGTCTTCGACGTCTCGACACTTCATCTCGCGCCTCTTGCTTCCTTTCTTTCGGCTCCCCACGAATCTGAATTTGATAACAATGTGCGAAGTTTTGCGTAGGCGCGGCTCGCCTTCTGCTTGACCGCTCCCACGCTTGAGGATGTCGCTCGTGCTACTTCGTCTAAACTCAACCCGTTCACCTTCAGCATCGTCAGCACTTCCCGCTGGCTTTCCGGCAAGTCTGCTATCAGCGACTCGAACCTAGGTGTTTCCGCGCGCGGTGATTCTTGGGACGGTGACCCCTCCGGGAAACTCTCCGTCGCAGTCTCATACTGCTGAATCCGACGCCGCCTGCGGTAACCGTCCACCCTCACGTGATTGGCAATCGCAAACACCCACGGCAATACTGGCGCACCCGCGCGGTAAGTATGCCGAGCTTTGTGTATGCGCAACCAGGTGTCTTGGAGCAGATCTTCCGCTTCGGTTCTCGTAGTTTCCTGGGCGAGAAAGAATCGCAAGAGACCAGGGCTCAGCCTGCAAATCAGTTCCGTCGTCGCATGACCGTCGGCTTGCTGGTAACGCTCCAGTAGTGTTTCGAGGCTAACTTCCCTTAGCGGCGAGTCCGCCATCGGCCCAATCTGCATCCACTCTATCTACACAGTTCGCCAAATCGAGCTAAAAGTCACTGCCGGCTCGAGACTTACCGGGTGATAACAACACAGGCGTTCTCACCGTGACTTCTTCTTTTCGTCTCCCGAAGAATAGGACAGGAGAAATCGACGAATCCATGAGACTCTTCGTGCCGACAGTTCTGCTGTTCCTCGCCTCCGTGGCCGGCAGCCAGCTTTTGCTAGCTGCTGCTCAACCCGGTGGCTCCGTCAACAAGGGAGAAGACAGTGTCGCAGCCAAGGGCTATGACGTTGTTGCCTTCTTTGACCAGAAAAAGCCAATGAAGGGGGATCCGAAGTACTCGTATGAGTACAACCGAGCTAAGTATAACTTCATTTCTACGGGACACGTTGCTCTCTTCGCAAAGAACCCGGAGGCTTATCTGCCGCAATATGGTGGGTACTGCGCAGTCGGTACCTCGATGGGCCACAAGGCGGATATCGATCCTGAATCCTGGGCCGTCATTGACGGCAAGCTGTATCAAAACTCCAGCCAGGGAGCGCAAAAGCTCTTCGACAAAGATCCACAATCTGCTATCAAGAGAGCCGACCAGAACTGGGCGAAGCTGAAGTAATTCGAACGGCCACCCTCGCGTGTAACTAGTGAGCCGTTCATTTTCCCTCGAATGGATCTCTTTTTGGCCCGTCGTTTGTCTCGCAAGAGTGAAGTAACTTAATTCCGAGCAAAGAGCCACAAAACGTAACTCTCTGCTTGCTAATCCGAAGCAACTTATAGAGGAACGATAATAGTGAAAATATATCCGATCGCAATTCATGCAATTCTTTTACTGCCGATCGCGGTTTTCTTGTGTAACGGCCAGGAGCAGCACCATGAAGGAACTGGGTTTACCCTCGACTGAATTCCATCCCTCTCTCGCAGCACGGCACAGGAGAGTCTCGGACCCAGGTGCTAGTATCGCGTTCGGACTCACTACGGCCGATGCTTCGTGGCCGGCAATAAGGTTGCGCTTTACGGAGAACTTAATTTCTTAGCCAGCCCACTACGCAATGTCTCCTCGAATGACGGTTCGGTCACGAAAACTTCGCCAGTCTGTATGTCACGCCGGTGTTCGATTGAAGTTTTTCCCGAGATCCCGCAATTTTACCGTACGCCGCAGCAGGTGGTGGTTACGGCGATTATGAGCAGAGTACCGCCTTGCTGGACGATCAACGCAATCCGGTATCGTAATGAACGGTCGTTTCGCAACATCCTTCCACATGTCTTGAACGTCGAAGAATTTATCGAGCCAGCCATATGTGAGGAAATGGAGGCATCCATCGAAACATGCGATCGGCTTCGTCAGTCTCTTGCTGATGGTTCCGCTCGCGGTAACGTCCACGGCGGGCCTGGATCCGACGCCTCGGGGAAGACGTTGGCAACTGCTGCATCGGCTTATTTACGTGATTGCGGCCTGTGCTGTGATCCACTACTGCTGGTTTGTGAAATCCTACGTACGTTTGCCTGTCCGCTACGGCGCAATCCTGGTTGTCCTTTTGGCCATCGCTTGGTAGTCTTCGCCGCGAAACGATGCCTGGCGGCAATATCGCGGCTTAGGGGAGCGACTCTTGCGGCCACAGTCAATTGTTCGCTCCCACCGCTTTGTCTCAGGGCAAATTGACGATTGGTCAGTCGAGCCGGATAACAATCGGGCAGTTGATAGAAAAACCGAAGCTCCCAAACGTTTTTCCGCCCGGGCCTGTGAGTAAGCCATCCTGCACGAACGTCAGAATCTGGAACTCTTCCCGCAATTGGCCTCGGAATCCTTTATCGATCGCGTCCTGCGTCCATTCGTATAAGTTGGCGTCCCAGACCGGACTGTAATCGAGCGCAATGGTCGGAATACCACCAAGGGTGTTGTTGGGCCTGAAGCCATCCGCCAGGTCAGCCGATAAACCCTGCCGTAGTGGATTGTTGCAGCCGCCTTCTTCAGGTCCGTTCGTAGCGATGAAAATTCGTTCAATGGGACTCGAGAAACTATCGTCCCTGCCCAGCGGAAGAGTTGCTTGTAATGGAGCAAACGTGTTGTGCTCGATAGTGGCGCCCAAAGCTGCACTTGTGTCCATCGACAAGTACCACACCGGACGCCCAAAACTGAAGCCGTTTATAACGTTCACGGTTACCGTCATGTTCGCTGGATCGATTGCCACTACCTGGTCGTGCACTTTGCTGTAATCCACATTCCCGTTCGGGAACTCGATCTCGTTCGCTTGAGCGCCGAATGCCACGATCGAGGCGTTGTAAATCGTACCCCCGTCATTCAAGACTCTGACCAGCGGACTATAATTTTTATCACCGATAGCTCCCGGCTGTGCCGACACGGGAGGAAACTCATGGCCCGCAGGTCCGGCGACAAGCTTCCGGACGGGACGAAAGTCCACGGTTCCTTGATTAAATACCAAGTTCCCCTGATCGTCTAAATTTGCCGTTCTCGCTCCATCCACGGCGAAAGTGAGTTTGGCGGAATAGTTGAGACCGAGTTCGGCAGCAACGCCCGAATCATCAACGTCGGTCAGGATATACCATACGTTCTTATTCGTGCCAGCCATGTGCCCCAAGTACAACGGCAACGTGATGGTGCCATGTGCCACATCAAGTTGGCCGGACTTCAGTAGTTGTTCGGGACCGACCAAGCTGGGATTCTGAGAGGAAGGAGGCGGTCCGAAGTAGGACAGAGGGACGGTCGTGCCGATGGATGCCGGCGCCGGGAATACGTCGCACCCGGGACCCGGGCCAATGGGCCCTGGCCCCGGACCTTGCGCAGCGTTGAAATTTAACTCCGTGGCAGTCTCCACTTCCGGTACCGCCGGCATGGGCCGTTTGTGGGACTGCGCCATACGCGGCAAGTTTGTAGTTGTGGTGGATCCTGCTGCTTGCGCGGCGTTCGAAACAGTTGATTGAGCAAACGCGGCTGTGCCTAACAGGCTTGCGACTGCAAACAAGTGGATGGCCTGAGGCGCCTTATTTAGTGGCCGATGATGCTTAGCCTTCTTATTCAAGTTGATTCTCCTTGTCTTTCTTGTGGTGATGATTTGTAAGTCGGCTGTTCGAGTCCGCCTTACTGTACGGTCATTCGGAGTCTTTAATCGAAAGTCACGCTAAAGCGACGCAGTGGTCCTGAATTCACAATTCATTTACAAACCGGTGCGACTGACCAGAACCATAACTTCGTCCGCATCCAGAGCGAAATTCCTCACGGGGAGAAACAGGAATTTGGATTGCCCACGAATAGGTCTACTCTGACGGTACGTGAGTTTCTGGCCGCTGCCGTTCGTTTCGCTGGCGTGTCGTCAGTTCTTGCCGGTGGACAAATAAGTTCGCAGATCGGGGCTGTCCGCGAAAGCTATGACTCCATATCTGACACCACTCGACTGCAGCTTGGGAGCGCAACGATCGAAATAAACTTCGGTCCGGGCCGCTTGGATTTGCCGCGCGAGTCAATCATCGCTTGGGTATCGAAAGCCGCTCACGCGGTTGCACATTACTACGGCGTATTCCCGGTCCCCTTCACGCGAGTCCGCATAAATCCTTCGGAAAGGGAGAGTGGAGCGTTCGGGGGAGAAACTTGGGGGAGCGACCCGCCCTTTACACGCATCTTCGTGGGACGGCATACAACCAGTCAGCAACTGCATGACGATTGGCTGATGATCCACGAATTCGTCCACACAGCCTTCCCGGACGTTGCCGACGAGCATCATTGGATTGAGGAAGGCATTGCAACGTACGTGGAACCCATTGCTCGCGTGCAAATCGGCGATCTTACACCCGAAAGGATCTGGACCGACATGCTACGTGGCATGCCGAAAGGCGAACCTCAAGCTTTCGATAAAGGTCTTGACCACACGCATACGTGGGGGCGCACGTACTGGGGAGGAGCGCTGTTCTGTTTAGTCGCAGATGTTCGTACCCGCCAGGCTACCAACAACCGAAAGGGTCTCCAGGACGCTTTACGCAGTATAAGAGATGCGGGTGGCACCATCGATAAGCACTGGCCAGTGGAGCGGGCGTTCGAAATGGGCGATAAGGCCAGCCAAACGAACGTGCTGACAACGCTGTACTCGGAGATGAAGGATAAGCCTGTATACGTTGACCTAAACACGCTCTGGCGTGAATTGGGCGTGAATCTATCTAACGACGTTGTTTCTCTTAGCAACACGGCGCCGCTGGCGCACATTCGACGCTCGATTACTTCCGCTAAATCGATCGGACCGTTACCCGCTGGGAAAAAAGTAGTAACGCACCATGACTTTCTTTGAGAATCTTCGAACCATACAGCAGAGCTTGGCCGCGCAAAGTCGGCGGCTCGAGACTCCAGTCTCAAAAAGAAAGGATCGACACAATGAAGAACTCGATGAAAACGGTGATGCTTACCGCAGCAGTTTCTGGCCTACTGGGCGGAACTGCGGCCAGGCTGCAAGCAGCTCAGACGGCGCCGGCGCCGGAGGGCACGGCCAAGGTGAGTGCTAGCAATCCAAATACTGGAAAAGTGTCTTTTAGCCGGGTATCGTACGACGACAAAGACAAGCACTCTTGTAAGGGCAAGAACGATTGCAAGGGCCAGGGCGGCTGCAAGTCCAGTGCGAACGGCTGCAAAGGTAAGAACGACTGCAAGGGCAAGGGCGGTTGCGCTACTGACGGTTCCAAGCCGCCAGAGCTAGCGGCTTAATTTGTTTTGATGTTGGGCTGGCCTCCAGGTTATTGGGGCCAGTCTGCTGTCGATAAAGGATAACGTCTTTATGCCTGCAAATCGGTTCAACGGTTTTACTGACTACGGAGTTGGCGTCGGATTGCGGATACCACATTACCGCCACATCCTGGAGCGCAAACCGGTTGTGGATTGGTTCGAGATCATATCCGAGAACTACATGGTGGATGGCGGCCGACCCCTTACCGTCCTCAATCAGATTTTGGAACAGTATCAAATCGTGCAGCATGGCGTTTCTATGTACTTCGGCTCTGCTGAGCCATTGAATCCAGAACATTTGAAACGGTTGAAGAACCTTGTGCGGCGTACGCGAACACCTTGGCTGTCGGATCATCTTTGCTGGGGCAGCGTTGACGGGCGCTACACACATGATTTGCTGCCGATGCCGTACACTTTCGAAGCTGCCAACGTCACCGCGGAGAAGATCCGACAGGTTCAAGATCTTATCGAAGTACCGGTAGTAGTAGAAAACGTGAGCAGCTATGCCGAATACCATGCTTCGGAAATGACGGAATGGGAGTTTCTGACAGAGGTGGTGGAAAAGGCAGATTGCGGGATTCTACTCGACGTCAACAATATTTACGTCTCATCGCAGAATCATGACTTCGATCCGTTCACATATGTGAACGCGGTACCGGCGGAACGCGTTGCTCAGATTCACATCGCGGGCCACTCCAAATTTGAGAAGTACATCCTCGACACCCATGATCATGCGGTAATCGATCCGGTTTGGGCGCTCTACGCGAAAGCGATTCAGCGTTGCGGTCCTACGGCGACGCTCCTCGAATGGGATGACAATATTCCGAGCTTCGACGAGGTTCATGCCGAAGCGCTAAAAGCGAATCGTTATTTGACCCAGGTTGAGCCTTTCCGCCCGGATTGCATGCCAGAGAATTTGGAGCTTTGTCAGGAGGCCAGATGAGTAAGCTGCTGGAATTCCAACGGCGCGTAGCTGCTGTGGTCATGCAGCCGTTGACGCATGCGGACGGCATGCGACGCAAAACACTGGACGGTTGCCGCGTGACCGCAGAAGTGCAAGCCCTGATCAAACCCAACCGACTTCTCAACTCATTCGAGAGGCTTGAGATCTACAACCGCCAATACTGGTTTCGCGTGCTTTCCAGCTTTGCCGAGGATTTTCCCGGCTTGCGCGCTATTGTCGGCGCCTCTAAATTTGAACGCCTGATGCGAGCTTATTTGACTGATTGCCCATCGGTGTCGTTCACTTTGCGGAATCTCGGATCGCGGCTGGAGGCTTGGCTGCGTTCGAACACGGAATGGATCGCGCGTCGCGAAACTCTAGCCTTAGATATGGTGCGGCTCGAATGGGCTCACGTCGAAGCATTCGACGGCGCGTATGAACCGAATTTGACGCCTGCTGACATAGAATCCGCAGGCCTCGAACTCCGTGTGTCCTTGCAGCCTTATATTCGGCTCCTGGAACTCGCCTATCCAGTCGACGACCTGCTGATCGAAGTACACGATCATGAGGGTGACTCCGACACTTCGAGCAACGCGGCGCGCCAACGTCAATTCCGGCGGCGCATTCGCCATTACGAGCAGCCAGAGCCCGAGCGGATCTACGTGGCCGTTCACCGCATGGATGACTCGGTCTACTACAAACGGCTGCAGCTCGAGTCATTTCGGATGCTGAAGGCTCTCAGCAAACAGAAGCCGCTGGAGCAGGTGATTGATATTGCACTCGAGAACAGTTCAATGCCGGAACGAGAACGCATTGTAGCTCTGCAGCAGTGGTTTGGTAATTGGGCGGAACTAGGTTGGTTCTGCCGGCCGAAGCTAACGTTCCTTCAAAAATAAGCAAACGAAAGAGTAGTGAGTAAGATGCAAACTCGAAGTGTGTTCAGACGAGCGGCGCTTGGCTACGAAGCTCTGATCAAAGCCGCCTCGTCATTCCAATCCGTATTTCTTCTGGTTGTCCGGCTGTATTGGGGGTGGCAATTTGCGCAAACTGGATGGGGTAAGTTGCAACATCTTCCGAAGGTCACAAATTTCTTCGAAACTCTCGGAGTTCCAGCGCCGGCTTTCTCGGCCACAGCGATCTCCTGGCTGGAACTAATCGGCGGAATCGGCCTCGCTCTTGGGCTCGGCTCCCGATTTTGGGGACTCTTGCTCGCGGGAGATATGTTCGTCGCGTATCTAACCGCAGGTCGGCAGAATCTCTTGGCTATGTTTTCTGACCCGGGCAAGTTTTACGGCGATGACGCCTACACATTCTTTTTCGCGTCACTGCTAATCCTCATCTTTGGGCCAGGTAAGTTTGCTGTTGACGTTGTACTGAAGCGCATCTTGCCGGCGGAACAGCAGTACAGGCCTGCGCCAATCGTCCGATTCGGCG
>DATAYL010000207.1:0-5487 GCA_036272575.1 Bryobacteraceae bacterium | reverse complement strand
TCTTATCATCGGCGCCAACGACGTTACGAATCCCGCCGCGCGCAGCGACCAGTCCAGTCCCATCTACGGCATGCCCATCATCGACGTGGACAAGGCTCAAACCGTCATGGTGATCAAGCGCGGCATGAGCCCAGGCTTCGCCGGAATCGATAACCCTCTGTACTACGTGGATAAGACTCTGATGCTCTTTGGCGACGCAAAAGCTTTTGTGAGCGACATCGTCCGCGAGCTTGCGGGCACTCAACACGGCTAACTTCGTCCGGCTGAGGTCGATGCTGAAGCAACGGATCGTGGATCTTGAAGTCCAACAACGCCCAGACCCTGTCGCAAATCGATGCGGTATATGTGACGGTTGAACCGAACGGGGAAAGCGCCAAGCCAAGCAGGCTACTGCTTTTCAAACTACCTGCAGATGACGCCCAACCATCCATAGACCACTGATAACGCGCCTGTATGAGCAGTTAATTTCGATGCTGGCGATAGTGCGCCTTATCCTTCGCAATTTTCGATCTGTCGGGAACGGAATTGGAGAATACGCCCTGTGGCGGCATCTGTCTCGCTCTTACCTTCCGAGTTGGTTATACCGATGGAGTCGAGAAATCGATATTTGCGTCTCTCGGCCGGAACAAGATGTGACGGCACTCGCGTTTGTGCGATGATCTTTGGCAGCCGCACCCGTCCATCATGCCACTGAGGAAATGGTAAAAGCGTCGGTTACCGAGGCTGCAAAGTTGAATAAGCTGCGGTCAATTTCGCTTTGTTTGCTGTTGCTCTTGATTAGAGAGTCATGCCTGGCAGTCGATCCTACCAAGCAGATTACGCAATATGCACATACCGCCTGGAGAACGCAGGACGGATTCTTCAGTGGCACGATCAGTGCAATCACCCAGACCAAGGATGGCTATCTATGGATAGGAACGCAGACCGGACTTTCGCGGTTCGATGGGGTCCGATTTGTTCCCTGGAAACCAGCGGGTGGAAATAAGGTGTCTTTTTCCAGGATCAACGCGCTTCTGGGGGCGCGCGATGGCAGCCTATGGATCGGAACGGACGCTGGATTGAGCCATTTCGTGGATGGGGTTCTGATCCAATATCCCGACAGGCCAGGAGGAGCCATCGTAATCGTGGAGCGCGCCGATGGAGAAATCTGGTTCTCGCACTATGACACGGTAGATGCCTCATGGGGAATCTGTAAGGTCGTCGGGGCGCGAACGCAGTGCTACTACGGAAAGAACAATGGTCAGCCTCTGGCCGAGGATGGCTTGGGATCTCTTTGGACAGGCCACGGGGCAACGATTACGCGCTGGGAAGGGGAGGTATCCAGCACCTATGCTCCGCATGGGCTGAGATTGCCTCCGACATCGGGTGTGGCCGACCTCGCTCCGGCGAGAGATGGTTCGATGTGGGTTGGAATGGTGTCTGGCGGGCGCGGTGCGGGATTACAACAATTCACAAATGGCGTCTGGAAAGCATTTCTTGCACCGCCCTTCGATAGCAGCACTTTTGTAGTTAACGCATTGCTGTTAGACCGGGAGAATGCCCTGTGGATTGGTACCACCCAAGGAATTTACCGCATCCGCGGGTGGCAGCTAGATCACTTTGGGCGCTCAGACGGTCTGTCCAGTGACCTTGTGCTTTACAAGGGGCTATATGAGGATCGCGAAGGCAACGTGTGGGTCGCCACGTCTCTGGGTCTCGACTGTTTCCGCGATCTACCTGTTACGACGTACTCAAGCCGCGAGGGGCTTCCACCGGAAGAAGTCGATTCCGTTTTGGCGGCTCGCGACGGTACCGTATGGGTCAGCGGAAATCAAACCCTGACAGCGCTTCGCCAGGAACGAACTCCGACCTTTGCCGCGCAACGGGTACCGGGGAATCAGGTTACGTCCCTTCTGGAAGATCATACCGGTCGGCTATGGGTAGGCGTGGATGACTTCTTGACGATATACAAGGACGGAAAGTTCCGCAGGATAGATAGGCCGGATGGTAAGCCAATTGGGCTCATTGTCGGAATGACTGAAGATTTAGAGCACAATATCTGGGCTGAGACTGTCGGACCGCCCAGAACACTCTTTCGCATTCAGGACTTCAAAGTCCAGGAGCAGTTTTCGGCGCCGCAGATGCCGGCTGCTCGAAAGCTTGCCGCCGACCCCAACGGTGGCATTTGGTTAGGTCTAATAAGCGGCGATCTGGCTAGGTTCCGCAACGGCAAGCTCGAGATATTTCCGTTCAAGCGCGGCGCAGCTACTAACTTCGAGTCTAGAGTAAATCAGTTGCTCGTAGCTTCCGAAGGGGCGGTCCTGGGAGCCACAAACTCTGGAATGATCGCATGGAGAGATGGAAGACGACAATCCCTGACGGTCCAAAATGGTCTTCCTTGTAACGGCATCAATTCGCTGATTGAGGACAAGCACGGCAATCTCTGGTTGTCCTCGGTATGCGGTCTCGTTGAGATACTAAATACAGAACTGCAAAAGTGGTGGCAGAATCCTGACACCATCGTGCAATTCGATAAATTGGACTCTTTGGATGGCTTCCGGCCTGACCAGGTCCCCTTTGAGGGAGCCGCCAGATCTCCCGACGGCCGGTTGTGGTTCGCCAACGGGACAGTGTTGCAGATGATCGATCCGGCCCACGTCCCTCGGAATCTCATACCGCCGCCGCTACATATCGAAGAAGTCATCGCCGATCGCAGAAGTTATGCGCCCGGGAGCAAGCTTCGTCTTCCGCCGATCACTCGAGATTTGGAGATCGGCTACACGGCATTGAGCTTCATGGCGCCACAGAAGGTACGCTTTCGCTACAAACTCGAAGGCCGCGATGTGAATTGGCAAGAGCCAGGGACAAGAAGGCAGGCCTTCTATAGCGACCTTCCGCCAAGGAACTACAGCTTTCACGTGATCGCATGCAACAACGATGGCGTCTGGAACGAAACAGGTGCAACGCTGAATTTTAGCGTCATACCCACCTGGTATCAGACTATCTGGTTCCGCATCTCGTGCGCGTTAGGCCTTGTTCTATTGCTGTGGGCGCTTTATCAACTCCGTCTTCAACGGCTGCAGCGGCAGTTCAACATGACGTTGGAAGCACGCGTCGGCGAGCGAACACGCATCGCGCGGGAACTGCACGATACTCTGCTGCAAAGTCTCCACGGACTCATGTTTCGATTTCAGGCAGCTCGCAACATGCTACCCGGGCGCCCGGAACAAGCGATGCAAGCTTTCGACGGCGCGATCGCTAGAACGGAGCAGGCAATCACAGAGAGCCGGGATGCTATTCAGGACTTGCGCTCCGAACCAGTCGCTCAGAACAGTCTCGCAGAATTGCTGACAGAGATGGGTCAAGAGCTGGCGGCTTTTGAGAATGCGAACTACGATGCTCCGGTCTTTCGCGTCATCGTCGAGGGCGAGCGACGAAGGTTGTCTCCGATCCTCCAAGCGGAGGTCTATGGGATTGCCCGCGAACTGCTGCGAAATGCTTTTCAGCACGCTAGTGCACATCGGATCGAAGCTGAGATTCGATATGAGGATCACCTGTTTCGTTTGCGCGTACGTGACGATGGAAACGGTATGGATCCCAAGGTGCTGGAAACTGGTGGGCGCGCCGGGCACTGGGGGTTGGTCGGTGTTCGTGAACGTGCACAAAAGCTCGGAGTACGATTGGACTTTTGGAGTCAAGCCGGAGCGGGCACGGAAGTGCAGTTGAGCGTTCCAGCCTCCGTTGCCTACGAAAAGTCGCGTGATAGCGCCGGATTCAGGCTGTTCCGAAAAAGCGAGGATTCATGAGCATCAGTCCTAGCCCGATTCGGATCCTGACCGTCGACGACCACGCGCTCCTGCGCGAGGGCATTACCGCGCTGGTTAACGCCGAACCTGACATGAAGTTAGTGGCGGAGGCGTCCAACGGAGAGGAAGCGATTGAAAAGTTTCGATTACATCGTCCGGACGTAACCTTAATGGATCTCCAGATGCCGCGTTTGAATGGCATCGAGGCAATCAACCGCATTCAGAGCGAATTCCCCAACGCGCGGATCATTGTCCTGACGACCTACACGGGCGACGTTCAAGTTTTGCGAGCGCTTAAAGCCGGTGCCCGGGGTTACATATTGAAGGGACATGTGCACCGAGAGCTCCTAGAAGCGATCCGTGCTGTTCATGCCGGACAAAAGCGAATACCTCCCGAGATTGCGATAGAGCTAGCGGACCACGCTGCGGACGATGAGTTGACCTCACGCGAAATCGATGTACTGCATCTGATTGCGGCCGGGAATGCCAACAAGCAGATCGCCGATCGGCTTTCGATCGGTGAAGCGACCGTCAAGGGCCACATTACAAACATCCTTTCCAAGCTCGGAGCTAGCGATCGGACCCACGCGGTTACCATCGGCCTAAAACGCGGAATTATTGAGCTGCATACCCCCTAAAAGTAGGGTATCTGGCCTCAACTTAGAACGGTTTCGCGGCCCGTTGCAAATACCTTAGGATGCAACAGGGGCCGCGTTGCAACGCTTATTTTCGACGTTCGCTGATGGCTGGCCAGGTGTGGGTCTCCTACTCCAGCGGCTACTGACTGGCAGTACTCTTCTGTATTGCGGGATCACGCATCTCGGGAAAGCATCTCCGTTTGTGCCAATCACTCCGCACATCATTGGAGCTATTGCTGGGACGCTACTCCTCGTTGGTTTGTGGACCCCAGTCGGAGGCGTAATCGTCAGTATTGTTGAGCTGTGGATTGTTTTGTCGCGTGTCGGCGATCCATTGGTGCCCCTGCTGCTAGCTATCTTCGGTGCCGCTTTGGCAATGATCGGCCCTGGTGCCTGGTCCATCGATGCGCGGCTATTCGGGAGGAAGCACATCCAACCTCACGGATACTAAACACCTTCCGACAACCCAAAGGTATTGGTATCGGTCCTCCCCTAAAGTGTTCGCTTCGCCTCTTACCATATATGCGGTCAGCGAACCGACCATCTGGGGTTGTTCGCGTGGCGGAGTTTGTTCCACACTTCAGCTTAAGAGGTAAGAGTTACACCTATTTGTCGCGGGGGGCAGAATGTAGAAAAAACGCAGGAGGATGAGTATGGGACGCCTAAATATTGCTTGGTGAGTACAGTTTTATCGGCGCAGGACGCTAGATCAGTGATTGGCGATTAACAGGACTGGAGAATGTCTGTGGCACAAGTAATTGAGTTTGACACCTTAGCGCGTTTTACTCCGGCAGTAAAGCGGCGAACTGGCGAACAGCGGGGAAAAGTCATTCCGTTTATGTCCCAGCCGTGGGAATTGGCGGATGAGCTAGTGTGTGCGGCGTATGAAGAGCTCGACTCGGAGTCTTCTCGGTGGCCCGAATGCGATGAAGCTGCCTTTCACGCCGCGCTTGAGTAGGCTCAGCCGGTGCCGTTCTGGATGAACGGCATGAGCGTTGTCCGGGCGCTTCACACCGGACGGGTAATCGCTGGATCCAACGGCGCAAGCGCACGGAACCTGCTTC
>DATAYL010000206.1:0-7141 GCA_036272575.1 Bryobacteraceae bacterium | reverse complement strand
TTAAACGGCGCGGG
Source organism: Bryobacteraceae bacterium (assembly GCA_036272575.1). GTDB lineage: Bacteria > Acidobacteriota > Terriglobia > Bryobacterales > Bryobacteraceae > Bog-105. The sequence goes on along the minus strand of DATAYL010000206.1, from coordinate 7,127 downwards.
CAACGTGGACACCGGTTCGAATGGAAGCTCGCTGGTGACGGTGAGTCTCGACTCATTGCAGGAGTTTCAGGTTCTGACGAGCAACTATCAGGCGCAGTACGGGCGGTCAGCCGGGGCGCAGATCAGTATGGTGACAAAGAGCGGGACGCAAGATTTTCACGGCAGCCTTTACGAGTATTACCGCGACAAGGGGATGAATGCCAACAGCTGGATCAACAATCGGCAAGGGTTACCCGTGGCCGACTACCATTACAACGATTACGGCTTCACGGTGGGCGGCCCGATCTATATTCCGGGGCATTTCAATACGCATAAAGACAAGCTGTTTTTCTTCTGGAGCAACGAGTGGCAGAAGCAACTGGTACCGGAGAGCCAGCACACGGTAACGGTCCCAACTGCGCTCGAGCGGCAGGGAGACTTCTCACAAAGCGTGGATCAGAATGGCAATCCGGTGACGATCAAAAATCCGTTCGCGGGGGGCGCAGCTTTCCCGGGAAATAAAATTCCATCGAATCTTCTTTCACCGATTGGGCAGGGAATCATGAATATATATCCTTTGCCGAACGCGCTAAGCGCGGTGAACAAGGGATTCAATTACACGTCGCAGATTTCAGACTCGGAGCCAAGGCTGGAGGATTTGGTGCGGGGTGATTACGTGATCAATCCGAAGTGGCACGTGTATGGAAGTTTTATTCTGAACCACCAGGACGATGTTTCGGCTTACGGATCGTTTGTATTGACATCGAACATTCCGATCGTTCCGGTTTCGGATAACCGGCCGGGTTACCTGACCAGCTACAGCGTAATAACGGTAATTAATCCGACCACAACGAACGAGGCAACATTCGATCTCGGACACAATCAGATTACGATTGCGCCGACAGTGACGGGCGGCCTGACGAAAACAGCAACCAACCTGACAGGGCTCAGCAGCCTGTATCCTCCCAACGCCGATTACGTGCCGAAATTCACTTTCGGCGGGACACGTATCGCTAACAGTCCATCGTTTGACACTTCAGACGCGCCATTCTTTAACTACAACACGACGATCGAAGCGATCGACAATTTCAGCAAAGTGTTGAATCAGCATTCGTTGAAAGCAGGCTTCTATTTCCAGCGGAGCCGCAAGAATCAGACATCGTTTGCACCGGCCAATGGCGCAATCAACTTTGGGGATGACCCCAATAATCCGCTCGATTCAGGATTCGGCTACGCGAATGCGGCCTTGGGAGTGTTTGATTCATACCAGCAGGCTTCCAAGTATTTGACGGGAGAATACCGCTACTCAAATGCGGAGTTTTATTTGCAGGACACCTGGAAAGCGAGCAGGCGGCTGACGTTTGACTACGGCATCCGTTTCTCTTACATACAGCCGCAATACGACGCGTTACAGCAGACATCAAACTTTTTCCCAAACAGCTGGACGGCAAGCGCGGCTCCACAGCTTTATCAGCCTACGCTTAATGCGGCCGGGCAGCGGGTGGGAATGAACCCGGTGACGGGAGCGCTGGTGCCTGGAGTGGACATCGGAACGATTGTTCCCGGTACAGGAAACTTGACAAACGGCATTCTGCAGGCGGGTAAAGGTGTAAATAAATATTTGATGGCAAGTCCGGGAGTGATTCCGGCGCCGCGGGTGGGCCTCACCTATGACCTAACGGGTCATCAAAATGTTGTGTTTCACGCGGGCGGCGGGATTTTCTACGATCGTTATCAAGGCAACGAAATTTTCGGATTGTTAACGAATCCGCCGGCGACATTTGAGCCGACGGTTTATTATGGGCAGCTCAGCAGCTTGAACGTGAATAATGCGACGATCGGCACCAGTTCGCTTGATGCGATCAGCTATAGCGGAAAGATCCCGACAGTTTACAACTATAGTGCAGGAATAGAGGCGAGATTACCGTGGGCCTTGAATCTGGACACCTCGTATGTCGGCTCGCAATCACGCCACTTGATTGTGCTGCGAAACTTGAACGCGATTCCGTACGGCTCGACATTCCTCCCACAGAATCAGGATCCGACACTGGTCGCCACAAATCCAAACGCTCTGCCAGGGTCAAATGCCTATGCGGCGCAGTTCCTTACGCAGTATCGAGGATACAACGACAGCATTGCCAACATCGATTTCGGAGGCAACGCGAACTACAACTCTTTGCAGGTTTCCCTGAAACGACGCTTTGCGACGGGTTTGTTTTTCGGGCTTGCGTATACCTATAGCAAATGCATGGACGTGGCCGACAGCGATAGCAGCTACGAACGAATCGACAATTTGAACAAGTACGCAAACTACGGGGAGTGCGGCTTCAACACGACCCACAACTTCGAATTTAACTACGTTTACGGAATACCGAACCTTCCGACGTCGTTGGGCGCGTTCAATAACGTGGTAACACGGGCGCTGTTCAACAACTGGCAGTTTTCAGGGTTGGTCAGCTTTGTGAGCGGATATCCGGTTGGCATCAGCTTCAGCGTTCCAAACGTCGGTAATCCTCAAATCACTGGTTCCTATACAGAGCCGGCACGAGTAGCGTTGAGCGGAACCAATCCTACCGCCGGGACTTCAAACAGTCCGTACAATCGCATCAACCCGGCGGCGTTTGTGCCGCCACCGGTGGGCAGCATCGGCTTGGATTCGCCGCGCAACATCCTAACGGGTCCAGGCGTGAACAACTGGAACATGTCACTGGACAAACGAATTCCAATCACCGAGAAATTCAACTTTGATTTACGGGTGGACGCGTTCAACGTGTTCAACCACGCCCAATTTAATGGTCTCGAGAACACGATTAACTTCACGAGTCTCACTAATGCAACGCCGACCAACTTGCCGTTCAATTCATCAGGACAGTTGACAAATTTGTTTGGCTTCGGCTCGGTGAGTGGCGTGCGTTCTCCACGGATCCTGCAGCTAGTCGCTCGTTTTTCGTTCTGAGCTTGAGAAACGGGGTGATAATCGGCACGTGAAGAGATTGTATCTGCTGCTGGTCCAGTTAACTGCTCCGGGAGCGGAGCATCGGGCAACCCCGGCAGACGCGGTTGCGAAGATCTTCACTTTATTCGGACCACGATGATGAACGGCTCGCGCAGGAACTCGAGAAGATCACGCTGAGTGAGAAATTCGATCCGAGTCTACTCGTTTATTCTCGGAATATCGGCGCGGGTCCGCGAACGCTTAGGGCGTTGCAGACGTTAGCGGATGAGTCACGGTATTCGCGGCCACCTACGACGACACCGATTCTGATTCAGCCGTTGCCGGAGAGCGGAGGCAATGTTGGAACGCCTCTTCGAATATGTGCAGTCGTACGTGCACGGTTTACCGAATTTCATTTGCGATGAGGTAACGCGGCGGTACACAAATTTTGCGGGCGTGGCGGCAGACGGGAATCCGCGCTATAAGAAGAGGCTCCGACACAGCGATACATTTACCAGGAGCCTTCGTTTCGTGGGTGGAGCGGAAGAGGGCAGCGTCGAAGAGGTGAATGGGAAACGAGGAGCGCGGGCCGTCACACGGCAGGGACAGCGCATTTCGGCAGGCGAGTTCGGCGGTGATATAGTGATTATCTTCGGAGCAGACGCCAAGCCTGAAATGCATTGGGGCCATTGGGAGATGTACGGAGGGCGCCAACGGGCTGTCTTCAGCTTCTTCGTAGGTACACCGGTGAGCAAGTTCAGTTTGTTTAATTGCTGTTACCAGCTGCCGGATGGCCGAGAGTTGCAGCAAAGCTATAACGCGCCGGTACGCGGCCTGGTGTACCTGGATCCGAGCGCAGGAACGATTGCACGGCTGCTCATTCGAGCGGTGAACCTGCCACCAGCGTTTCACATCAAGGAAAGCAATACGGCAATCGATTACGGCGGGGTCAGTATTGGCGGGCAGATGTATACGCTGCCGTTGCGAGCGGTGACCTTTGGGCGGACCGACACACAATTTAACCGGAATGAGATTGCGTTTGTGAAATACCGGAAGTTTGAGGCGGAGTCGGTGCTGACATTTACGCATTCGAAGATCATCGGCTATGGGGCGGCGCCGAAGAAGTAAAGCTTCACAACTACACTGGTGTTGGGCGTTTTCGCGCTGGGGTATAGCGGCGAACGCGCTTCACAACTATGAGTAGCAAGCGAATCCTGATTGTTGAAGACGAAGACAAATTAAGACGAGTGGTGCAGCTGGAGCTGGAATCGCAGGGCTACGAAGTAGATGGCGCAGCCACGGCTGAACAGGGCCTTGGTCTAGCCACGGTGGCCAACCTAATTGTGACCGACCTACGTTTGCCGGGCATGGACGGATTGCAATTTATGGCGGAGTTGCATGGCCGCGGGGTGGGCGCGCCGGTCGTGGTGATAACGGCGCATGGATCGGTGGAAACAGCGGTCGAAGCGATGAAGAAAGGCGCGTCTGATTTTTTGCAAAAGCCATTCTCGCTCGATCATTTGACAGCAGTAGTAGAACGGGTACTGGCGTTTCAATCGTTGCGCAGTGAGAATCAGCGCTTGCGGGAGCAATTGGATCAGCGCTATCAGTACGGGAACATCATCGGCCGGAGTCCCGGGATGCGAGAAATTTTCAATACCGTAGAGCGCGTGGCGCCAACGCGGGCCACGGTGTTGCTGGCGGGCGAGAGCGGCGTGGGCAAGGATATGATCGCGCGCGCGATTCATCAACATTCGCCGCGCAAAAACCATCCGTTCGTAAAGATCAATTGCACGGCGCTACCGGAGAATTTGATGGAAAGCGAGCTCTTCGGATACGAGAAGGGCGCATTCACGGGCGCAAACACGACGAAGCCGGGGCGGTTCGAGCAAGCCGACAAAGGTACGGCGTTTCTGGACGAGATTGGAGACGTGCCGGCAAATATCCAGGTGAAACTGCTGCGCATTTTGCAGGAACGGCAGTTCGAGCGGCTCGGCTCGAATGTGACGCGCAATGTCGATGTGCGGATCGTGGCCGCGACGAATGTGGATTTGCGGGGTGCGCTCGAACAGGGGAGATTCCGCGAGGATTTATATTATCGCTTGAACGTGGTGCCAATCAACGTGCCGCCTTTGCGGGAGCGGAAGGAAGACATTCCTTTTCTGGCAATGCATTTTGTCCGGAAACTGGCCGCGGATCTGGGTTCGCCGATCAAGGAGGTGAGTCCGGCGGCGATGGACCGGCTGGTAGCGCATCCGTGGCCGGGCAATGTGCGGGAACTGGAGAACACGATTGAACGAAGCCTCGTGCTGGCGTCAGGTGAGGCTTTGGAAGCGGCCGATGTGCGGCTCGAGGCGCCCCGGGGCTTGCCCAACGCGGGCGTAACACAGCAGGCGCCGCTCCTGCCGGAAGGCGAAACGTTGGAGCACTGGGAGCAGATGATGATCCGTGAAGCGCTGCGGCGAGCCAATGGCAACAAGAGCCAGGCGGCGCGGCTGCTGGGATTGACGCGGAATGCGCTGCGCTACCGGCTGTCACAGATGGGAATGGATAGCGGGGGCGAGGAAGCGGACGCGGGTTGAGAAAACAATTGGCTGCCGATTCACGCCGATAAACATCAAACAAAAGTAATTTAAGTTCGGACAAACCGAGTTGACATAGAATGGCTATGTCATGACTTGGCGATCTGAACGAGATTCGATTCCACAGGGCACGCTCGACATGCTGATCCTCACAACGCTGGCTGCGCGCAAAGAGATGCACGGCTTTGAAATTGCCGATTCCATACTTGAGCAGAGCGAGAGCGTTTTGCAGGTTGAGGAAGGGTCTTTGTACCCAGCTCTACAGCGGTTGCTGGCAGAGGGGTGGATTACAGGCGAGTGGGGGCGGACGGAAGGCAACCGGCGGGCCCGGTACTACCGGTTAACGTCGACTGGCAAGAAACAACTGGCTCGGGAACGAGCGAAATACGAGCGCGTTTCGCGGGCAATCGGACGCATTTTGCAACTGACGTAAGAGGACTTCGCGATGAAGCTGTGGCGCAAATTGCTGTTTCGTTTTCGGCGTGAGCGGTTCGAAGAAGAGTTAGCGGAAGAGATGCGGCTGCACCAAGAATTGCGGGCCGAAAGATCGGAGCGGCGGCGATTTGGAAATATGACGGCACTGCGGGAAGCAAGCCGGGATGTTTGGAGCTGGGCGTGGTTGGACGAATTGGGGCAGAACGCGCGATATGCCTGGCGACTGACGAAAAAGAGTCCAGGGTTTACCACGGTGGCGGCGCTGACACTGGCGCTGGGCATTGGCGCGAATACGGCAGTGTTCAGTATTTTGGACGCGGTGCTGCTGCGACCCCTGCCGTATCGTGATCCGGGGAGACTGGTGGTGATCTGGGACGTGCTCAGCAAAGCCAAGGAGGGCGGACCGATATTTGCGAGCTATGGAGATTTCGAGCAGTTCGAAAAATATGCGCGAAGCTTCAGCAGTATCTCGGCGGCAACGTGGGCCTCGGGCGGGCGAGTGTGGAAAAACGGCGCGAAAGCAGTATCCGTGTTACCGGAACCGGTAGCGATCGGCTTTTTTGGAACGGTGGGCGTGCGAGCCGAATTGGGGCGAACATTCAATCGCTCTGATACACAGCGGGGCTGCGCGTTGGTGCTGTCGCATGATTTCTGGATTGCAAAGATGAATGGGAACTGGGCAGTGCTGAACCGGACACTCGCTCTGGACGACACTTTATGCGATGTGGTGGGAGTGATGCCAGCGAGCTTCAGCTTCTATCCACGGGTGACCGCCATGTGGATGCTGGCGGGGCCGAATTACAAGAACCGTGAAAAGCTTATGGTCGGAACGTTTGCACGACTGAAGCCGGGGGTCACGAGGGCGCAGGCGGCGGCGGAGGTGAAAGAACTGCATCGGCGGCTGCATGCAGCGGATGGACAGGAGAAGAATATCAAGTCAGCAGTTTTCGGCCTGCAGGATGAGTTTACTTTTCTCGCCGGGCGAACGCTGCGCACAACAGTCTGGCTGATGGCGGGGGCGGTGTTTCTGGTTCTATTGATTGCTTGTGTGAACGTGGCGAATCTGCTGCTGGGGCGGTCGCTGGTACGCGAGCGGGAGTTGGCGGTGCGGGCGGCCATCGGTTCCGGACGGGCGAGATTGGTGCGGCAACTCCTGACGGAAGCCCTACTGCTGGCGGCCTTGGGGAGCGTAGGAG
>DATAYL010000205.1:0-11420 GCA_036272575.1 Bryobacteraceae bacterium | reverse complement strand
CGCCTTCCATCCACATCGGCAGCATCGCGGCTACCGGCTTCGGACTGACGGCCTTCTGCATTGGCGCAGAGCATGGCTGGGTGCCGCGCGATCAGGCGCGCAATCGCGTTCTGACCAGCCTGCGTTTTCTCCAACGACGCGCTTTTCACGATCACGGCTGGTTCTTGCACTTTATGGACGCAAATACCGGTTTAAGACGCATGGAATCGGAGATTTCGAGCATTGATACAGCTCTTTTGCTCGCTGGCGTCCTCACCGCGCAAGGCTATTTTTCATCGGATCGCGAGATTCGTCTGCTCGCTAAGCAAATCTTTGAGCGTGTCGATTTCACCTGGATGCTGAATGGCAGCCCGGCGCTTCTTTCACATGGCGTCAACCCAGGCGCTGGCTTCTTGAAATTTCGCTGGGACAGCTATTCCGAAGCCTCGATCCTCTACCTGATGGCGATCGGCGCGGCCCGCAACTCTATTCCAGTCGATAGCTGGTATACCTGGGTGCGGCCGGAAGTCCATTATGAAAAGTGGAAGTTCATCAGTAGCGGACCGCTCTTCACCCATCAGTTTTCTCACGCCTGGGTGAATTTCCATCACCAAATGGATAACGGCGGAACCGATTATTTCTTCAATTCCCAGATGGCGACCTACGCGCATCGCGACTTCTGCATCAATCTGAAATCGCAATACGGCGATTACGGTCCCAACATGTGGGGCATCACCGTTTCCGATAGCGCTGCCGGTTACGTAGACTGGGGCGGACCACCAAATCTCGGTCCTATCGATGGAACGATCGTGCCCTGCGCCGCCGCCGGCTCGCTCATGTTTACACCCGATATCTGCCTGCCCGCGCTTCGCCAGATGCTGAGCAGTTACGGCGACAAAATCTATGGCCGCTACGGCTTCACCGACGCGTTTAACCCGGGTTCAAAAAACAGCAAGCTATGGGTCAATCCGGATGTGATTGGAATTGACGTCGGCATTTCGTTGCTCAGCATCGAGAACCTTGTGACCAAAAACGTTTGGCGTTGGTTCTCGATGAATCAATACACCACAGCCGCGATGGAGCGCGTCGGGTTCCGCATTTCAACCCCCGGTATCGGGATTAAAGAAGCGAGAAGCGGAGCGAGAAAGGCCTAAGCCGCTCTCTTATCGCTTGCGCTGACCCTTCGTCGCACGCGCCACTTTTTTCTTATTCGATCCCCGCGCTACTCCGGACGCCCGCTTAGCCTTCGGAGCGGCCTTCTTCCGCGCGGCGCGCTTGAGCGTCTTACGCTCTGCTTTATCTTCCACGTGCTTCGTGTTCATTCGTTGAGTATTATCCCTGCAAACTTTTCGACAATTTTTTTCAACCCGTAACCGGGGAAACTAATAGTTAGTTTCGCATCTTCGCCATCGCCTTCCCGCCGCAAGACTGTCCCGCGCCCGTATTTGGGATGTCGAATCACCGAACCCGAGCGGATCCCGCCTGTCATTGACATCTGGCGTGCAACGGGCCGCGGCGCAGTTCTCGGTGCCGGAACAGCTTTTGGCTCAGGCGCTTTCGAAACCGCCGGAGCATCCGGACGGCGCGTTAAACCCGAGGGTGGCGGCATTCCTCGTTCGGCGAAAAACTGCGCAATGTTTTCCACCGAATTGTAGGTACGTCCCGTATAAAGATTCCGCTTTACCGATTCGCGTACGTCATGCTGCTCCGAGTAGAGATCCACTTCGTCAACATGTTGCTGGCCCGCGGCAGAAAGCCGTTCGCGAAGGCTTGGCGGCACCTCATTCAAAAAACGCGAGGGAAGGCAAACTTCCGGCTGACCTCCACCAAAACGACGGCGATATCTTGCCCACGTCAAATAGAGACGTTTTTCAGCGCGCGTCATGCCAACGTAGCAGAGCCGGCGTTCTTCTTCCATGGCGGCTTCTGAAACTAATGAACGGCTGTGCGGGAAAATTCCTTCTTCCAATCCCGCCAGAAACACATTTGAAAACTCGAGTCCCTTGGCATTATGCATGGTCAGTAGCGACACCGAAGCTTGTTCATCGAGCGCATCGGAATCGGCTACCAGGGCGGCATGGTCCAGAAAGTCGGCCGCGGTTTCGCCGCGCTCAGCTGCTTCGGCCGCGGCGTTCACTAATTCTTCCAAGTTGGCGACACGCGATTCGGCTTCGGGCGAAATGTCGTTCTTAAGCATCACTTCGTAGCCGGTCTGCTCGAGAATGGCGCGCAGTAACTCGTGTACCGGCTTCCCCGCGGCCTCCGCTTGCAGTTCATCCATCAGCTTGGCGAAGGACTTCAGAGCGGCTTCCGCGCGCGCCGGGAAGATCTTTTCCTCAAGCATTTTCGGAATAGCGGCCGCGACACTTAAACCGTTTTGTAAAGCGTAGAGCTCAATCTGCTCCACAGTTCCTTTGCCAATGCCGCGCGCTGGCGTGTTGATGATGCGCAGCAGGCTCACCGAATCGTTCGGACTCAGCAGCGCCTTTAAATAGGAAAGCAGATCTTTTACTTCCGCGCGTTGATAAAAACTGAAGCCGCCGATGACCAGGTACTTGCGCCCGTAGCGGCGCAGCGCTTCCTCGATTTGTCGCGACTGAAAATTCGTCCGGTAAAGTACAGCGACTCGCTCGGCGGGATTCTTGGTGATGATTTTCTCAATAGTATCGGCGATAAAAAGTGCTTCGTTTTCACCATCCGGGGCTTCGTAATATCCGATTTTTGCGCCGGCATCGGACGAAGTCCAAAGCCACTTGCCTTTCCGCTCTTTGTTGTTCGCCACCACCGCGCTGGCCGCTTCCAAAATATTTTTCGTCGAGCGATAGTTCTGCTCCAAGCGAATGACGACTGCGCCTGGATAATCCCGCTCGAAGTCAAGAATATTGCGGATATCGGCGCCGCGCCAGCCGTAAATCGATTGGTCTTCATCGCCAACCACGCAGACGTTGTGCCGCAGTTCGGTCAACAGACGCATCAGTTCGTATTGACTGCGATTCGTATCCTGGTATTCGTCAATCATGACGAATTCGAAACGCTGATTGTAAAGATTTCGCAATGCGTCGTCATGCCGCAGCAGTCGCACGGATTCGAGCAACAGGTCGTCGAAATCGAGCGCATTGGCCTGCAAGAGCCGCTCTTGATAAGACTCGTAAATCTTCGCCAGACGCGTCAATTTCGCGTCCGTAGCCGCTTTGTACCAGTCCTGTGGTGTCTCTTGATTGCTCTTGGCGTGGCTGATGCGCGAGAGCGCACCCCGGTAGGGCATGAACTTCTCGTCCAAACCAAGCTGCTTGTAAATCGATTTGAGCAGTGCTACCTGATCATCGTCGTCATAAATCGTGAACTGGCGCGTGAAGCCGTTTCGAATTTCCGCCAGTGAGCCTCCGTCCCGTCGCAGTAGGCGTACGCAAAACGAGTGGAAGGTCGATACCAGCGGAGTTTTGAAAGTCGTGGGATCACGCAGCAAGGTTTTTATTCGCTGCCGCATCTCGTCCGCTGCTTTGTTGGTGAAGGTGACAGCGAGCACGCCCGGACCTGGTATATGCTGCGTCTCGATCAGATGCGCAATACGATGCGTGATCACGCGCGTTTTGCCGCTGCCTGCACCGGCCAGCAGCAAAAGCGGGCCTTCGACGTGCGCCACAGCTTCGCGCTGTTGCGGATTTAGACCTGCAAGAAAATCCATGGGAAAGGGCAGGGAGGCGATTCCAGAATAGCATCGGCTTATCCTGAAAACCTGGTATCCATGCAAGCGTTCTTAGAGGTCGTCAAGAGCTGTCTGGTCGTGTTGACGGCCCTTTTCCCGATTGTCAATCCGCTCGGTAACACGCCCATTTTCTTGAGCCTCACGCCGGGATATTCGAGCGAGGCCCGGACGACGCTCGCCCGCAAAATTGCCCTCAACAGTTACTGGCTTCTTACCGGATCCATGCTGATCGGCAGCCACATCCTCAACTTCTTCGGCATCTCTGTGCCTGTTGTGCAGATCGGGGGCGGGATGGTTGTCATGTGGACAGGCTGGACCCTTCTGCAGCGCGATGTCCAGCAGGAGCAGGAAAGCGTCAAAAAGAAAATCAGCCCACAGGACATCTCTAATCGGGCGTTCTATCCGCTGACCTTGCCGCTTACGGTTGGACCGGGATCTATTTCGGTTGCGATTACCCTGGGCGCAAATCAGGCAGTTCACGAACGGAGCCTGGTGCGGCTGGTGGCTTCGGTAGTCGGGCCCGCTTTGGTTATCGTGACTATTTATTTGAGCTACCGATTCGCGGAACGGCTGGCGCGCATGCTCGGCCAAACCGCCATGAACGTGATCGTACGGCTGGCTTCTTTTATCCTGCTCTGCATAGGAGTCCAGATCGCCTGGAACGGCATCCGCAATTTACTTCTTTCCTATCACGGCTGAGGGTTGCGCGACAATCAGAAACAGAACCTGCCCTACTCAATGGCCCGCAAAATCGCCTCATTCCTGGCCTGTCTATTGGCTTTCAGTCTGCTTCTAGCCGCGCACAAGCACGACAAAGACGCCGTTTTTGGGCAGATAAATGCGATCGTCCATTCTCTTTCGACGATCTCCGGCCTTGCTGAAGAACATCCTGTGCCCTATGGCACTATTTCCAAGCGCCAATTGCGGCATTTTCTAAGCAAGCGTATTAAGAAGACATTAAACGCGGACGAGATCCAGGCCGACGAACTTGCTCTCAAACTGTTTGGCCTGGTCCCGGCCGATTTCGATCTCCGCAAGTCGACCGTGGATCTTCTGACCGAGCAGGCCGCCGCCTTTTACGATTACGATGAGAAGAAATTATTCCTCTTGCAGGGAGCCCCGCTTGATGAACAAATGACCACCTTGGCGCATGAATTGGCGCATGCGTTAGCGGATCAGCATTTCGACTTGGGGCATTACATGGACGAGAGTCCATCTAATGACGATGAAAACCTGGCTCATACCGCCGTGGTCGAGGGCCAAGCTTCCTGGCTGATGATTGCTTATAATCTTTCGGCTGAAGGTAAGCCGCCGGAGCCCACGCCTGAAATGCTCCGGTCAGTGGAAGACTCCGACGACTCTTCCGGCACTGATTATCCGGTACTGAAGGCCTCGCCCCTTTACATCCAGCAATCTTTGCTTTTTCCCTATTCGGAAGGAACACGGTTCTTCGACGCCGCTTACAAACACATGGGGCGGACCGCGTTCAGCGCCGTTTTTATGGACGCGCCGGTCTGCTCCGGTCAGGTGATGCATCCGGAGCGCTATTTCGCCCATGAGAAGCCGGCGATTCCCGAATTGCCGAAATTAAATGTAGGAACTGGTGAGAAGGAAGTCACCGAAGGCACGCTGGGCGAATTTGACGAGCGCATGATGTTATGGCAGTACGTCGGACGGCCTGAAGCGGACCAATTAGCACCGCACTTGCGCGGCGGCCAGTTTCGCGTGACGTCTGAACCCAAGGGCGTGCAGCCGGTTCTCGAATATATTTCGGAATGGGATTCGACAAAAAGTGCGGCCGATTATTTTGCCGCGTACAAGAAGATTCTTCGGCGCAAATGGAGGCGCTGCGATCCTTCTATCGACACCGATACGGTTTTCGCAGGCACCGGCGACCGTGGCTATTTTGTCACTCATCTGAAAGGGAACATGCTGACTAGCGTCGAGGGATTGGCTGAAGCTGCCGTTTGGGCAAGGCTGCGGGCTGTTCTAAACGTAACCGAGACTCCTAAGTTGACTTAGGCTAAACTGAAGCCTGGAGTTTGTTTGAACGTGAAGAAGTTCCTGATCCTTTTTGCCGGTCTGACATTCCTCGGTGGCTCGCTGTTTGCTGACGATCTGGAGTCAATTCGCAAAGCCCCGACCCTTTCGTTTAATATCCCGGGACAAGGTCAGAAGACGCTTTCTCAGTATCTGGGCAAAGTGGTCGCGCTGGAATTTATCTTTACTACTTGTCCACACTGCCAGGCGGCTTCACACGTTATGAGCAAGTTTCAGGAGGAGTACGCCAGTCGGGGTTTGCAGGTGCTCGATATTGCGGTGAATCCGAATGCCGATTTGCTCGTCGAGAATTTCGCCAAAGATTATCAGGTGAAATTTCCGGTAGGCTGGGTGCCAAGTGACACCATGACTGCTTTCATGGGATTTTCGTCCGCCAGGTATGTGGTTCCCCAGTTGGTTTTGATCGATCGCAAGGGCCTCATTCACTATCAGACGCCCGCAACCGAAGATGGTACTTGGGACCGGTTAATGAAAGAGGATGCCATTCGGCAGCACATTGAGGAACTCTTGTCGACTAGCGGTTCGCACGGAAATTTGTCCTCCCGCGTGACACCGCCGGCTAGGTGAAGCTCCTAACTTCCCGTATGCGCCCGTAGCTCAGCCTGGATAGAGCGTTTGCCTCCGGAGCAAAAGGTCAGAGGTTCGAATCCTCTCGGGCGTACCAGATTTCTTGGTACTAACTTAAGCAGAATCAGATGGTTACTGGGATCTGTCACGATGTCCTCCGCCTCTGCCAATTCGCTGTAGATGGGCCAATTCGGGCCAGTTTTTGGGACGTAGTTGGCCCAAAAGTTGGCCTGGGCCAACCCTCGGCTCGATCGTCTCCATTCTGATACTCAAGCAGCATTTTTTCGAGCTCCGGTCCAGGTGTTTGCATGTTCGAGTACCATTCCATCGCCCGGTCCATGTCTGATTGGGCAGGGTGGACATAGCGCATTAGCAAGCTAAGATCCGCATGCCCGAGAATCCTGGCAAGCACGGGTAGCGATCCGCCAGCGAGTGCGAATCGCGTCGCAAACGTGCGCCGCATGTCGCAGAGTCGGCTGTGGTTCTCGGAAATTCAGATGGGGAAGGGAAGAGCCGGCGCCGTAACGGCGGCTTTTCCCAACCAAGTCATTCTGAGTGCAATTTGCGAGCAACTCGAGTCTGCGGTCGTGCCGAACCGCTGTTCACAGTTCCTGGGCGTACACGTCGGCAGTAGATCGACAAAGGAAAGTCCGAGAATTATGCGGTCCCCGTTGGAAGGGCCTTTTCAGGTTTTCAGGCGACCCGGCGCTCGTAGCGATGGTGCAGGCCACCAACTTCCGGTATCGAAACAATCGGACCCAGTTCGATAGGTTGTACAGGTCGCGTTTCAGGACAATCCTTCTGCAGGGCTAGGTGCGTTCGGGTTGCATGATAATAAGCCGCGTAAGCCGAAAGATGGTGCTTCAAAGTGCGTTCGTTGAATACGATGAAGTGATCCAAACACTCCCGGCGGATGCTGCCAATCAGCCGCTCGATGTAAGCCCTCTGCCAAGGAGAACATGGCGCTGACAGCACTTGCTGGATGCCCATCGCGTTGACCTGATTCACGAACTCATGACCGAAGATACGGTCACGATCGCGCAGCAAATAGCGCGGCGCAGTCTCCCACGGAAACGCTTCCCGAAGTTGGTGAGCCGTCCACTCAGCCGTAGGATGTGCTGTGACCGCGAAGTGAACGATGCGCCGACGTTCATGCGCTAGCACCAGGAACACATACAGAACCTGAAAGTGAATAGTGGGCACGGTGAAGAAATCTACGGAAACGAGGCTTTGCAAATGATTCTGCAAGAACGTGCGCCAGGTCTGTGAGGGTGGCTTTCGCCTGCGGACGAGGTACTTGCTCACGCTCGTCTCGCCGATATCGATGCCAAGCTTCAGGAGTTCGCCGTGAATGCGCGGTGCTCCCCAGTCGGGATTCTCGCGGCTCATGCGGCGGATCAGTGCGCGGACTTCCAGTAATAGCGCCGGGCGCCCGGGCTTGCCGTGTTGGACTTTCCAGGTCCAGAACAATCGAAATGCCTTCCGATGCCAGGCTATGACGGTGTCGGGCTTGACGATGACGAGGGCAGAGCGCCACTCACTCCATAGCTGCGATAGCCCGACCCAGAACAAGCGATCCGAGTTGTGCAATTCCAGGCGCTTCTTGGCCGAGCGTTTAAGGACTCCGATCTGATGGCGAAGCGCGATGTTTTCCAGCTGCAGAGCAGTGCGGCTTTTCAGTAATGACGAGACCACCTCGACCACAACCGAGAGCCATCTAAATGTCGACCGGACCAGTTTGCCAAAGCCGTGCAAACCTTATCATCTCAACTACTTCGGTATTTGCGAGAGGCACAAGTGCAGACCGACCATCTTGAAGGGCGCTCGATCTCATGACAAGATCGGGCAAGAATGTTTCTGCGTGCGCATCAGCGGAGGAAGGACGGCAAGGAGCACAGCTACTGGTCGCTGGTGGAAACAGTACGTACGCCGGATGGTCCGCGGCAGAGGACGCTGTGCTATCGGGGCGAGCTGAACAGTTCGGCGCAGGCGCGCTGGTTGAAGACGATTGAAGTTTTCAACGAGCAGGGCGAAGCGCAGCAACTGAAGCTGTTTCCGTCCGACATAGAACCTCCGCCGGACGATTCGCAAGTAGCGCGCGCTGCTGAATAAGGTGCGGCTGGAGCGTACGCGCCAGTTTGGCCCGGAAATTCGAGCGAATGAGTGAGTCAAGCAGTCATGACGAATTGCAGAGCAGACATTCGGGGACGCGTAGGGACCCGTGCCGCATTCACAGTTCTTCGTATTCCAGAACGTCATCGCAGAGGTCCACAATCGTGGAATGAAAGCTAACCTCAAACCAGCTCTGAAACGTGGTCACATCTCGCTTCGCGGGCCAAACTGCCCGCACGTGATACCATCCGTCCGGCTGTTCGTCGAAGATATCCCCGATGCTCTCGCCCAAATACTCAATTGCCTGTCCTGGGTATCGCACTCCGAAGCCAAGTAGATCGTCGGCTCTTGTTGTAAATCTTCCAAAGTCAGGTGGGCACTGGTCGGATCCACTCGGTGAAGCCAATCCAAGAATGGTTGCGCTGGTCTTACGACGATCGCTGATCGGTTGATCGTGTCCATACGAATGAGAGCGGGTTCACCTCAAGCCGCATCTCGGTGATAGTACTTGAGCAGCCCACCCAACCGTTGCCGACCGCGAACATTCCCGTGAGGCGCGGCGTTGGAGAGTACAGCTTTAGGAAACAAGAGCTGATTGCCTTTGCCCTGATGATTTCGTTCTTCGTGATAATGCAAAATGAAATCTCGAATAGCTCTTCTGAGCGAGTTCTCGCCAAACAGGATCAGTCGATCCAGACACGACTCTTTGATCGAGCGCACAAACCGCTCTGCGTAAGCGTTCAGGTTCGGTGATTGCGGCGGCAGCTTCACCAAAGTCACACGCACAGCTAGCTAGAAAGTTTTGAAATTCTGTCGTGAACAACGGATCGCGGTCATGAATCAGATAGCGTTTCCCGTTCAGGATAGCCCCAAGCGCGGTTCTCTTCCGCCATGCGAATCACCAAACTCCATGGCCATCGTACTTCTGGGCGATCAGCTTGCGATGCCAGGCCAACAAAGTATTGGGCGTGACCAGCATGGCCACTTCAGCCAGCAGCTTGCGGCGCAACCCCTTACCTCGTACAGCTGGGCGCCGGCGCTGGTCGTCATTGAAAAGTATTCGCCGATTTCCGAGTTGCTCGCGCAGTACTCGATTCTCCTCTCGCAGGTACTCGATCACTTGCTGCTGGTTCTGATTCATCCAGCCGGCAGTCGACACCAACAAGAACTGAAAAGGATCAAGCATTCTCGGCATCTGCTTCCGATTCTCGCAACCCCGTTGTCCATTCACGAACCGGCTGTCAATTCATTCGTTTTTATTTTCGGACCATACGCCGCGCACGCCTGCTTTCTCTGACACCCGGAATTCGTCGGTCAGTCGTGAAGATCTTGGTTAAGCAAACGCTTGCCTCGGATTTCCTCTTTTCATTTTCGAGAGAAAAGCCAGGACGAACGTTCACCTAACTCACAGGGAAGCCCGCCGTTTTGCGCCGCTCCTTGCATCCGGAATCCTCGTGCGAGGGTAAATCCAACCGGCGCAGCATTCGACGGAGTCGCCGTGAAATGTACCCGCTTGTGTTCGTCCATCCTATTAGTCTTAACAACGTCATCTCTTGGCCAACAAACGGCCAGTCCTAATCGCGCACAGAAGCTGCCGGCATTCCTGGTAAATGCTATCGAAGTGATGCCCCTCGTCGACAAGATTACCGAAAGTCAGATCATCATCGCTGAAGACGGGCTGAAGCCAGTGATCCACGGTTTCTTTGATCGTTATCGGGCAACGCACCAGAGTCTTTCCATTGAAGAACTTCAAACTCTTCGCAAGAAAGAGCGAGAGGCTATCGCATTCGTGAGAGCACAACAACCCCCGGCTTTCACCCCGGATGATCAAGCCGTCACTTATCTGAATGCCCGATGCTCGTTGTACCAGGTCGCCCTCAAACAATATGCACGGGGCATTCGACAATGGGCCCACGTCTGGGCGGCGAAGCTCGCGCACGAATCAAGGCACCTGAAAGGCGATCACGATGAGCTCTCGGCGTATACATATGAAGTGGACTTGCTGACCGTATATCGTTCGGCCGGGCTTCTCAAAGGCGCAGTATTCGACCAATACATCAAATACGTGACGAGCGGCCTCCATGACGTGAGCTCACAGAATAGAATAGTGCTGGCGACTCGCTGATAAGAATTATTAGCAAGTTTCACAGCGTGGCCAGAGCCGGTCTTCGACCGACTGCTGCGAAAATTCTCTTCGCGAATCCGCCTAAGCCGGGGTGGCAGCCACATCCTCGACTCTACTTGGATGTGGCTACTACCCCGAGGAGATCTCCAGACCGAGCGGCAATACGGATGGCGTTTGCGCAAGAAAGAGTTGCCTCCGGAAGCCTTAATCGGATTGCAGCAACGCTTGGCAGCCTGGCGCTGCGCAGCCCCGAGCGCCGGCGCATCATTGGCGAAACAGCTGTATGACGTCTCGGAGCCGGGCCTGTACCGGGCGTTGGCGCCAGACGGCTTGGTAAAGGCCGCGCCCGGGCGGCTCAGGCTGAGCACGGTGAATCGATACCTCCGGCAATACGTCAGGACCGAATCGCCACTCTCGCCGTCAGTTTCACCGGATACCAGCGCACGCCCATTGATCTGCTGCGTAGCCACCTCCATCGTTTCTCGGTCATCTTCAGAGCCTGCCAACACGACCTAAACCTCAACTACGAAGTTGGACTGAGGATCGTTTGGTAAGCCTCTGACAAGAATGGAGGATGGAAAGAGTGGGGACATTTGCGTCCCACGAGAAACGCTGGCGCTGTTATCGGATGAGCGGGTGATTCTGCGAGAAACCGGCCGAGCCGTAACACCGTTCGGCGGCGTAGCGGTCTTCGTCGTTTATCTCCGCAAGGTTGCTTTTGTGGAGAAGGTTCGGCAGTGCATGCCGATTTGCTGGCGATCGCCGAATCAGATCGACCCCACCGTTACGTTTACCGCGTTTCTGATGTCGGTATTGGTGGGGGCCAAACGTTTTGCGCACGCCAACTGGCTGCGCGGTGATCGAGCTTTG
>DATAYL010000204.1:0-15120 GCA_036272575.1 Bryobacteraceae bacterium | reverse complement strand
GGCCTTCGCCCCCGTTACTGCTGCGGCAACGTTTGGTAGTTCCGGCCGGAATATTCTCTCCGGACCTGGTGTGTGGAATACGGACATGAGCATCTCGCGCACCTTCCCGATTCGCGAAAACCTCAAATTTGAGTTCCGCACCGAGTTTTACAACTTGCCGAATACTTCACATTTCAACAACCCTGATGTTGCGTCGGTCAGCGATTCTAATTTCATGCAGATCACCAGTTCTTACGGAGAACGAAACATTCGTTTCGCCGGCAGGTTTAGCTGGTAGGTCAAGCTGATACATATATGAAGTAGTGTCCAAGCAACACCAATGGAAAAGGCGACTCCTGACAGGAGCCGCCTTTTTTCTTTTCCCCGCTCTCGCGCTTTCCCAAGCTGACGATCTGGCCGCACAGTCGCACCACGCAAAAGAATTAATGGCCGCGGGTCGCTTCGAAGAAGCCATTCCCATTTACCAAAAACTTGTCGCGGCGCTGCCCGGCAATCCCGGCTTCTTACTGAATCTCGGCCTGGCGGAAGAAATGGCCGGCCATCCCCAGCAAGCTATCCCGCATTTCCAAGCCGTACTCCGGAATCAGCCGGAAAACGTACCGGCACTCACTTCGCTCGGCACTGCGGCGCTCCAAACCAATCAGGCCAAACTCGCGCTGGCACCGCTGGAGAAGTTGACCAAAGTTCAGCCATCTGATTTGAACGCCCGTGGCATGCTGGCCGGCGCTTACATGAGCCTGCAACAGTTTGCCAAAGCCGCCAGTCAATTTCACTACCTGACAACTGTAAGTCCATCTGATCCGAAGGCCTGGTACGGTCTGGGCAAAGCCTATGAATCGCTAGCCGCGAATAGCTTTTCCCAGCTTGCCAAAGTCGCTCCGCAATCGCCCTATTTGGCCGCTCTTTTGGCCGATTCCCGCTTTCAACGAAAACAATACCGGAGCGCGTACTTCTTCTATAAGCAGGCCGAAAGCAAACTGCCCGGCCTGCCTGGAGTGCATGCCGGGCTCGCGAATGTTTATACGAGCACAAGCCATCCGGATTGGGCGGCCAGCGAGCGTACCGCGGAACAAAAGCTGCCTGCTCCCAACTGCGCCAGCAATGCTGCCGAGTGCCGTTTTTTCGCTAAAGACTACACGGGTGCGGCTAAACTCTCGAGTGTAGGGACCGGCCCCGAAAATTTGTTCTGGTTGACCAAAGCGTACAACCAGTTGGCGCTCGATTCCTTCGATCATTTGGGCCATTTAGGCGAGTCAGTGGAGATTCACGCACTGAAGGCGCAAATCCTCCATGGCCACGGACAAGATGCCGAAGCTGCCGCTGAATGGCACGCCGCTTTGGGCCTCGCGCCCGGTAATCCCCGTCTCCAGGTGGAACTCGCTACCTCGCTCTTCCTCGCTCACAAGTACGACGAAGTGATGCCTATGTTAAAAAACATGCTTGCCCAGGAACCGAATGCGCCCGACTTGAATTTCATGTTGGGTGAGAGCCTGTGGCGCACCCAGCAGGCCGAAAAAGCGGTCCCCTACCTGACCACAGCCGTCAAACTCGACCCCCAACTGCTGCCTGCTCAAGCCGCGCTCGGTATGGTTTACGCGCTGCTGAATCAAAACACCGAAGCCATCCCCCATCTCGAAAAAGCTGTTACCCTAGACGACGATGGCAGCCTGCATTACAGCCTGGCCCGTGCCTATCAGGCGGCCGGCGACTCCGCCGGAGCACGCAAGACCATGACCGAATACCAGCAGATCAAGCAGAAAAATCAGCAAATCAACGACGAACTGGCGAAGGAAGCCGAAATCGCGGCGCCTTAGGGTTCTCTCACCTGTACCACCCGATCCACTTTGAAATCCTTGCATTCCTGCCGCTTCCCATCCGGCCAGATAATCTGCAAACTCTGAACCTCAGCCGTTTGGCCCAGCCCGAAATGCACCGGTACAAGCGAAGCCGAAGCGTAACTCATGGCGCTGGTCATATCGTTCCACTGCTTGCCAATCCGAACATGCGCTCCAATTCCGTCGCGATTGGACTTTGTCCCCGTCAGGTGAATGTCGATCCAATGATTTGTCTGCGGACTGATGTTATGCCACAACTCCGCTGCGCCCTCCAGTGAAGAAACAACCACATCTATCTTTCCGTCACCATCGAAATCGGCGTACGCACTTCCGCGATGCGCTTTGGTTTCCGTTAAACCCGCGGCCTTCGACATATCCTGAAACGTGCCATCCCCCGCATTGACGAAAACGCTATCCGGCTCCTTATATACCGCATCTTCAAACAGCTCCACGCGATCGTTCACGTGCGAGTTGGAGGTGAACAAATCTTTCCAGCCATCATTGTTAAAATCCACCAGCCCCGTGCCCCATCCGCTGTGATGCAGGCTGAGGCTGCCCATCTTGCTCGCATAAGTTACGTCGCTGAAGCCGCCGTTTCCCGTGTTCTTGAACAGCGGGTAAGTTTCGGCGGCCAGCGCCGTCACCGCTATATCCGGCAAGCCATCGTTGTTGTAATCGCGAAAGTCCGTGCCCATGCTGGCGATCGCTTTGCCGTCCTCCCGCAATGCTACGCCGGCCAGCAACCCAACCTCCTCGAACGTACCGTTTCCACGATTGTGAAATAAGAAGTTGGGCATATTGTCGTTTGTCACGAAAACATCGGGAAATCCGTCGCCGTCGTAATCGGCAAACGCCACGCTCATGCCTCGGCCTGCGAAGCCCGCAATACCCGCTTTGGCCGAAACATCTTCGAATGTGCCATCCCCGCGATTCCGGTAAAGCGTGCTGGACAAGCCTTGAAAATACTTCGGATGGCAGTAGATACGCAGGCCGCGGCCCTTGTCTCCACAGTACCGGTCGTCGTTTACCGACCATTTCGCATAATGCACAATCCACAGATCGAGCTTGCCGTCCCGGTCGTAATCAAACCAGCCCGCCGCCACCGCCCATTCTCCGCTCTTGATGCCGGCCTTCGCCGTGACATCTTCAAATTTGCCGTCGCCTAAGTTGTGATACAAGATGTTGCGATTTACACCTGCTACAAACAGATCCGGCTTCCCGTCATTGTCGTAGTCGGCCGCGGCTGCTCCCATCGAATACCCTGCCCCTGCCACGCCCGCCTCAGCCGTTACATCCCGAAAATGTAGATTGCCTTCATTACGGTATAGCCGGTTCCAAAACTTCGGCCCGCTTTTCTCGAGCGAAGGCAACTCTGCGCCGTTCGTGAAGAAAACATCTGGCCGCCCATCGCCGTCATAATCAAAAACCGCGAGACCGCCCGCCATCGTTTCGATCATGTGCTTTTCGGCCGTCGGCGAATTATGTAGCACAAAATCGATTCCGCTTCGGCTGCCGACATCTTCAAACTGGATCGGCGGCGCAGGCGAAAAATGCCCATCCGCTACCGGCAATGCCAAAACCAGAAGTGTCCAGGCGATTCTCAATTTCACGGTAATGTCGGAAGCTGCCGAAAGCCGGCCGACTCTTCGATCGTCCGTTTCCCATTCTGTTCTGTCAAGATCATGGCCGAAGCGCCGGGATGCTCTTCGATAAACGCTAAGCCCCGCTTCACTCCGAGCACACTCACTGCAGTCGAAAACCCATCCGCATCAATCCCGCGCCGGGCCACCACACTGACCGTAATCTCTCGCGTAAGCCCAACCCCGGTGGCCGGATCGATGATGTGTGAATATCGAACGGCTGCCGAATCCAGGTGCTGCTCACTAGAGCCTGATGTCGATACCGCTCCGTTTGCCAGCACGAGAACCCGAGTGAACGGCGACTCGGCGTTGTCCAACGAATCGAGGCCGATGGTCCAGCCTTTCGCCCCGGGAGGTGCATCGCTGAACGCCAGATCGCCACTCGCCGCTACCAGGGCGCTCTTAATGCCTTGCCGGGATAATACGGCGAGGGCCTGATCGGCTGCGTCCCCTTTGGCAATTGCCCCCACGTCAAGTTGCATCCCGGCCTGATCAAGTTCAACCGAACGCCCAACCGAATCCAAATGTAATTTTCGATACCCGCATTTCCCCCGTGCCTCCCCCACGCTTGCCGGACTCGGAACCTCTCCATTCTTCCGCGCGCTCCGCCAAAGATGACTTAGCGGTCCGATCGTCACATCGAAAGCCCCATCGCTCTCCTCCGCCAATTTCTGCGAAGCATGTAATACACGAAAAAGGTCTTCACTCACCTGCACCGGTTGCTGCACCGCTCGCTGAGAAAGTTGGTCCAACTCGCTATCTGGTTTGTAGTCGGAGAGTATATTGTCGAGTTCCGCCACTCGTGCGAAGGCCGCCTGAAATGCTTGTGTAGCCTGCCCCTGGCTCGCCGCATAAACCTTGATGCGAAATAAAGTGCCCATATGCGGCTCGACCGCTTCAAAGGCCTGTAAATGCTGCGCGGCCGCTTGTTCGGCAATCAACAGCAATAAAGATAAACAGAGGCCGAGCTTACTGCTCGTCATGCTCCACGCCGTTATTCCAGTAATGGTACATATCCTCGGCGCTCGGAACCTGCTGCGGACGAATTAGCCGGAAACCCAGCCACTGGGCATCCGTCTCGTACCAGATACTCTTCGGTAATTGCGGATCCTGCTGCTTCCAAGAGGGATCCGATGCTACCCTAGCTGCGCAGGTGAGTGCCGGCGCTGGATCGTTCCAGGAACCGCCCCGTGCGGTAATCGGATAAGGCGCCGTAGGTTTCACCCACGGGTCTTTCTGCTCGCCGGCTTTGTAAGGACCATAGGCATCTAGGGTCCACTCCATCACATTGCCCATCATGTCGAACAGACCCCAAGCGTTTGCCTTTTTCGTGGCAACTTTCTGGTATTTGCCACCGCTGTTGGCCGAGTACCAGGCGTAATCCCCCAACTTCGCTGCATCTGAACCGAACGAATACGGCGTTTCCGTCCCTGCCCGGCAGGCGTACTCCCACTCGGCCTCCGTCGGCAGCCGGTAAAACTCGCCCGTCTTCGCGCTCAGCCACTCCGCATACTTGTTCGCCGCGTGCTGGGTCATGCTGATCGCGGGATATCCATTGATACCCATGCCGAAACTCATCTCGACATACGGCCGGGTCGGTCTACTCACCGCATCCACCAGGCTGTCCTTGTGCGCGACTTCACCGGCCTGGTTCGCAAACATGAAAAGACGATATTCGTCCCAGGTCACCTCGTGCGCCTGCATCCAAAACCCTGGAACGCTCACTTTGTGCTTCGGCTGCTCGTCTTTTGCCGCATCAGAGCCCATCGTATATTCGCCCGCTGGCACCGCCACCATGTCATACGCCACAGTGGTATTCGGCACGGTCACTTTGTAGGCCTTCGTACCCGCCGGATTGCCTTTATTCGCAATAATCCGGCTGCGAATCGCTGCCACATCCGCCATCTCGCCATTACCCGACGCGGATTTCGCCGGTGCCGCGCTGCCTTTCAGCGTGATTTCCGCGGGCCACACCGCGCCCTGCGTGATCCACTGCTTAATGACCTCTAAATCGCTCGGTGTCAGTTTGCCGCCCGGAGGCATCGAGCCGTTCTGAAGGGCCGTAAAGAACGAGCTCTTTCCCGGCTGCCCGACATTCAACCAGCCACCAGCTATCGCTTTTGCCCGTGTCGAAAAATCCACGTGGGCCCCGGTGCCATGACATTGTGCACAATTCTTCTCAAGAATCGGCTCGACATCCCGCTGAAAATCAATCGTCTGCGCCGCCAGAGCCGGTGCGATGCAACACAGAACCGCGCGCGTAAGCAAGCGTTTTCCGGTTCTTCCCAGCATGTTTTCAAACCAGCTTCGTAATTCCAGGCTCCGCGCGCGGCGCTACGGTCAACTTGCTGTCCCAGGTCAGGTTTTCCGGATACAAATTCTCTTGTGAGTTCATCGCCTGATCCCAAGTCACCTCTTGCCCGGTATACGCAGCCATGCGCCCCATGATTGCCAGCAAGGTACTTGTCACTAGCCGCTTTCCATCGTTTACCGGTTGCTGCTTGCGTATCGAAGCGAACAGCACGTCGTGTTCGCGCTGGTACATATCGTATTTCTGCCCAGTCCACGTCCAGTTTGTCTTTCCTTCGATGCGCGGCATAGGCGAACGGCCCAGAGTACAAGTTCCCTCGGACCCCAGCAGGTAATCGGCGTTCTCGTTGTAACATCCTTCGATCTGCCGGTTTGCCAGAAATGCGCGAGTGCCATTAGGATAGAGATAATTCACGTCAAAGTGATCGTAGATGTTGCCGCCTTCGGCCGGGATCACCCGCCCGCCCACCGCTACGCAGCTCACCGGCGGCTCATCCTTCATAATCCAGGCGATTTTGTCCACGCTGTGTACGGCTTGCTCGACTACGCTGTCCCCGCAGAGCCACACAAAGTTGTACCAGTTCTTTACCTGCCACGCAGCGTCGCTCATGCCGGGCGGCCGCGTGCTTTCCGGCGGCATCGGCTTTACCGGATTCGTATAGTAAGTCGCGTGATACGCTACCAACTTGCCAATCGCGCCATCCGATACCTGCTTGAATGTGTCGATCACCATGTCGTTGTAGCGCCAGCAAAAGCCCGCGACCAGCGAAATGTTCTTCGTCTTCGATTTCTCAACCGCCGCCATCGCCATGCGAATGCCCGCCGGATGAGTGGCGGCCGGCTTCTCGCAAAAGATATGCTTGTTTGCATCGACGCATGCCGTTAGATGTATCGGCCGGAAGCCTGGCGGTGTTGCGAGCAACACCACATCCACATCCGAACTGATGACCTTTTGATAAGCATCGAGCCCGACATACTGATGCGGCTGATCTACCTTTACCCGGCTCGCAATTTTAGGGATGCGGCCCAGCGTTGCCAGCGATTGATCGATCTGCGGCTGATAAACTTCCGCCACAGCCGTTAACTCGGCATAATCGTCGGCGTGTAACGCTTGGCTCGCCGCGCCCGTTCCACGCCCTCCGCAACCGACTAACCCAACCTTAATCGCCTTCGTCACAGTTTGGGCCGATATGATAGCTGGAAAGCCCATCGTGAGGGCGCCGCCCAGCGCGCCCGCTGTAGCCTTGATAAAATCGCGGCGATCCGCCGTTGTCTGTGGCCGATCGTTCTCTTGTGGGGTACCTTGGCTGGAATTCATCTCGATTTAGTTTTGCGAAAGGAGTAATCTCAAACGATACTAGAACATAACTCACTACGCCGCAATGCATGCGTCCTATCGCCGCCTTATGACACGCCGAACCTTTATTGAATCCTCTCTCTTGGCTGCCGCCGCGCTTCCGGCTTTCGCGCAAACCCGACTGCCTATTCATGACGCTGTCGAATACAGCATGCTGCCTGAAAACGTAGGCATCCCCGAACGCTTTCAAATCGCGCACGACGCAGGGTTCGAGCGCATCGAGTGCCCCACCACTCCCGACCAGTCGCAAGCTGAAGCGATGAAGAAAGCCGCCGAAAAAGCCGGCATCAAAATCCACTCGGTGATGAACATGGATCACTGGAAATTTCCCTTGTCCTCGCCCGACCCGGCAGTGGTGGAAAGGAGCCTGGCTGGCGCGCGTACCTCGTTACACAATGCCAAACTCTGGGGCGCCGATACCGTTCTGATCGTGCCTGCCGTGGTCGATCCGCAAACTTCTTATCGCGACGCTTATACTCGCTCGCAAGCCAGTATTCGCAAGCTGATCCCGCTTGCCGAAGAACTGCACGTCAGCATTGCCCTCGAAGAAGTCTGGAACAAGTTCCTGCTCAGCCCCATCGAATTTGCCGCCTACATCGACAGCTTCAAAACAGAATGGGTGCGCGCCTATTTCGACGTCGGCAACGTCAAACTATACGGGTATCCCGAAGACTGGATTCGCACTCTAGGCCATCGCATCGTCAAACTGCACATCAAAGACTTTTCTTTCCGCCACTCAGCTGCGGAGTGGCGGCCGCTCCTCGAAGGCGATATCGATTGGGCGGCCGTTTATAGCGCGCTCAAGGCCATTAATTTCCACGGAACCGCCACGGTCGAACTGCCTTCCGGAGACGAGGCTTACTTAAAGGAAGTGCATCGCCGCCTCATCATGATCCTTGACGGCACCGCCAAACCGATATCGAAACCAATGGCCGCTAACGGTGCGAGAGATCGCGAATCCAAATATCTTTGAACTCCATATTCCCGCGGCCGCCCGCATGCAACTGCAAGGCGATCGTCCCATCCGGTGCGCCCGGTTTCGGGTCCGTAAAGTCCACCATTTGCACGCCGTTCAAACGCGACTTGTAACGATTGCCCACCACTTCCACCAGGTAATCGTTCCAATCGCCCATGCGTACCACGCTCTCATTTTCCGGCGCCGGCCACACCACCCAATGGCCGCCCGCCTCTGCGTAGACACCGCCCGTATGATGCATCATTGTGCAGTCGATTTCGAACTGCATGCCTTGCGTCACATCCGCCGTGCCAGGCTTAAACGCCGAGTGAAAAAAGACCCCGCTATTCCCGTCCGCCACGCACTTGAACCGCAGAGCGAGTTGAAAGTCTTTATACGGCTTGTCCGTCTCCAGATAGCCGTAGTCGCTCGTGAGCCCTTTGCCGTGAATAACGCTGTTTTCCACGGTCCAGCTCTCTTTTCCGACTTTGTTCCAGCCCGACAAATCGTTACTGTTGAAGAGCGAAATCCAATCGTCGCCCGGAAGCTTTTGCTTCTCCTGTGCCAATCCAATAGCGCTAAGGAGGCACACCGCCGCTAACGCAGCACATCCGTAAAAGGTCTTTGTCATCTTACTTGGCTACCGATTGTCTCAAACTCCAACCTCAGCAAGGATTTTCTCGAGGTAAATTTTTTCCTGGCGCACATCTTCCATCTGTTGCGGCCCGGAAATTTCCCGCTCAATCGTAACTGCGCCCTGATATCTCAGGGCATGCAGCTTCGCCAGTACTTTGTGAAAGTCAACCCGCCCCTGCCCAATCCGCACCTCCTTGCCAAGCTGCATCGGATCGGTGGGCCACATGCCGTCTTTCGCGTGTACGCTCTTCACATACGGGCCAACGCTCTCCAACGCGTCCACCGGATTCGCTTTGCCATATAGAATCAGGTTCGCCGTGTCTAGCCCAACGCCTAGCGCGGGAACGTTCACTTCCTCGATAGTACGCAGCACCGTAGTCGGCGTCTCCTGGCCTGTTTCCATCAAAAACGATTGCCCGTTTCCAGCACAATGCTGCGCCACTTCGCGAATTGCCCGTACCGTGCCCGCGTAGGCCGGATCCCGCGGATTCTCTGGAATGAATCCACAATGCGTTTGCACTTGCGCAATATCAAGCACTTTGGCGAAATCCGAAGCGCTTTTGAGCGCGTCCATGCGCTGTTGCCGCGTCGCTTCTGGGACCAGTCCAATCGTGTAAGGCCCGTCAGTGAAATCCCATATCAGTTTCCCCGGACCCACCACCTCCACTGTCGTTGCCACGACGTTTGCCTGCCGTAGCGCATCGTTGAGTTGCCCCGCCCGCGCTTTGCTAAAGTCGCCAATATAGCTGTCGAGCGAAAGAAAACAATTTGTCAGACCGAGGTGCTTCACCTTGCTTATAGCTCCCGCCGGATCGTTGCCTGGACTGATCAGTAGACCGACTGCCATCGGCTTTACCTGCGGCGGATTCGCGCCACTAGTAGCCGACGCTAGCGGCATGGCTGCTGAGGCCTGCAGAAAAGAACGTCGAGAGATGCTCATTCATGTGTAGAGTACTTGATTCTGCCCACGTATATTTTCCAGCCCTGCACTTTGTCCCTCTTTCGATACCATCGGGCATCCATAGAAAGGAATTCCAACATGGCTCGCAAATCATTCTTGGCCGGCTGGCCCGTATTCAAACAAATTCAACATAACGACCTTCTCGCTTGGGGTGAAACCGCGTCCTCTGATCGCAGCGCTACCCTGCAGCCCCGCACAAAAAATGCGGATCGTGTAGTCGCCTCTATTTGTCCCTACTGTGCCGTCGGATGTGGACAATCCATCTACGTGAAAAATGAAAAGATCGTCGATATCGAAGGCGATCCCAATAGTCCTATCTCGGGCGGCTGCCTTTGTCCCAAGGGCTCTGCTACCTTCCAATTAGTTACTAGTTCGAATCGCGAGCAGCGCGTGCTGTATCGTCGGCCGCACGGGACCGAATGGGAGCCCCTCGCCCTGTCAACCGCGATGGAAATGATCGCGCAGCGCATAAAAAAGGCCCGCGACGAAAACTGGCAGGAGAAGACCGAAGATGGCCATGTCGTAAACCGCACTCTAAGCATGGCTCATCTCGGCGGTGCCACGCTCGACAACGAGGAAAATTACCTCATCAAGAAACTGTTCAACTCAGCCGGCATTCTGCAAATCGAAAACCAGGCCCGTATTTGACACTCCGACACAGTCCCCGGTCTGGGGGCTTCGTTTGGTAGAGGAGGCGCAACCACTTCGCTGCAGGATCTGGCGAATGCCGATTGCATTGTCATTCAGGGGTCTAATATGGCGGAGAACCATCCGGTTGGTTTCCGCTGGCCCATGCTTGCCAAACAACGCGGGGCCAAAATCATCCATATCGATCCACGCTTCACTCGTACCAGCGCCGTTGCCGACATTCACGCGCCCATTCGCGCCGGTTCTGACATTGCCTTTCTGGGCGGATTGATCCGCTACGTTGTCGAAAACAAACGCTATTTCAAAGAATATATGTTGGCCTACACCAACGCCGCTGTCCTGATCTCCGAGGATTATCAGGATACGGAAGATCTCGATGGCTTCTTCAGCGGATGGGAGCCAGGCAAAGGCCAGTACGAGACAGAAAGTTGGAGCTATCGACATCTTGACGGAGATGGGCAAAAAGGCACCCAGCAGGTCGCCGAATCGCACGCCGAGAAAGCGAAGCACTTCCGCAAAGGCAACCCCAAGCAGCACGAGCGCGACGATACCCTGCAAGATCCCAAGTGCGTCTTCCAGATCCTGAAGCGCCACTACCAGCGTTATACGCCGGAGATGGTGGAAGAAGTCTGCGGTACGCCTATCGCTCTTTTTGAAAAGATCGCGCAGACCATCTGCGACAATTCGAATCGCGACCGTACCACTGCATTCTGCTACGCGGTCGGCTGGACTCATCATTCAATCGGCGCTCAAATGATCCGCGCCTGCTCGGTATTACAACTCTTATTAGGAAACGTCGGCCGTCCCGGCAGTGGCATCCTGGCCCTTCGTGGCCATGCCACCATTCAAGGTTCCACAGATATCCCAACGCTCTACAATCTTCTTCCCGGCTATCTTCCGCAACCAAAGGCCGGGGCTGACCATTCCTTGCAGACGTACATCGAAGACTACATGCCGCACTCCGGCTGGTGGACTCAATTTCCCAATTACATCGTCTCTCTCCTGAAAGCTTGGTACGGTGATGCCGCCACAAAAGAGAACGATTATTGCTTCAGTCATATTCCACGCATGACCGGCGATCACTCTCACATGACCACTGTCGCCGACATGGCAGACGGAAATCTCACTGGTTATTTCGTGATGGGTGAAAATGCCGCCGTCGGTTCGCCGAATGCCGCTCTGCAACGTAAGGGTCTGCGCAATCTCGAATGGCTGGTAGTTCGCGATTTCTACCTGATCGAGACCGCCGAGTTCTGGCGCAAGTCTCCGGAACACGAACGCGGCGAAATAAAGACTGAAGACATCGGCACCGAAGTCTTCTTCTTCCCCGCCGCTACCCATGTTGAAAAAGATGGCAGCTTCACCCAAACCCAACGCCTCGCGCAATGGCATCACGCGGCTGTCGAGCCGCCTGGCGATGCGCGCAGTGAGTTGCACTTCGTCTATCATCTCGGCAAGCGCTTGAAGGAGCTCTACGCCGATTCGACCGATCCCAAGGACCGTCCGATCCAGGACCTGACGTGGGATTACGGCACTCACGGCCGCATTGAAGAGCCTAGGGCTGAAGATGTGTTGGCGGAGATCAACGGCTTTACTGTCTCGGATAGGAAGCCCGTCAGCGGCTATACCGCCCTGAAAGATGATGGCTCAACGGCCTGCGGCTGCTGGATTTATTCCGGCATCTACGCCGAAGGAAAGAATCATGCTGCCGATCGCGAGCCCGCTACTGACCCCGGGCACCTCGGCCACAACTGGGGTTTTGCTTGGCCCCTGAACCGCCGCATTCTTTACAACCGCGCCTCGGCGGATCCGGAAGGCAAGCCGTGGTCCGATCGTAAAAAACTCGTGTGGTGGGATCCCATTCAGAAAAAGTGGACCGGTAACGATGTGCCCGACTGCATTGTCGATCGACCGCCTGAATATCGCGCTGCTGACGATGCTAAAGGCCTCGACACCATCTCGGGCGACGATCCCTTCATCATGCAGCCGGATGGTAAAGGCTGGCTGTTCTCGCCCACCGGCTTGCTCGATGGTCCATTTCCCACTCACTATGAGCCCTGGGAATCACCCGTCAAGAATGCGCTCTACGGACAACAATGCAACCCGTCCCGTCTCGAGTACCCGCGCCGGGAAAATCAAATGGCACGTCCCTATGATGACGAACGCTTCCCATATGTGCTCACCACTTACCGTCTGAGCGAGCACCACACGTCCGGCGCCATGTCCCGTTGGCTTTCCTGGCTCTCCGAGTTGCAACCCGAAATGTTTTGTGAAATCTCGCCCGAGCTCGCCAGCGATCACGGCATCCGTAATGGCGAGTGGGCCACCATTTCCAGTGCCCGCGGCGAAATCGAAGCGCGCGTCTTAGTTACCGAACGCTTGCGCCCTCTGAAAATGGGCCGCCGCTTCGTCCACCAGATCGGCTTGCCCTATCACTGGGGAGGCTCTGGCCTCATCACTGGCGATTCCACCAATGAACTCCTCGCTTTTGGCGCCGACGTCAACGTTAGCATTATGGAGTCGAAAGCCATTACTGGCACCATCCGCGCCGGCCGTCGCAATCGTCAGCGGCCCACGCCTGCTTCGCTCGATTTTGCGCCCGGCGAATCACTGCGTGATCTGCCTCAGGCGGGATCTCTACCGGAGGGTCCTCACCACATTCGCGGACCTGAGTCCAGGCAAGGAGATCAAACCTGATGGCCACCGGCTTTTTCACCGATACTACGCTTTGCATCGGCTGTAAGGCGTGTGAAGTGGCTTGCAAGCAGTGGAACCAGTTGCCTGATGACGGCTACCATTTCACCGGTATGTCTTACGACAACACGATTGCGCTCGGTGCGTCCACCTGGCGGCACGTCAGCTTCATTGAGCGGCCTGTGCCGGTCAGTGGAGCCGCTACCGATTTCTCGTGGCTGATGTCGTCCGATGTCTGCAAACATTGTGCGCGCGCCGGCTGTCTCGAAAATTGCCCGACCGGCGCCATCATCCGCACCGAATTTGACTCAGTCTACGTTCAGCCCGATATTTGCAATGGCTGCGGCTATTGCGTCTCTGGTTGCCCGTTCGGCGTGATCGATCGCAATCCCGACGATGGCCGAGCCTGGAAGTGCACACTCTGTTATGACCGTCAGAAGGACGGAATGACGCCTGCCTGTGCGAAAGCCTGCCCCACCGAATCCATAAAATTCGGTGATATCGAGGAACTTCGTTCAGTCGCTCGTCAACGCGTCCAAGTGCTGCATGAAGGCGGCGTCGCGGAAGCGTATCTTTACGGTGAAGATGCCGCAAGCCAGCCCGGCACGAGCGGTTTAAATGCCTTCTTCCTGCTCCTTGACAAGCCGGAGGTTTACAACCTGCCTCCGCATCCCGAAGTGCCTACTCACAAAGGAAAGAAAAGTTGGATTTGTACCGCTTGGGCCGCAGTTGGCGTCAGCCTGGTAGCTGCTGCTTCCGTACTTTTGGCCGGATCCTCGACTGATAACCAGCATGAGTAAAGACGATAGCCGCAACATCGATCAAACTCTCGGTACCTTGTCCGGTGAAGCAGCCGCGCAAACGCCGCTCGCTTCCAAGCACGATGTGGCACTGCACTCGCAAGCCTACCCGTACATCCCGAGCCACCAGTCCACTACGAGCCCAACATATTACGATCACCCGATGTTGAAACAGCCGGTTTGGATCTGGTCCATCCCCGCTTACTTCTATGTGGGTGGTGTCGCCGGTCTCAGTGCTGCCCTCGGAGCAGCGGCCCAACTGTTTGCTCCCGTCGCTATGCGTTCGCTCATCCTGCGTGCCCGTTGGGTTGCTACCGTAGGCGGCGCCGGCAGCGCCGCCTTGCTCATTCACGATCTGGGCCGACCTGAGCGCTTTCTCAATATGCTTCGTGTATTCCGCGTCAGCTCTCCCATGAGCATGGGCTCCTGGATCCTGTCCGGTTTTTCTACTTGCGTCGGGGGCGCCGCTGTTCTGCCTCTCGGTCCGCGCCTCTTTCGCCCGCTCGCCTATCCGTTGGGATTGCTCGGTGGTGTCCTGGGACTCGGATTGTCCGGCTACACCGGCGTTCTACTTTCGCAAACTGCCGTTCCCGTATGGCACCAATCCTACCGCACCATGCCTGTGATGTTTCTCGCATCCGGTACTGCTGCTGCCGCGGCATTCTTCGACTTCTTCCGTCTCAACAACGCGGAGACAAAGGCAGTCGAGATCTTCGGCTTGATGGGAAAGATCATCGAATTGCTCGCCGCGCAGAGTCTCGAAACCGAAGCCAGCCGAGTCAGTCGAGTGGGCCGCCCCCTAAAATCCGGCTTCAGCGGCTTCTTGTGGCAAACCGCCAAGCTGTTGACCGTAGCTGGAATTATCCTCGCCGTAACACCCGGCAAAAGACACGGCAAGCGCATCGCTTCCGGCCTCATCGGGTCTGCCGCCAGCCTCTGCCTGCGCTTCGGCATTTTCCATGCCGGCAAAGCCTCCGCCCGCGACCCGCGCTCGAGCTTCGAATCGCAACGTCAACTCGCCGCCCGCTAGAAGCGTTCGAGTTCGGAAGGGCTTCTCTGAATCAGAACTCGAACACAGCACCGACGGAAGGCAGGATGGGAAACATCTTGTCCAAGGTGAGAAACGCCATCTTGGATTCCGGATTGTATCCGTCAAGGCTGTCGAACCTGTAGTTGTCCCTGTTCTCTAAGTTGATGACCTCCGCATAAAGTGTCTTTTTCCACTTGCTTCGGGTCCACGATTTGCTGACTCGGATGTCAAGCCTTTGATAGGCCGGCAGCCGC
>DATAYL010000203.1:0-4526 GCA_036272575.1 Bryobacteraceae bacterium | reverse complement strand
GGCCAGCTTACGCTTTTTCAGCAGGTACGCTTGATAGCTTCGAAGCTCATCTGGTCCGAGCTGATCTGGCGACTTTCCAAAGTGCTTAGCGAAGTCTGCAACCGCGCTGATATAACCGCGCGCTGTACGATCAGAGTAATTACGACGCTCGAGTTCTTCGAGCATCACTTTGCGTAAATGGGTCACAGGGAACCCTCCTTGTGACCCGCTACTCTATCGAATCACCATCACAGTTCACCGCCAGCGCGTAGCGCCCGCCGCCCAGCGGCTTCGTTCTAGTCGCCATTGCTGACATTGTTGACTGCCAAACACTGCGGGCTTCCGGGAGCTGAGCCAATGGCCGAAGCCGTCATCGTGGTTGACAAAGCCACAGAACGTGAAAATCGCATTCGTTTTTGAACTGCGCTGTTCAATTGCGAACACCGGAGGTTAGTGAAGCAGGCAGCCGACGGCGATCGCCCCATCGCGAGCGACCGGCGAAACCGCTTGGCGGATCAGCTGTTCCACAAGCGAATTGGCGACGGTCGGCTGCTGCGCGACGCGCAGTCCCCTTGGCCGCCAGCGTGCTCGCGCTATGGCGAAGGGGAGTACATGTTCAAACGTGCATTTCTGTTGCTTCCGCTTGCCTGCCTTGCCACGGCTGGGGTGTGGGCGGCGGACGATCCCATGGTGGGTAACTGGAAGCTCAATCCGCACAAGAGCAAACTGACCGACGAGATGAAGGTAACGAGCCTGGGCGGGAACAAATACTCGTTCGATTTTGGGGGCGGGAATCCTGAGATGATTGTTGTGGATGGAACCGATCAGCCAGCAAATTTCGGAACGACGTTTGCCGTGACGGAGGTAAGTCCGGATGAATGGACAGGCGTGCGCAAGAAGGACGGCCGCGTCGAGATCAAGGGCATCTGGAAGCTGTCGAAGGACGGCAACACGCTGCATGACGATTTCACCTCTATCGCCGAGAACGGGAAAACGATTCATCTCGTTTACGTCTACGAGCGCAGAGGAGGAGGATCGGGCTTTGCGGGCGATTGGGTGAGCACGAGCGAACAGGTGGACACGGTGTACGTGGTACAGGTGAGGCCGTTTGAAGGTGATGGTCTTTCGTTCATAACTTCGGGTGAAGGCACGAAGAATGTAAAGTTCGATGGCAAGGATTATCCGAATGTGGCGTCCGGGATGAAAATTGTATCGTCGGCGCAGCGCGTAAATGAAAGGACGGTAGAGCTGAAGGACAAGATTGGCGGAAAGGTAGTGGATGCGCAAGAGATCAGTGTCTCCGGGGACGGGAAGACCTTAACGATGACCGTACATGTGCCGGGGCGGAGCGAGCCGAATGTGCTCGTGTTCGAGAGGGAGTGAATCAGTGCGCTGTTCACTAGATCTGAATGATTGTGTGATTCCACATGTCCGTGAAGTCGCCTATGGTCCCCCCGGTGACTTTTCCGGCCGTCGCAGCCCATCAAAGCGACGGGAAGCCCGTTTCCCGTCAACTTGAAAACCGACGAGTGATAGATCTACCCTTCCGGACTACCCGCGACTTAATCGGCAGAATCCACTTCTCCGGAGTTGATTGACGGGCAAATTCGCTCATTCGGAACCAGATTGCCGATATGCGTTTATCAGGATTGTGAACTTAACTTCCTGGCGCCTTTCAAGTTTTTGATCACGCGTGAGCCTGTGTCTAGCCGCGCGTTGCTGTCCGAAACCGGACAGTCCGCTTTCTCGAAGCAAGCGAGCAACTGAGTGTCATCAACGCTTTGAGAGGTGATCTGAATGGAGGCCGAATTGCCCATATACCCTCGATGGTGATCAGCGATCTTCGGCATTCGTTCCGCGTTTTATGGAAAACGCCCGGTTTCAGCCTTGTCGCCGTACTTGTGCTAGCGATGGGTGTGGGAGCAAACACCGCCATCTTCAGCGTCGTCAACTCCACGGTGCTGAACCCGCTGCCCTACCCCGGCGCGAATCGCTTAGCCATCATTTGGGAAACAGACCTGAAAGACGGCGTCAAGCGAGAGGGGCCGTCCGGGCCAAATTTCCTCGATTGGAAGGAACAAAGTCGATCTTTTGAAGATATGGCTCTGCTCGAGGTCGGCTCCGGCACGTTGACCGGTGCAGGCGAACCGCAGCAGGTGATTGGGCTACGCGTCACGACGAATTTTCTGTCCATGTTAGGCGCGCACACCATCATCGGACGGGATTTCACCGCCGCGGAAGGCGCAGGAAAAGCGAGATATCCGGTCGCCGTTCTCAGCAACGCGTTTTGGAGGCAGCGTTTTGGTTCAGATCCGCACATATTAGGGAAAACGTTCGATTTGAATAGCGAACCGTACACAGTCATCGGCGTGCTGTCCGCGGATTTTTGGCAGCCGATGCCCAGCGATCTGTATGTGCCTTGGCCGATCGCGCAACTGAGGGCAAAGCCGCGCGTCTCGCACGATTTTGGCGTCATCGGACGATTGCGACCGGGCGTCACCATCGCGCAGGCGCAGTCTGAGTTGAGCGGCATCGCTCGACGAATCGATCAGCAGACGCCTCGCCTCGCCGGATGGGACGTGACCGTCGTTGGCATGAAGCAGGCACTCTTTGAGTACATTCGGCCAACTTTCTTGCTGCTGCTCGGTGCGGTGGGCTTGCTACTGTTGCTCGCCTGTGTAAACATCGCCAGCCTTTTGCTCGCGCGTGTCACCAGCCGGAGAAAAGAGATGGGCATCCGCGCCGCTTTGGGTGCGGGGCGCGGCCGCTTGGTGCTGCAGATCTTTAACGAAAGCCTGCTCCTGAGTCTCGCTGGCGGGGCTTTGGGTGTTTTGGTAGCAATCTGGGGGGTTGCGATTTTGAGCGCGGTGATGCCGGCGACGCTACCCTTGCCGGACGCGGGCGCGGAGGTTCTTCGCCCCGCCATCAGCGTAGATGCGCGCGCGCTCGGTTTCGCACTGCTTGTGTCCGTCTTTGCCGGGCTCGCTTTCGGATTGATCCCCGCCTTGTACACTGCCCGCGCAAACGTAAACGACGCTTTGAAGGCGGGCGGACGGACGAGTTCCGAATCGCTGGGGCGCATGTCCGTATGGCGTTGGCTGATCGCCGGTGAGGTGGCGCTCGCCAGCATGCTGTTGATCGGCGCTGGACTCGCGATGAAGGGATTCGTCAACCTGCAACACGTGAATCCGGGCATTAACCCCAACCATGTGCTGACGTTTCGCATGCGGCTGCCGACAGACAACCTGTATAAGAACGACCGGGAACAGACGGCGTTTTACCGTCGCGTCCTTGAACGCGTGCAAGAGAAGCCCGGCATTCAGTCGGCTGCGTTGGCAGACGTCGTTCCGCTCGAGCAGCAGAATGATCGTGAATACTTCACAATTGAAAATCGCCCCATCGCAGCAGGGCAAAGCTTGGTTGCCGATTTTCGCCGTGTGAGCCCGGGATACTTCAAAAGCATGGGCATCGCTCTACTTGCGGGCCGCTCGATTTCCGAGCGCGATGTACGTGATGCGCCCCCAGTGATTTTGATCGACGAAACGCTGGCCCGGCAATATTGGCCGCATGAGAATCCCATCGGACGCCGCATGCGTCTATGGGGTGAATATCGTCAGGTCGTCGGCGTCGTAGGCCCGGTGCATCATTACGGTTTGGAAAAGCAAGTCGAGCCGACCATCTATGCGCCGTTTGAGCAGATGCCCAATAAAGCGATGACGCTTGTCGTGCGCACGACAATGGGTACGCAAGCGGTAGTGAGCAGCGTAAAGAATGCCGTACTGTCTGTAGATGCTGGGCAACCTGTTTTTCAGATCCGCACCATGGACGAGTACCTGTCGTTGGCGGAAACTGCGCCGCGCATATCGACAATATTGATGGCGGTGTTCGCCATCGCTTCGATGATACTGGCAGCTATCGGCGTTCATGGAGTTGTCTCTTATGGAGTTGCGCAACGCACGCGCGAGTTCGGAGTGCGAATGGCATTGGGCTCCTCGCCTGGACAGATCAGATCACTGGTCATCTGCGGTGGGTTGAAAACCGCGCTGCTGGGTTTGGTGTCGGGTATGATTGGCGGCATCACCTTGGCTTGGGTGTTGCGCGCGTTTCTTTACGGCGTAGCGCCCATGGATCCCGCTGTTATGGGCGGAGTCGCCGTTTTGTTGCTTGCGGTCATACTTATGGCCAATTACCTTCCAGCTCTTCGTGCAACGCGCAGCGATCCCGTGCAGGCCCTGCACTATGATTGAACGCCGGCATCCGTCTGAAAGTCTCGCAAATCGCCCAGTGTAGAATCTGGTGGTTGATTTTCGCCGCGTTAAGGCCACATCGAAACGATCGGCGAGTTTGCGCCCGATCCGAATCGAATCAGATAGATCGCGCCTGACGGCCCAGGATAGAGGAATCCACGTTGACGTGTAGTCGGTGTTCAGAAGAAGCGCCGCTGTTGATTCGCCGCGGTAATCGAAATCGGGGCTTCCACCCGCAACAACGCCTCACCCGTCTTTCCGCACTACCCACGTCGTCATGCACCGTTCATTCTGAACCAC
>DATAYL010000202.1:0-4785 GCA_036272575.1 Bryobacteraceae bacterium | reverse complement strand
TTAAAGAACAAAGCAATTGGACGATGGTGTCGCTCGTAGCTTCCTATCAGCCATGCGGGACGAAATTTCCTTCGCTTGGATCGATTTCAGGATTAGCTGGATGGAGATAAGCCGTATGCCTCAGGGATGAAGCTACTGCACGCGATACCAAGGTATTGCCGATACCATCGTCCAATTGCGGCGACAAGTCTGTTCTGGGTTAATTGGGTCAGTACAGAGGAGAACCCCATGACACCTGCAAGCGCACACATCAAAGCCGCCGAGACGAGCGCAACCACCAAACCCGAGCAGATTCGCCTAGCCCGCCGGTCGCCCGCCTACTGGCGTGTCACCATCGACAATCCGCCGCTTAATGTCATGGGTCCGGAGATGGTCCGGGAGTTCCAGGAACTCATAGACGCTCTCGAGGCGGACGAGCAG
This sequence comes from Bryobacteraceae bacterium, assembly GCA_036272575.1. Classification (GTDB taxonomy): domain Bacteria; phylum Acidobacteriota; class Terriglobia; order Bryobacterales; family Bryobacteraceae; genus Bog-105. Next base: position 4,365 of record DATAYL010000202.1, on the reverse strand, counting down.
GTCAGGGTCGTGGTCTTCGACAGCGCGGTCGAGGACTACTTCCTGAATCACTCCGATTTCAACGCCAAGCTGGAGGACCTGACGTCAATGCCGGACGGTCCTACCGGCTTGCCGCCCTGGCCGGACTTTCTCGTGCGCCTGACCCGTCTGCCAGTCGCCTCGATCGCTCTCATCCGTGGACGGGCGACGGGCAACGGCAGTGAGATAACGCTGGCCTGCGACATGAGTTTCGCCAGCCTCGAGAAGACGATCATCTCGCAATGGGAGGTAGGCGTAGGGATGGTGGCCGGCGGTGGTCCCATGGCCCGGCTGCCTCGACTCATCGGTCGAAACCGCGCGCTCGAGGTGCTCCTGAGCTCGGAAGACATCAGGGGAGAACAGGCGGAAGCTTACGGCTACGTGAATCGTGCCCTGCCCGACGCCGATCTGGATGCGTTCGTAGAGGCGCTCGCGATCCGCATCGCCAACTTCGACAAATGGGCGATCGCCAACACCAAGCGCCTCGTCAACACCAGCCTGCCGCCCGACGTCGAGCTCGGTGCCGGGTGGGATGCATGCATCGCTTCGCTCGGGCGACCCGCCGCTCAGAATGGGATCAAAGCACTAATGGCGAAAGGTTTTCACAAACCCGGGGATGCCGAAAATCGGCTCGGATACTATCTGGGCCAAATCGCGCATTAGACCGGCGCAAGTGCAGACCCGTGCGGAGCTTGCAACCAGAGCTCCGCAATTTCGTATCGATTGCGCGTCTGCCCCTGTGTTTCACGGCCCCGGCAACTATCATCAGTACTCGGGTGTCGAATTGTATTAAACGAAAGGATTCACACGTGGAAACGATCCGAATCGTGATCGTGGCAGTGCTGACGGTTGCAAGCGCGTGGGCGCCGAACATGCTGCGGGCGGAGCAGGCAGTGAACACGCCGGCCAAGCAAAATCGAGAGGAGCACTCCAATATGACGAACGAAAAGGTGATCATGCTGATCGAAGCAAAAATTCAGCCAGAGCGCCGGGCGGAGCTTGTTGAGGCCGCACGCCAATACCTGCCGTTGGTGCGGGCGGAGCCGGGCGTTGAAGCGTTTTACGTCGCCGCACGAAAGGACGACCCCAATACATTTGTTTTCTATGAGATTTACAGGTCGCAAGCAGCACAGGATTTCCATCTGCAGCAGGACTTCACTAAGAAATTCCTGGCGACGTTAAAGAGCGCGCAGGCCGGAGACCGAGTGCGGACAAATCTCCTCGAGCTGCCCCTGGAAGGACAGACACATTCCAATTAGGGAGCCTTAATAGAACTTCGATACTTGGGCAGACAGTACTGCCACAAGAATTTGCCGAGACTGTTAGTGTTTCACGATGCGGATTGTACAGGCACCGTGAAATCCTGCGACTACCACAATTTTCGGCTCCAATTCCGCGCCCGCGTCAGATTCTTCGCCGGTTCACCTCGGCGCCTTCGAATCGGGGATGGTCAGGTAGAACTTTCGATCAGTTTGCGGAATTGTAGGACCGATACAAAGGTATCGCCTATACCATCGTCTGATCGATCCTTCCGATCTCGTCTGTTTTGATGACTACGTGATTGCGGGTTCAATCAGAATCTGCATCCAGAAAAGCAGATGAAAGGCGGCCGTCTCAGACCGAGATACCTCCCTTATCCTTCGGAAGGAAAAATATATGTCAAGCAGCAAAACAGCAATAGCCACTGAAGCACCCCGCATGGTATCGAATCCGCTTGATGCCATACCAAACGAAATACCATTCGATGTGCCCTATGGACTCCCGATATCACTAGACCGAGCGCAGGCGGTTATTGATGCCGCGGTGGCTGAGGCCAAGAAGCGGAATTGGAAGATGAACGTAGCCGTAGTCGATTCCGGCGGCAACCTTGTCGCCTTCCAACGGATGGACGGCGCGATGCTTGCCTCCATTCAGATTGCCGAACACAAGTCGCGAGCAGCCGCCACGTTCCGGCGCCCAACCAAGGTGTTCGAGGACGGCATCAACCTCATGCATCTCAATTATCTGCTGGCGTTCGATGGGGTTATTGCATCTCGAGGTGGCATTCCACTGATGGACCGGGGAGCAATTATCGGTGCAATCGGTTGTTCTGGAGGTACGGATTCCCAGGACGAAGTCGTGAGCGAGGCAGGGGCGGCAGTAATTAATCAACTCCCAGCTGGCAACAAATGATCGACATCTCGAGCAAACGTTGGGAAAGCCGCCCAAGAGCAATAAATCAGCGCTAGCTTGAGGTGTTTGCGTTGACGCGGGCTGCAACTTCCTAGAACGCCGTTTCTGGACCAATGAGAAATGTTCTTGCAGTCCGCAGTGGCCGGCGCAAAGGCGCAAACGAAAAAACGAACTTTCATTCCCTTTACTGTGGGCAGCCCCCACGTGAGAGATATTGCTATGAATAGGCACTTCGATCCCTACTTGATTCGCCGTGAGCGCATCGGCCTCAAGCTCGACGCTCTCTGCGAACAAATCGAACAACTCGCGTTGACCAGCGCACTGGCGCCATAAGTTCAGATGAGGCCATCACTGCATTGGATAGTGCGCGCCTGCACATGTGCGGCACGCGCGTTATGCGGCAGTTGACGCGCGGCGGCTCCGGCGCCATGGCAAGCTCAACAGTGCGCGCGCCGATAGGATGATGGAGAACGTCGCGGTGATGCCCAACGCGAGGATTGTCCAGACGAAAAGGAAAGCTTGGCCTGAGTTACCGATGTCGCCACCAATAACACCCCGCGTTCCTTTCATGTGGACGACAGGGATGACCAGACCGAGGACGGACCCGAGGAATATGATGATGTATCCCGCCCGCCTTCCGCCGAGCACCAGCGTTCCGTATAGCTGGACCACGAAAATGAACACCGCAAGCAGATTTACGAGACCTGCCGGGGCCATCCGGAACAGGATGTCGCCGGTCAGGTGAAACGTCATGAATAAGATGGTGAGCAGCGACGCTGTAGTCAACATGTCGGTCTGTTTCATGTAGATTCGCCTTTCTGCGCCTCATGTACGCGCACCGAAGTCCGACGGTTCTTCCCGTGAGGGTTGCGGTCCCAAGTTCATTTGCGGTTGGCCACAGCGGGGACAGAACGCGGCATCTGGTGCAACTCCGCGCCCGCAACTGGGACACGGATGGAGGATCGGTTTTCGCAACAGGAAGTAGAGCACGAAGCCAACGCAGTTCGGAACGAGCACCGCGAGCGCCGCCCAGGGAATCGGCGGCATACCGCGCCGCACTGCGTCTGCGTAAACATAGCCGGCGAGAAGAAAGTAAGCGCCGGCAAGCGTACCGCCCGCCAGACCGATCAAGGTCCGGAGGCCGCTCGCCCGATACTCCTCGAAGACCCCGAAAAAGAAAACCGCGAAGGCTAAAGCGGCCAGGATTTTGGCCGGACCTGGAATGAGACCGAATCCGCTGCGCCAGCTCATACAGTTTGTCCGTTGTTATCGGAATCCTCTGCCAGAAGCCTCCTTCGAAAAGCGGCAGCAACGCGAGTAGAAGGGATGGCAGCAACCAGAACGCCGCGAATACGATCTGCCATACGCGGCTGGGGAGATTCCATTGACTGGCCAGCCATGCCAAAGGGCGCCACATAACGGCAGATCCCGTGAACGTGAGGAATATTGCGACCGCTGTGCCGATCCAAAGGCTTTTTGCATGCGCCTCGGCCGATCTCATCCGCTCGGCACGGCTGCGGACTACGTTCTCAACCCGAAGCGCTGCTGCCGGGTCGAGTTCAAGCGCGAACCAATCCAGCGCTCGGACGGCACGCGCTGAGAGATCGGCATACCGGGCACATTCGGCGCATTGTCCGACGTGAGCATCGAGCCAGTGCCGGTCCTCCAGCGAAATTCCTTCAACGAGGGACCGATGAAGCAGAAAGCGGGCTTTTTCATGGTTCTCAAGCGGCATCGGTGCCTCCTCCCAGAGAGGCTTGCAGCATCGAGAGGCCGCGATGAATCCTCGACGAAACGGTCGAGATGGGAGCGCCTGCGACTTGGGCAATTTCCGCGAGCGACAGTTCTTCCTGGAAACGCAGGAGAAGCGCTTCCCTGTAGATCGGCTCTAGCGCACCCAAAGCGGCCGCGATTCGTTTGGCATCTTCGCTTCTTGCGGCCGCGAAGAACGGCGATTCGAAATCCGGCGCCGGAAGGTTCAGGCCTGCTTCGTCCTCTCGGCACATCCGATGCCTTGCCGTCGCCGTTTGTTGCTTTCGCAGGTGATCGATCGCCAGGTTTCGTGCGATGGAGAACAACCACGGCTCGAAACGGAGGCGGCCGTCATATTGCCCCGCGTGTTCCAGTACACGCAACCAGGTTTCCTGAACGAGGTCCTCGGCCTGTTCACGCCTG
>DATAYL010000201.1:0-4465 GCA_036272575.1 Bryobacteraceae bacterium | reverse complement strand
TTAGCGGACCTCCAAGGCCGCATCGCAGCCGATATTCGCTCAGCGTTTTTGGATCTTAATGCTACTGGCGAGCAGGTAAAAGTAGCCCGCAGCTCCGTTGATCTCGCACGACAACAGCTGACCCAAGCTCAAGATCGTTTTACCTCCGGCGTGGCCGATAATCTCGAGGTCACACAGGCACAAGAGGCCGCCGCGACGGCTAATGAGAACTACATCTCCAGTCTCTGTCTCTATGCCTACAATTCGGCCAAAGCCACATTGGGCCGAGCGATCGGAGGCGCGGAGAAGACGATTCCATCTTTGCTTCAGGGGGTAATGCCGTAATGGCGCACAGTACGCAATCCGAAGAACTGGACATCCAGCCGAGCGAACCAATCGCCCCGGACAAGAAGCTTAAGCAAGGCACTGCGGAGGGGGCCGTCATACAAGCGGGGCCGGGAAACCGACGCTTTCTCAGCCTGAAGTGGATCCTACTGCTCGTCTTTGCCGCTGCTCTTGCTGTTGGCGTCACCTGGTATTGGAGTTACTCCTCGATCCGCGAATCTACAGACGATGCGCAAATCGACTACCTTTGTGCGAATGACCAGCTGTGAAGCCGCGAGAGGCAAGCCCATTTGCCGAACCGGCAGGTAAAGATAACGCGCTGGCTGCTCCCAAATGGAAGAATACTTTGCATTACGAGCCACTCCAATCACTTGCACAGGAGTTGTGCTCCCATCGTCTAGTGCCACTGAAAATTGGCTGCCGACGGCATTCTCACGTGGCCACCACTGCGCAGCCATCTCCTCGTTGATAATCGCGACTCGCTGCGACTGTGACCTGTCATGTAAATTAAATTCTCGGCCTGCATTGAGACGGATCTTCATTGTGTGCAGGTAGCCAGGTCCAACCATGTTGTAAGCCACCCGAAATGGGGCTGTACTCTGCCGCGCGGGCGACAAAACCGCAATGGTCGATAGATGCCGCTTAAAGGGAAGTCCCATGCGGTGGTTACAGATTCAACTCCCGCCAATTGCTCCGTTTGCGATGTAGCATTCTCGAGAACACTCGTCATAGTCTTCTCGCCACCGCTATTTGTCTTTGAATCCAGAGAGGCAACCAGCAAATGATCGCTGTGAAAGCCTGGGTCGATCGAATAGGCGGCCAGCACGGTCCGCGCAAAGATACAGCCCCCAACCAGCAGAATCATCGAAAACGCTACCTGGACAATCACGAGAGCACTCCTCAGCCAGCTACGCTCATCACTCGATAGGTTAGTCGAAGAATTCTTGAGTGCAGGAGCAAGATCTGGCTGCGCTGCCTGCAACGCCGGAGCGACGCCGCATAGCACCGCCGTGCCAAAAGCCGCCAGAATACAAAAAACGACCGTCTGCCAATCCAGGCTGAGTTTCAGTGACAGTGGCAGATCAAAAGCTCTTGGTAGATGCAACAACAAAACTTGAAACAGCGCGGCGAAGGCCAGCGAGACAGCCAGGGTTAGCGCCACCAGCACCCAAACTATCTGTCATAAGCTGGCAAAACACCCGGCCCCGCGACGCTCCCAGCGAGAGCCGGATCGCAATCTCGCCGCGTCTGCCAAGCGCACGTTCCACTAAGAGATTCGAAATGTTGCAGCAGGCGAGGAGCAGCGCCAGCGCCGCTGCTTCTGAGAAAAGCGCTAGCGACTGTGTCACTGCGTTACCATACGCGGGCCAAAACTTTGCGCGGCTGGCCGCGAATACCCGGATTGAAATGTGCTCGTTTGTAGCCGGTTCTGCCTTGGCCAAATTAGCCGCTAGTGTCACCATTTCGGCTTGCGCCTGTTTAAGCGTAATGTCCGGTTTCAGGCGACCTCAAGTCAACAACCAGCGGCGGCCCCTTTGATTGAGTACGGCGCGAAATTGCGGCAAGAAGGTTGGAAGTGTACTGAGCGGAATCCAGATTTGCGGCGGCTTACTCCAGTTCAAGTTCGCCCCGCGATATCGTCCCGGGACAACGCCGATCAGCTTGGCGGGTCGGCCATTCAACTGGACAGTTCTGCCAATCGTATTGAAGTCCGCTGAAAAGCGGTCGCGCCAGAGTTCTTCGCTGATCATGCCCAACGGCGGACCCGGAAGCATCATCGGCCGCATTGAAGCTTCGCCCGATCAACGGCGGCAATTCCAGCATGGAAAAATAATTTGTACTTACCGGTTCGCCCGCAATCCGCTCCGTCTCATCGCAATTTTTCAAGTCAAACGGCAATCGGACATAAGCCGCAATCTGGCTGAAGGATTGCGGGCCTACCGCGAGATCCCGATAATCGGGACATGATGTCGACAAATACTTGGCCGACTTCTGATCGAAGTTAAAGATAGATGTGAGTTGATCAGGCTCCGGCAAAGGGAGCGGTTTCAGTAGCGCTTCGTTCACCACGCTGAACATCGCGGTGTTGATTCCTAAGCCCAGCGATAACGTCAATACCGCCGCCACCGCAAACGCTGGATTTCTCGCGAGTATGCGCGTCGAATATCGAAAGTCCCGCCGAAGTGCATCCCACCAGTGGCCGGAGACATTCATAACGGGCTACCCGTTTTCCGGTCCGAGAACCAGCCCAATTGCGCTCGCCATGCGCCGCCACTTACTACTCTCCTGGACAAGTTTCTTGCGCCCCGTCTTGCTCAGCGTATAAAATCGTGCCTTCCGGTTGTTATCGGAGACGCCCCATTCCGCGGTAATCCAGCCTTGCGCCTCTAGTCTCTGCAGTGCTGGGTATAGCGCCCCATGATCCACCAACAGCTCGTCATTGGACGCGGACTGAATAGCCCGCGCAATTCCCTGGCCATGTTGTGGGCCAAAAACAAGCGTTCGCAGGATCAACATATCGAGCGTACCCTGCAACAAAGCGAGTCGGTCTTTCAGTTCATGGGAAGACATTTTACCCGAATATAGTTCGATTTAACTCGTCATTGCAAGCCCGCTCCGCATTATAGTGACTCGTTTCCCGACGTCTGCCAAACTCGTGATAGAGGATGATCAAACGATTTCACTGGAAGCTAAAGCAGCGGGAACTCGCCTTGGGCGAGCGGACTCTGCTCATGGGCATTCTGAACGTAACACCCGATTCTTTCTCGGACGGCGGAATTTACAGTGATCCCGACCGTGCCTTTGCCCGGGCGATCGAATTGGAGGAAGAAGGTGCCGATATCGTTGACATCGGCGCCGAGTCCACCCGGCCCGGTTCCCAGCGCATATCCGACGCCGAAGAACTCAGGCGCTTAATTCCTGTGCTAAAGCGGCTACGGGGCAAATTGGCGGTGCCCATCTCGGTTGATACTTACAAAGCGAGCGTTGCTGAAAAAGCCCTTGAGCACGGCGCCGAGATCATCAATGATCCCTCGGGCTTGTTGCTCGACCTACAGCTCTCTAAAATTGTTGCCAAATATGACGGCGGTCTGATCATTAACCATATGCGGGGCACGCCCGAAACCTGGGCCCATATGGCGCCGCTAAAGCATCTCATGCGGTCCATCTATATCGACCTCGAAGCGGCCGTCCACCGGTCGCGCCAAGCTGGTGTCCAGAAACATCAATTAATGATCGATCCAGGCTTAGGTTTCGGAAAACGGCGCGAACAAAATACGGAAATCATTGCCAATTTGGAGGCACTGGAGAAATTGGATTTGCCGCTTGTTCTTGGGCCGTCCCGCAAGTCATTCTTGAGACGCCAAGACGATAGCGCAACCGAATTTTCTACCGCCGCTGCAGTCACCGCTTGTGTGTTGAACGGTGCTCACGTGGTTCGCATTCATGATGTCAAAACCATGAAGGTCGCAGTCGAGCTGGCCGATGCGATCCGCCAAGCGCGCGGACACGAGGATGAGCCAACTCCCACGCCTCAGGCTCGCTGGCACCGGGGGCAATAATGTGTTCCACGCTGCCCCAGCACAATCCGTCTGATCGGTGTTCCGCAACGTAAACAAGGCTCGCTGCCGCGGCCATAAACAGCATGCAGCTGCTGGAATGCTCCCGGCGTGCCCGACCCATCGACATGATTCGAGATCGACGATCCGCGATGTTCAATTGCGAGGGTCAAAATAGCGTGGATCTGACCGTGCAACGCGACGGCGCGCTTCCGCGAGATCCGGTTTGCCGGAGTGCGCGGATGAATACCGGCTGCAAAAAGCGCCTCGTCGGCGTAGATGTTGCCGACTCCGCTGAGGAACGCCTGATTCAGCAGTAACGATTTTATTGGGCCCTTGCGTTGCTTTAGCCGCGAGCAAAACGGCGCTGCCTCCAATAAGAGTGCATCAGGGCCAACTCGCGCCAGCTCTGCGGGAAGCTCTCGATAGAACTCGACCCTGCCAAACTGCCGAATATCGTTGTAAACCAGCGTGCCTCCCTCGAGTTCGAAAACAGCTCGTGAATATTTGCCGGGAATTGCATTCCACAACAAGTTGCCGGTCATTCCAAGATGGATATAGAGAAGGCCTCGATCGAGCTGAAC
>DATAYL010000200.1:0-30841 GCA_036272575.1 Bryobacteraceae bacterium | reverse complement strand
GATCTTGGGGCATTATCCCGAAATTCAGGATTTTGCCTCCAGCTCCTTTGAAATTATGTTTTTGTTCGGCTGCGTCGCGGCCGCCGTGCTGGGCATGCCCTTCCTGAGATCGTCCATTTGGCAGCCAACCAAAGCATACCTTGTCATGAAAGTCCTCTTCTGGGAGAGTTTGACCATCTGCTTTTTCCTCCTCGCCCAGGCACTGTGGTTCAACGTGTTCCCCATTCGTATGACACGCAACATAAGCCTGCATCGCTGGCTGCTCGCTTTTTATGGTGGCGGCGTCCCCGGCATATGGGCTTTACTGATGGATTGGCAAGACAAGCAGCGGACCGCCAAGGCACGCATCAACATTGTCATGATGTCTATCGAAATTTGCCTACTGGGGGCGTGGTGTATTTGGTTTACCGAGGACGGCGAAAAAGCTGCGGAAGGTCCGCCTGATCCGATCCAGGATCCAATGCCGCAGCAATCGGCGCTGCGGCCTCGTAGTCCCTCTCATTTAGGTACCAGTACCAGGGTTTGAGCTCGGTTGGACCAACTGGCGACGGTCGCGAGTCTACTAGTCAGTGTCGCGTCTCGTGTTCCATTTTCGCTCCGCGGTTCCGCTCCGGTTTGTGACGCTTTGGCTTCTTTTGGGTCTACCGTTCCTCAAAATCGGGGCGGCTGACGCGAAAACAAACGGGCGCTTTATAGCAACGGCTTATTCTGTAACCGGGATTACAGCGTCCGGCGAGTATACGCACCGACATGTCGTGGCGGCCGATCCGGATATTCTGCCAATCGGCAGCCGCATTAAAATCAAGTGGGCCGGGAGATATTCGGGAGAGTACGTCGTAGCGGATACAGGAGAGAAGATTGTCGGCCGAAGGCTCGATCTTTACATGCCCAACGCGACGGAGTGCAAGAAGTTTGGCCGGCGACAGGTGCGAGTGAAACTCATTCAACTCGGTGCCGGGACACATGCCGATGCAAAGCAGGCAGACAAGGCGGTCAAGCAGGATGTCGCCAAAGATGTCTCGAAAGGCGCGGTCGGCAATGCCGCCACCGAGTTGGATTGGGCTACTCAGGGAGGAAAAGCCAAGGCTGCGGCGCTCGCCGGAACGCCTGGCTCAACCGCAGCTACATCAGCCGCGAGCCCAAATCCGGCTCCCAAACCCACCACTCCCGCGCAGACTACCCCCGCTCCACAACAGTAACGCCTTCTACACGACTCCATATTTCTTGAACCAGGCCAGCATCTTGGCCCAGGCATCTCGTGCCGATTCAGCATGATAGCTGGCTCTGTAGTCAGCATGAAAGGCATGGCCCGCTTCCGGATATACGATGATCTGCGACGTCCGGTCCCGTCCAGCAGCGCGTAAAGCCTCTCGCATCTGCTCTACTGTGGAAAGCGGAATGCTTTCATCCTGGCCGCCATAGAGTCCCAGAATCGCCCCGTGCAGATCGCCGGCCACATCGACCGGCTGTTTCGGCTGCATCTCGGGCTTCGAGTAGGGGCCCGGCCTTAATTTTCCGTACCACGCGGCGCCTGCCTTCAACTTTGGCTGATGAGCTGAATATAACCAGGTAATTCTGCCGCCCCAGCAGAAGCCGCAGATGCCCAGGCGTTCCGTATCGCCCTCGCCAGACGATCGGGCAAATTCCGCAGCGGCATCTAAGTCTTTCAGCACCTGTTTATCGGGTACTCTGCTGACAATTTTATCGATCAGCTCCGCCATGTCGCCCGTCGCAGCGGGATCGCCTTGCCTGGCATATAACTCGGGGGCAATGGCGTAGTATCCCTCCTTCGCTAGCCGTCGGCAAACGTCCTTGATGTGTTCGTGTACACCAAAGATCTCCTGAACCACTAGCACAACCGGAGAACGCTCATTCTTGCCCGGGCGCGCACAATAGGCCGGAAGCTCAAAGCCGTCCGACGAGATCCGCACTTCGTTTGCGTCGAGGTCCGAGGTATCGGTGGATATAGCTCCAGTTGTGACGGGCAAAGTCGCCAAAGCGTAGCCGGCAGGTAAATGGTGCGTCAAAAATTCTTGTCCTCCCGTCGGTCCGACTTAAGCATAGCCAACCCGTCTCGAAGCTACCGAGCGAAAAAAAGGCTGACCGGTTGGAGCCAGTCAGCCTGTCGAGTTTGAGTTGGAGGAGAAGTCTTAGATGAAGAAAGATGAGAGCACAAGAATCCTATTCGGGCACCAACTAAGCCCTCAGCAAACTAGGGTTGCTATTAATTTTACTTATTATGAAGTGGATTTCATCTGAATGTCAAGGACGAAATACGCGTCCTGAGTAGTAAGATTTGTCGCTCGAGTGGGGAGAGCGAGAAATCCACCTCTGAAGTCGGCACTTAGTTTTGTGCGTCGAGAGCCTTTGTTAGTACCTTTCGTGTGCCTGGCTACCGGGATTCTGCTAGCTCACCTCCTCATCTCGGGTAGAAGCGCGCCTGCAACCACTTTCTCACTGGCCGGTGCGGCTATCCTGGCATTCTCTTTGACTCTCTGCAGATCCTACCCCCGAGTTCGTTTGGCAATTTTGGGCACAACGTTGGTATTGGCGGGACTTGGTACGCAAATGTTGCACCGGCGCGGTCCGGCTCCCCGTCTGGATGCCGAGGATGGCGAAGCGGTTCTCCTCTCCGGCTGTGTGGTCAATCCACCGGTCTTTTCACCCCAGCGAGAACAGTTCACGCTGGATCTGGCACGAAACGCCGCCGTCCGCATCTCGGTAAACCTGAAAACGGATGCAAAAGTCGCGCTCGCTTACGGGCAAAAAGTGGAGGTTGCCGCCAAGGTCCGGTTGCCCCGCAATTTCCAGAACCCTGATTCGTTTGATTATGTAAGCTACCTCGCGGCCCAACACATTTTCTGGACTGGATCGGTGGCCGGTCCTGGTGACATTCATGTCGTGAGCGGCCGTTGCGGATCGCGGGCGGTCGCCATGCTCTACGCTGTTCGAACCTGGGCGCTCGAGAGAATCCGGGCACTTTATCCGGATGATCCGCATACTGTGGCGCTGCTGCAAGCCACATTAATCGGCGAAACCGCTGGTGTCGACCGCCGCTGGACTTCCGACTTCCGGGTGACCGGAACCTACCACGCCCTGGTCATTTCCGGCCAGCACGTGTCGGTATTGGCATTTACTCTCCTTCTGCTGTTTCGACTGATCCGGGTGCGCCGGCTGCCGGCGCTCGCTTTGGCTACGGTCGTCTGCTGGCTCTATGCCTTCATCTCCGGATTCAGTTCTCCCGTGGTGCGGGCGGCCGGCGGCTTTACACTGTTCCTCGCCGCCAGTTATTTATTCCGCCGTACACGCATCCTGAACCTGCTGGCGGCCGTAGGTATCATTTATCTCCTATTGGCGCCGGAAGAACTCTACGACCCTAGTTTTCAACTCTCTTTTCTGTCGGCCGCCGCGATTGCCGCATTCGCGATTCCGCTCATGCAGAGGACCACGGAGCCGCTTCGCGAGGCCGTCAAGCGTTTCGACCAGCGTCGCTATGATCCTCAACTGCCGCCGGCACCCGCGTCCTGGCGCGTGGAACTCCGGTTATTAGCCCGAACGCTGCACCTCTGGACCGGATTGTCCGAAAGGCTGTCGAATCTAGCCCTTGAGCGCGGAATTCGCTTGGCAGTTTTTGTGGCAGATGCCGTTATCGTGTCGGCCTGCGTCCAGTTTGCCCTCGCGCTGCCGATGATTGCTTACTTTCATCGTCTTTCCGTGACCGGGCTTTCGGCCAACATTGTCATTGTGCCGCTGCTTTCCCTGATCGTTCCGTTGGGATTTGCCTGCATACTGACCGGCTTTGCACCACTAGCCGTCATCACGCGCCAGTTACTCTTGCTCGCCGAGTGGATCGCCTCGCGTCATGCCAGTTTCGAGCCAAACTGGCGGCAAGGAGCGATTCCGCTCTCGATTGCGCTGGCTTTCGCGGCTTCTTTAATCGTGCTGGCGTATGTGATTCGACGGCGTCCTCGCTGGGTCTCACCGGCTCTCGCCTGTTCACTCGTGTTGTTTGCGTTGGTCTACGGGCAGCCCTGGAAAGCCCTACTCCCGCCCGGTCAGTTAGAGGTTTCGGCGATTGACGTCGGACAGGGCGACAGCCTGCTAATTGCGTTTCCAGACGGGGAGACCATGCTGGTGGACGCGGGCGGCTTCCCCGGCGCGGAACGCATGGTTCGTAAGCCGCAGCTCGACCTTGGCGAAGACGTGGTGGCGCCTTACCTCTGGAGCCGGCGCATCCGCCACTTGGATTACGCCGTTCTCACGCATGGACACTCGGACCATATGGGCGGTTTACCCGCAATCCTCGACGACTTCCGCCCGAAACAGCTCTGGGTGGGCGCTGAACCTGATACGGCCGAGTGGAGAAACGTCGAAAAACATGCCGCTGCCGATGGCGTACGCATACGGCCGATGAACCGCAATACCGGCCAGATGAAAATCGGCGGAGTCGAAATCCGCGTTCTCGCGCCATCACCCGACTACGTTCCGGGCGAGAACGCCACGAATAATGACTCGCTCGTTTTCGAGATCCGCTACGGTAAACGGAGTGTCCTGCTGACCGGCGACGCCGAACGGGCGGAAGAGGCCGATATGTTGGCGAGCGGCGAATTGCAGGCGGTCACGCTTTTGAAAATCGGCCACCACGGCAGCAAAACGTCATCCTCCGAGGATTTCCTTTCCGCCGTCCAGCCGAAGTTCGCCTTCATTTCCGATGGCTATAAAAATCAATTTCATCATCCGAGCGGCGATGTTCTCGCGCGGCTCGCCACCCACCAGGTGAGCATCTTTCGCACAGATCAACGCGGTTTACTTAGTTTCCGCACCGACGGCAATCGCGTCGACCTGAACGCCTTCCGCTAGCTCTGACGTGGACGCCTCGAAACACAGTCCGCCTCGCGCATAGAATGAGAACGAAGGAGTAACATGGAACGCGAAAACAGCGCAGCTCTTATCGTGTGGTTTGTAGGTGGCGCGGTACTTGGCGCGACAGTGGCCTTGTTGATTGCACCGCAGTCGGGCGCTCGAACCCGGCGGGTTTTAAGGAAGAAAGCCGTGAAAGGCAAGAAGTCCCTCATGGAATCGAGTCAAGATATTGTTTCGCGTGGACGCGAACTCTATGAGCGCGGGCGCGAAATCGCGGAAGAAACTGCGGAACTATTTGAGCGGGGTCGCAAGATTGCGGAAAAGACTGTGGAGGAGCGCCTCTAGGTTGCTCTGCCGCATCGAAGAGACATACGCATGTCAGTAGCTACAATTTCCGGTCCGGCTCCGTTTGTCAACGAAGCCTATACCGATTTCACTCAACCGCTAGCGGCAGAGGCCGCACGCGCTGCCCTTGCCCAGGTTCGTGGAGAACTAGGCAAGCGATACGACTTGCTGATCGCCGGGCAAAGGCGCCAATCCAAAGAACAGCTGCAATCGGTTAACCCATCGAATCCTTCCGAGACTGTGGGCTTTCACGGCAAAGCCACCGAGCAGGACGCGCGGGACGCGATCGAAGCGGCGTATTCTTACTTTCCCGTCTGGGCGGCCACACCCGCTGAACAACGCGCGGAACATCTTTTGCGCCTGGCCGAAGTCATTCGCGAACGCAAATTCGAGTTTGACGCATGGCTGGTACTCGAAGCCGGCAAGACATGGGCTGAGGCGGAAGGCGACGTTTCGGAGGCTATCGACTTCTGCGAGTTTTACGCTCGTCAGGCTTTGAAACTTGCCAACCCTGATCCAGTGGTGCAGTTATCCGGCGAACGCGACGAGCTCGTCTATCTACCGCTAGGCGTCGGGGTTATCATTCCGCCATGGAATTTTCCATTGGCTATTCTGCTCGGCATGACCACAGCGGCTCTGGTAACCGGCAACACGGTTGTGATTAAACCGTCGAGCGACACGCCAACAATCGCCGCCAAGTTTGCCGAGGCTATGCTACAGGCCGGCATTCCGGCGCAAGCCTTCTCTTTGCTGACCGGCAGCGGCGGCGCGATCGGGGACATTCTCGTCGCGCATCCCAAGACGCGTTTCATTTCATTCACCGGATCGCGCGATGTCGGTTTACACATCAATGAACTCGCCGCCAAGACACCCAAAGGCCAGCTTTGGATCAAGCGCGTTGTGGCCGAAATGGGCGGCAAGGACGCGATCATCGTGGATCGTGAATGCGATCTCGAGCAAGCTGTATCAGGCGTTCTTTATTCCGCCTTCGGTTATCAGGGACAGAAATGCTCGGCCTGCTCGCGCGCGATCGTGGACGAAACCATTTACGATGAGTTCCTCGAAAAGTTGAAGGCAAGAGCAGAGGCGCTGACACTTGGCCCCTCCGAAAAGCTGGAAAACTACATGGGCCCCGTCATCAACTCACGGGCCAAGGAGACGATCCTGAAGTACATCGAGACGGGCAAAAAAGAAGGCCGCCTGCTCACGGGCGGCGACGCTCCCCAGGGTGATGGCTATTTCATCAAACCCACGATCATCGCCGACGTACAACCCAAAGCTCGCATTTTTCAGGAAGAGATATTTGGGCCTGTCCTGGCGGTTACCAAGGCGAAGAACTTCGACGAGGCATTGCAGTTTGCCAATGATTCTGAATACGGCCTCACCGGCGCCGTGTTCACCACGAACTCGAAGAAGGTCGAAAAGGCGAAGCGTCAATTTTTCGTAGGCAATCTTTACATCAACCGCAAGTGTACAGGCGCAATGGTGGGCGCTCACCCGTTCGGGGGCTTCAACATGTCGGGTACTGATTCAAAGGCCGGCGGCCCCGACTATCTGCTGCAGTTCACCCAAGCCAAGTCTATTGCCGAAAAAATCAGTTGAGGCTGTGGATATACTGAAGGTACCCCGATGCGAAGGGGACCAACTAGTCACAACTCCAGGGTCGAACATGATCGACACGACGAACGGGAACCGCAAGGTTCCCGTTTCGTTTTCGCGAGCACAAAATATTCGAATATATGAGAATTGCTGAGCGCATTAGCCGTTTAGCGGTGGAATCTGCATTTGATGTGATGGCTAAGGCACGGACTCTCGAAGCCGCAGGGCGCCACATCATTCACCTGGAGATCGGCGAGCCGGACTTCAACACTCCTGAGCCCGTCATCAGGGCTGCCAAGCAAGCCCTCGATGAAGGGTGGACGCATTACGGTCCGCCGCAGGGGTTACCCTCTCTACGCGAAGCTGTGGCCGCATACGTCTCCCGGACACGCCGCATTCCGGTCGATCCCCAAAATGTTTGTGTCGTTCCGGGCGCGAAGCCAATGCTTTTCTTCCCCATGCTGGCGTTGCTTGAGCCCGGCGATGAGGTGCTGTATCCGGATCCCGGCTTTCCGATGTATCGTTCGCTCATCAATTTCCTCGAAGCCAAACCCATTCCTATTCCGTTGCTCGAGAATAGGGGCTTTTCGCTCGATCTGGATTTCGTGCGCGATCATCTGACGGGCCGCACTCGTCTGCTAATTCTCAATTCTCCACATAATCCGACGGGCGGCGTTATTCCGGAGAACGATTTGCGCCAGCTTGCCGAACTCATCCGCGATCGCGACATGCTGGTCTTGGCCGATGAGATCTACGGCCGCATTACCTATGACGCCGAAACTTTTTCGATCGCCAGCATTCCCGGCATGCTCGAAAAAACGATCATCATGGATGGGTTCTCGAAGAGCTACGCCATGACCGGTTGGCGGCTCGGATATGGGATTGTCCCGCCCTGGCTGGTCGATCCAATCAACAAATTGATGTCCAATTCAAATACTTGCGCCGCATCGTTTACGCAGCGCGCGGCCATTTCCGCGCTGAACGGATCACAAACCGAAGTGGAGCAAATGGTGAAGGAGTTTCGCCGGCGACGAGATATGTTCTGCCCAGCGCTGAACGAAATTGCCGGTTTCCGCTGCCAAATGCCTTCGGGTGCCTTTTATGCATTTGCCAATGTTGAAGGTACTGGCTTGACCTCGAAAGCAATGGAGACACTGCTGCTTGAAAAAGCAGGCGTGGCTTGCCTGGACGGCGGCGCTTTCGGGCCTTGCGGCCAAGGTTATCTGCGCCTGAGTTATGCCAATTCATTCGAAAATCTGACAGAGGCCGTGCGCCGTATTAAAGATGCGTCCACTGCCTGGACACACCCAAAGGAGCTTGCATGAGCAAATCTGATTTACCGGCGGAAGTATCAACGGCCGACGCCCAACATGTGCAATGGGACAAGATACCCATCGAAAAACTTAACCCTTTGCTCGAACGCCAGATTGTAGTTGGCGAGAAGGTAATGGTTGCTCGCATTCTTTTGAAGAAGGGGTGCGTCGTGCCGATGCACCACCACCACAACGAACAAATCTCGATTGTTGAATCGGGTGTCTTGCAGTTTGAAGTAAATGGGAAAGAAGTTATAGTGCGTGCCGGTGAGGTTCTTTGTATTCCGCCGCATGCCCCACATACCGCCACGGCACTCGAAGATAC
Organism: Bryobacteraceae bacterium; assembly: GCA_036272575.1. Taxonomy (GTDB): domain Bacteria; phylum Acidobacteriota; class Terriglobia; order Bryobacterales; family Bryobacteraceae; genus Bog-105. Next base: position 22,396 of record DATAYL010000200.1, on the reverse strand, counting down.
AGTCGATCTGGATATCTTTACTCCGCCTCGCGAAGACTGGATCAAGAAAACGGATGAATACCTAAGAGGTTAATTTCTTCACAATGCCCGAAGCGAAAAGAGCCGCCGCGGATAAACGCAAGGAACGAATAAGCGCGGGACGTCAAGCACGGCGGCGAGTGAGCAGGAGCGGCCTGGGCTCGCTCGAATCCAAAAAGCGCAGCTTTGATCCGATCGACTTACTGTTGCAATCAAACGCCGAGCGCCTGCCGAAACTTCTTCCGGTGAAGTACCAGCGAATGGCTCAATCGCCGTTCGCTTTCTTCCGCGGTGCAGTGTCGATTATGGCAGCCGATCTGGCCAGTCACCCACATAGTGACATCACGGTTCAGCTGTGCGGTGACGCCCATGTGCAAAATCTGGGATCTTTCGAGACTCCCGATGGACGCATTGTTTTTGATATCAACGATTTTGACGAAACAATCGCCGGACCTTGGGAATGGGACGTCAAGCGCATGGCGGCCAGCATTGTTCTGGCCGGTTTGGAGTCTGCCCACAGCAAAACTAGCTGCGAGGAAGCAGTTGAGGTGTTTGCAAGGAGCTACAACGGCGCTATACAGCGTTTGGCAGCGATACCAATTCTTGACGCAGCTCGTCACCAGATCCACCGTCTCAAACGAGCGCAGGTCACCTCTGCTGCCCTTTCGCAGGCCGAACGCGCGCGACCGACCGATCTTCTCGCAAAATATACCGAGAAAAGCGCTAACGGGCAGTTTCATTTCCGAAGTATGAAGCCGATCCTTTACCGCGTGAATGGTCCAAAACGGCAAGAGATTTTATCGGCGCTCTCCGTGTATCGCGATTCATTGCCGCCTGAAAGGCTGCACTTGTTTCACTTCTTCCACCCACTCGACGTTGGCTTTAAGGTTGTTGGAACGGGCAGCGTCGGGTTACGCGATTACGTCGTTTTGATGGAAGGAAATGGCAAATCAGATCCGCTGTTTCTGCAAATCAAACAGGAGGTTGCTTCTGCTTACGCGCCTTACCTGAACGCAGTGCAGTATCTGCACCAAGGTAAACGAGTCGCCGAAGGGCAGCGCCGTTTGCAGCCGTCGTCCGATCTGCTCTTGGGCTGGACGCGCATCGGCGAACACGATTTTCTCGTGCGCCAGCTGAATGATCACAAAGGCAGCATCCAAATCGACAATTTAAGGGGCCGCGGCTTGTCAGCTCTGGCAGAAATAGCCGGTGAGCTGCTGGCCAGGGGTCATGCGCGGTCGGGCGACGTGCTGGCAATCCACGGATATATCGGTAATTCCGGCAAGGCAACGGAAGCGCTTGTGAATTATGGCCTGGACTACGCCAAGCTGACTGACTCCGATTTCGATTTCTTTCAGAAAGCCATCAAGCAGGGGCGAATTAAGGTCTCGGAACCCCGATAATTCGTTCAGTTGTGCAACCGAATAGCCTTGCGAGTACAATCAGCATCAAAGAGGGTTTTGCAAATGAAGAAGATGGTTGCCGTTTATGCACTGCTCGGGCTCATCCCTTGCCTTTTGCTTGCCAAGGTCGTAACGGACTACGATCATCAGGCTGATTTCTCCAAGTATCATAGTTACTCCTGGATACGCGTAGAGACTCAGGATCCCTTGTGGAATTCGAGGATCAAGAATGCCATCAACGCCCAGCTCGTCGCAAAAGGATGGAATGAGGTGCCGTCGGGCGGTGATACTGATGTTGCCGCTTACGGCTCTACCCACAATGTCCAATCCTTACAAACCTGGTATAACGGCTTCGGCGGCGGTTGGCGTTATCGCGGCTTCGGAAACACTGGCATGTCTACCACTACGGTGCAAAACATTCCTGTCGGGCGCTTGATGGTGGACATCTTCGACGGCAACTCAAAACAGTTGATATGGCGCGGCAACTCAAGCCACACGCTTGAGGGGAATCCGGAAAAGAATGAAAAGAGCATGAGGAAGGGTGTGGCGGAGATGTTTAAGAAGTTCCCACCCAAATCGAAAGGCTAAAAAAAGGCCCAGGCTAAGTTGCAGCCTGAGCCTTTGATCCGCTTTGCGCAGATTACTGCTTGGCGGAAGTTGAAGCCGTTTGCGGGGCTGTTTTAGTCGCACTCTTCTTGCTGTGCGTTTTATGCGCCTTCTTAGTGGCAGTTTTGCTGGAGGCAGCTGCCGTAGACGTATTTTGCGTCTTTTTGGCGGTCTTTGCTGGAGCAGCCATCAGAAATGGAACCGCGGCAACTGTCAGCAGTGTGGATGTAAAAAGTTTCTTCATTGTCTTTCTCCTCTGGTTAGCGGCGGATCTTTTTGCGTCCGCTCACAATGCAAGTTTGCCTGGATCGACGCCTGGCCGCCATCGGACAAAGCCGTGAAATTGTGTCCCGTATTTAGGGGATCGTCGCGAGTCTTCCTTAATGAAAGAATTGTGCTGTGCCGGCATCAAACCTGGTGACTCGTCATCACTTGCAACGCATGCTGCTTTTGGGCGGCTGCCTGTCTGTCATACTGCTGCTCTCGGCAGTCTTCGTAGCGTTTCGGACGGTACGTCAGCTCAACAATCTTACCGGCAGCTTTGCCGAGCGGCAGGCGTCTGCCAAAGACGCCATCGATGAGATCGAAAGAGAACAAACGTACCTGAACACGCGTTGGCGCACGCTTGCCCGCAAAGATGTCGTGCGCCGGGAAGAAATCTTAGACCAACTCGATCAGAATCGGCAGCAAATGAGCAGTGCTCTCGAATCCGCTTACGAGGAGGCGGAGATGCTGCGAGAAAGCGTGTATCAGGCCGGCCACGGTCTGGTGCGCTGGACGGTCTGGTTATTTGCTCTGTGCGTTGCCCTTTCGCTCTTGAGTGCCAGCTGGGCGGTTCGTACTTCTGCCAGCCTCTTTCGCAAGCTCGAAACCCAGTCCAGCGAGCTGACGCGTTTGCAATACGCTTTTCTCGAATCGCAGGAAGATGTCGCGCGCCGTTTTTCGCATGAGCTGCACGATGAATTGGGACAAGCGCTAACAGCGATCAAAGCTAACCTGTCGGCGCTCGGCAAAGAACCGGAACCGTCGCGCATTGAGGACTGCATGGCGCTGGTGGACGGCGCGATTCATGATGTTCGGGAGATGTCGCAGTTGCTTCGCCCCACCGTGCTCGATGACTTTGGTCTGGACGCAGCTCTGCGAGCACTCACGGAACGCTTTGCGCAACGGACCGGGTTAGCGGTCGATTACAAAAGCGGCCTCGATCACCTGACATTGCGTGACGAAACACAAACACATCTCTACCGTATTGCCCAGGAGGCGCTAACCAACGTGTCCCGGCACGCGGCGGCATCGTCAGTTCAAGTGAATCTGCGGACCCGGAATAAAGAAGTAGAACTGGTGATACACGACAATGGTCAAGGGCAGCAGCCTGCGAAAGCAAACATGACGAGTGGTCTGGGGTTGGCCGGGATGCGTACGCGAGCACGTGCCTGCGGCGGCGATTTAACCGTCCAGTCCGAACCCGGGCAAGGATTTCAGATTTCGGTTATCTGCCCGATAGATTTGGCGGCCGCTTGACACATTCCAACATCAGGATTTTATTAGCCGACGACCACACCATCGTGCGTCAGGGACTTAAGCTGATTCTCTCTTCTCAGCAAGATCTGGAAGTTGTCGGCGAAGCCGCTAATGGGCGTGAAGTAGTGGAACTGACGCAGCAGTTGCAGCCGGATATTGTGCTCATGGACGTAGCCATGCCCGATGTCAATGGCATCGAAGCAACGCGGCGATTGATGGAACAGAATTCAAGACTCCGCATCCTCGTGCTGAGTATGCATAAAGAAGCTGTGTACGTGCGCGAAATCTTAAAAGCGGGTGCGCGCGGTTATCTGCTCAAGGACGTCATCGACACCGAGCTGCTCAATGCCATTCGCTCGGTGGCACGTGGCGATGGATACGTCAGTCCGGCGGTTTCGAGCGCTCTGCTCAGCGACTACCGGCAAAACGTCACGAACCCAGTCGATCTGCTGACCAATCGCGAGCGCGAGGTGTTGCAATTGATCGCCGAAGGCAAGACCAACAAAGAAGTGGCTACCAAGCTGAACCTCAGCGTCTACACGATCGATTCGCATCGCGGCAAGATTATGGAGAAATTGAACCTGCATTCCACCGGCGAACTGGTCCGTTTCGCCATTAAACACGGGTTAGCGGATTGAATCCGTTCAAGCAGCCGAAAATTTGCGCTTGCGCAGCTCGTCAAAGCCCACCGCCGCAATGATGACAACCCCGATGGTGACTTGTTGCCAATAAGGATTGATGCCGAGAAGATCGCTACCGTTAGAAAGCAATCCCATAATGAATGCGCCGATTAGCGTACCCACAACGCTGCCTTCACCACCCACCAAGCTGCCTCCGCCGATAACGACTGCCGCAATCGCCTCTAATTCGTAGCCCTGCCCAGCGGTCGGCTGCCCGGTCATCAAGCGTGAAGCTTCGACCATACCGGCTAAGCCAGATAACAGACCCGCGATGGCATAAACCGCCGTCAGTACGTTCTTGATCGGTACGCCCGCATAGAACGCAGCGCTGGGATTGCTGCCGATCGCGAAAGAGTATCGTCCGAGCTTTGTATTCTCGAGCAGGAAATGCATGGCGATGGCACACGCTGCGAGCAGCCACAGGGATGCCGGAATCCCCAGCAGATTGCCGTCTCCCAAGTACGAAAAATTTGCCGGAATATCGTGTACCGGCAGTCCTTTTGAGATGACCAGCGCCAAACCGCGAAATGCGCCTAGCGTACCCAGGGTCACGATGAAAGGCGCGATTTTTAGACGCGTAATCATCAAGCCGTTCAGCAATCCGCATACCAGACCAGCAGCAGTACCGGTTAAAATCGCGACTGGAATAGACGCGCCGGTTTTGATGGCCATCGTGCCGATTAGCCCGGCAATCCCCAGGATCGAACCTACCGAAAGATCGATGCCGCCGCTGATGATGACCAGCGTCATGCCGAGCGCCATGATGTTGATGACTGCCGTTTGGCGCGCGACACTCGCCAGATTGATCGCCGTCAGGAAATGCGGCGTCGCAATCGTAAGCGCAATACACAATAACACCAGCGTCAGAAAAGGGAGCAGCTTCTGAACACGTTTCACTAGGCGAGCCCCGCCGCCGAAGTAGCGCCGCTTGGGGCAGCCATCCGCATGATCTCTTCTTGCGATGCGCCGCGCGGCAACTCTCCGCTTAGGCGGCCCTCACGCATGACCAGAATGCGATCGGCTACTTGCACAAGCTCAGGCAATTCGGAGCTCACCATCAGTACCGCGGCGCCGCCTCGTGCTAGTTGGTCCATCTGCTCGAAGACGTCTTGTTTTGCGCCAATATCGATGCCGCGCGTCGGCTCGTCAAACAAAAACACGCGGGCGCCACGCGCCATCCACTTGGCAATTACCACCTTCTGCTGGTTGCCGCCGCTCATTCGTCCGGCCAGCTGTTTCGGCGTATCGCACTTGATGCGCAATCGCTGCCGGTAGTCTTCCGCCAGCATCGCTTCGCGGCTCTTCTGCAAGAAGCCGAATTGGGTATAGCGGTTGAGGTCCGGCAGTGTGATGTTGTGGGTAATCGGCAGCCGCAATGCTAATCCATCGCGTTGCCGGTCTTCGGGAATCAACGCCACACCGGCGGCGGCGGCGTCCTGCGGGGAATGGAAGGTTACTGCTTTGCTTCCAATCTCAAATGTGCCGCTCTCCGGTCGGTCAACTCCGAACAGCATCCGGCAGAGTTCGGTTCGTCCGGCGCCCATCAACCCAGCGAGACCCACAATCTCACCGGCTCGTATCTCGAAAGAGATATCTCGCACCCAGCCGCGTGAAAGGTTCTGCACTCGCAATAATGGTTCACCGGCTTTCAGCGGCTCGCGGCTATAAACCGAATCCACCTTCCGCCCGACCATATGCTGAATCAACTGTTCGCGCGACAGATCCTGTAATGCGCCGGTGAAAACAGTCGCGCCGTCCCGCAGCACGGTGACCCGATCGCCCAAAGATCGCAACTCTTCCAGCCGGTGGGTGATATAAATCACCCCAACCTGCTGGTCGCGCAGGCGTCCAACAATCCGAAACACCTCGCCCGTTTCTTTATCGGATAGCGAAGAGGTCGGCTCATCGAAAATCAAAAGGCTGGAGCTTTGCGCGATCGCGCGACAGATTTCAACCAACTGCCTCCCCGCCGGGCTTAGAGTCTGCACAGTCGCTTCTGCGTCCAGATGAAAGCCGTTGCCCGCTATCAACGAAGCGGCCCTTTCAATCATGACCCGACGCCGTACCAGACCTGTTTTCGTAAGCGGTTCGCGACCCAGGTAGATGTTTTCAGCCACGGTCAGGTGAGGAGCCAGCAAAGACTCCTGGTGAACCATGGCAATACCCTGCGACGAAGCCTCTGACGGGTTGCGGAAGGAGACGGGTTGGCCCCGCCACAACATTTCACCGCCGTCGCGCTGATGCATGCCCGCCACCATGCGCATAAGCGTCGATTTACCGGCGCCGTTTTCACCCATTAAGAGATGAACTTCTCCGGCTCGCACCTCCAGATTGGCGTCCCGAAGCGCACGAATTCCCCCGAAGTTCTTCTTAACACCGCGCAGTGTTAGCAGCAACTCAGAAGTTTATCCCAGTCGCTGTTGCAGCAGATGCTCCACGCTGACATCGTCAGCAAGGATGTTGCGTTGTTGTAGAGCCCAGCCAGCAAGCAGAAGGGCGGGCGCGGCCGGCATGGTCACCGTGGCGAGCTCTCCCAAACAGGTGTGCACGACGTGCTGCTCCGGTTGCGATACGCGGCTGACTACCATACACGGCATTTCCGGCGCTTCGCCGTCCGCGAGCCACGCTGCTGCATAGATGCTCAGGTCTGTGCCCGGCATATACACAACGCGTGTCGGAGGCAGACTGGGATTCAAATCGTCGGCGTGATGGCCTGTCATGAACAGAACACTCGATGCCGCGCGGCGGTCCGTAAGCGAACATTTGATGGCGGAAGCCGCGGCCAGCCCGGCGGTAATACCTGGCACAATCTCGAATGGCACACACGCCTCACTCAACGCAGTGATCTCTTCGCCGGCCCGTCCGAAAATCAACGGATCCCCACTCTTCAATCGCACTACGCTCATTCCGATCCGCGCACTCGCAATGAGCTTGCGATTGATTTCTTCCTGGGTAATTCGTTTGCTACCCGAACGTTTACCTACACTAACAACGGAAGCATTCGCATGCGCCAATTCCAGGACCTGTACGGGCACAAGGTCGTCATGATAAATGCAATCGGCGCTCGCGAGCAGCCGCAGCGCTTTCAGCGTGAGCAATTCCGGGTCGCCAGGACCCGCGCCCACCAGGTATACTTTGCCCTTTGCCGCTTCAGTCATTCCCTTCCAACGGATCAAGCGTAATCACGATCCGCCCCTCGGGATCGAGACGAGCCGGATAGGTCTTGATCCCACACTCTCCTAGGATGGCATCCCCGCTGCGCAGATCAAATTTCCAGGAGTGTAATGGGCAGACCAGAACATCTCCACCTACCAAGCCGTCAGCCAGTGGCCCGGTCTTATGTGGGCAACTCGCCTGGGTCGCAAAAACCTGCCCGCTACGTGCGTGGAAAATCGCCAGCTGCACGCCACGTACAGTAAAGTTGCGGCCCTCTCCGGGCGGTATGGCGTTGAGGTGCGCTACCACGGTGTCGCGAATCACTTTTGTCATTGGATCACCGGCAGCACAGATACAAATTCGTTGGGCACTTTCGAAGTGAGCGCTTCCTTCCACGGATCGCGGTAAGCCGACGTGCTGCGGAATAGGTTGGCTTCGAGCTGATCGGAAACTCCTTCGCTGTCTTCCACCACGATCGCACGAAGCCGCTCGATGCCCAGCCGTTCGACGAAACGATACGTGCGCTCCAGATACTTGGCGTTCTCCCGATAGTACTGCACAAAGCGCGCGATGTATGTCAGCACATCATCCGGATTGTCCACCACGCAGAGGATGTCACCCTTACGTACGTGCGCGCCGGCCGCGCCTCCGACGTAAATTTCCCATTTTCCGCCTTCCACCGCCACCGCTCCCACATCCTTCACCATGGCTTCCGAACAATTGCGTGGGCATCCGGCAGTAGCCATTTTCATTTTTCCGGGCGAATCGATGCCCTTCAAATAATTCTCAATGCGAATCGCCAGCGACGTGCTGTCCCCCACACCAAAGCGGCAAAAATCCGTTCCCACGCAACTCTTGCAGGTACGATAGCTCTTCCCGTAGGCGTGCCCTGAAGGCATATCGAGATCCCGCCAAACATCCGGCAGATTGTCTTTCTTCACTCCAAGCAGATCGATTCGCTGACCACCGGTCAGCTTCACCATTGGCACATTGTATTTCTCCGCGACGTCCGCGATGCGCCGTAGTTGAGCCGGGTTCGTCACACCGCCCGGCATCTGCGGTACCACTGAAAACGTGGCATCCTTCTGAATATTGGCGTGAACGCGTTCGTTGATGAAACGCGCATCGCGCTCATGCTCGTACTCTTCCGCCCAAATCGTACTAAGGAGCGAAGCCAGACCCGGCTTGCTACCGGGATCTTCTTTGCCGTCTGCCAAAGCGCGAAACACGGCCGAAACGGACTTCAAGTTCTGCTCCCGACAGGCGCGAATCAAATCGGGCTTGGTTAAGGGCACTCCGGGGACATAGTAGTGAATCGAAGGATCTTCTTCTACCTGCCCGCCACACGCCCACTCGATTACTTCGGAGACCATCGTTTTACAGGAACCGCAGCCCATCCCGGCGCGTGTCGCCTCCATCACGACTTTTGCACTTCGGCGACCGCTCTTCACGCATGCGGCCAAAGCTGCCTTACTTACGCCGTTACAATTGCACACCTGTGTATCGGCCGGCATTTCCTCTACGGTCAATTGCTTGGAAGGCGCGCCCAGATCGAAGAGCAAAGCCAGACGGTCTTCGGGGAGCGGCGTATTGCGATCGAAAGCCTGGGTTAAATACGCCGCCTTGCTGATGTCGCCCAGCAGGATTGCTCCGATCAACCTGCCATCTCGAATGATGAGTTTTTTATAAGTGCCCTTGCGCGGTTCAGTAAACTGCACGATTTCATCGCGTTCATCTTCCGGCTCCGTTACGCCCATCGAGGCCATCTCGACGCCCATTACTTTGAGCTTTGTCGCGACTTTCGAGCCGTGGTACTCCGCAGCGCTGTTCGCGCCGGTAATCTGATCTGCGAGTACTTTGGCTTGTTCCCAAAGCGGCGCCACCAATCCATACACATTGCCTCGATGTTGTGCGCATTCGCCGACCACATAAATATCCGGATCATCCACCGAGCGCATCTGGTTGTCTACCACGATCGCGCGTTCCACCGTCAAGCCGCTGCGAAGAGCTATTTCGACATTAGGGCTGATGCCTGCCGCAACCACTACCATGTCGCAATCAAGCGTTGTTCCGTCGTCGAAAGCTAACCCTGTCACGTGATCAGCACCCAGCACAGCCACCGTATTCTTCCGCAATAGAACTCTCATGCCCATGCGTTCCATGGTGGTTTTGAGGATCGCCCCCGCGGAAGGATCCAGCTGCTGACCCATCAGGTGTGCGCCGCGATGCATTACCTCCACCTGCAATCCAAAATTCTGCAGGCCGCGAGCCGCTTCGAGCCCCAACAAGCCTCCGCCAATGACGACAGCACGGCCGCTACCTTTGGCATACGCTGCGATTTCGCGGCAATCATCCAAGCTCCGAAACACAAACAAGCCTGGCTTATAAGAACCGTCTTCGACGGTCAATCCTTCGATCGGAGGAATGTAAGACCGGCTACCGGTCGCGATAATGACTTTGTCGTAAGGCTCGCCAGTCCCGTCATCCGCCAGTACCACGCGCGCTTTTCGCAAAATCCGCTCCGCACGCACACCCACATGCAGAGTGATGTCGTTCTCGCGATACCAGGCAAGCGGATTAAGGTAAATTTCGCTCTCCCCCTGGCTGCCGTTCAGAACATTCGAAAGCAGAATGCGATTGTAGTTCCCATAGGGCTCATCACCGAACATAGTGATGTCGAAGCGATCTGCTCCACCCCGAGCCAGAATTTCTTCCACGGCCCGTGCGCCAGCCATTCCATTTCCAATGACCACAAGATTCTGCTTGTTCATAGTTAAAACTCCGTGAATCCTAGATCCAGCACCAGCGAGCCCTTCGCGCCGGCAACTGCCGCGATCTGCAGCTCGACTGACGTTTCAGGGTGCAGGTCTTCCACCACTGATAGAGGCACGTGAATTGCGCTGCGGGCGCCAATCGGGAAATAACGCATGGGCTTGCCGTCCCGCAGCAGTAAGACGTAGATCAGCTCATCGCAAGAATTTCCTCCACGGAAATAAACCGTTTGCGATCGTTTGTCGAATGGAATTTTGTAGACCGCCGGGGGTGATAAGCTCTGCGGCGCTTCCAGCCCGCGGCCTTCGAAGCGGTATATCCCCTGGAGGAATTTCGGTTTTTCTAACATCACTTTTCTAACAGGAAGATGCCTTCGCAATGCGCACCGCACAAACCTTGAATTCCGGCATGCGCGACGTGGGATCGAGCGTCGGATTCGTCAACAAATTGGCGCGCCCCTCACCGGCAAAATGGAACGGAACAAAAAGAGTGTCGAGGCGGATGCTCGTCGTTAAACGCGCCGTCATTGACGCGGTTCCCCGCCGTGTGGTCAGCGAAACGGAATCGCCCTGCACAATCCCGTAGCTCCGGGCCACAGCGGGATGAATTTCCACGAAGGCCTCAGGCACAGCAGCGCGCAACTTTTCCACGCGCCTCGTTTGAGTGCCGGATTGATAGTGCACCATCACGCGCCCGGTCGTCAGGTAGAGCGGGAACTCTGCGTCAGGCTCCTCCGTCGATGCCCTAAACTCCACTGGGTGCAACCTCGCCCGCCCGTCCGGCGTTTCAAATCGCTCCAAAAAGAGGCGCTGCGTGCCGCGATGTTCTTCGCTTGGACACGGCCAAAAGACACCATCTTCCTGGCGAATGCGTTCGTACGTCGCACCAGCGTAATCAGCCACGCCGCCCGCTGAAGCTCGGCGCAATTCCTCAAAAGCCGTTTCGGCATCGCAAGGAAAGCTTGCCCCGCAGTCCAAGCGTTTTGCAAGACTGGCCAGGATCTCGGCATCCGATCGAACATGCGGCGGGGCTGGCACAGCTCGTTCCCGCAGTACGATTCGTCCTTCCAGGTTTGTCATCGTACCCTCTTCTTCGGCCCACTGCGTACATGGCAGAACGACGTCGGCAAGCTGGGCGGTTTCAGACAAAAAGAAATCGGAGACCACTAACAGTCGTAAACTCCGTAGTTTTGCCTCAATATTTGCCGCGTGCGGCGCTGAAACAGCCGGGTTCGAGGCGAACACCAGCAAGCCGCGCAACCCTCCATCGCGGCCCATTCCATCGAGCATTTCGTACGCGGATTTTCCGGCGTCCGGCAAATCTTTTTCCGCCACGCCCCACACTGCGGCGACATGCTTGCGATGTTCCGGATTATTAATCTTTCGATAGCCGGGCAACTGGTCGGCTTTTTGTCCGTGCTCGCGACCGCCTTGCCCGTTTCCTTGTCCAGTCAGACATCCATACCCGCAATATTGCCGGCCGGCTTTTCCCAATGCGAGCGCCAGATTGATAAAGCTCAGCACATTCTCAACGCCTTTACTCTGCTGCTCGGGTCCTCGCGCGGTTAGGATCATCGCCGTTGCCGACTTGCCCAAGAGCCGCGCGGCCAGTACCAATTGTTTTTCCGGAACACCCGTGATGCGTTCCACTCGGTCGGGCCAATAACCGCTCACAACGCGCTTTACTAACTCAAACCCCGTTGTGCGCGTTTCGATGAACGTGTCGTCCAGATAATGCTCCCGAATGGCCAGATGAAGCAATCCGTTGGCGAGAGCCGCATCCGTTCCTGGCGTTATCTGTAGATGCAGCGTGGCCGCCAACGCTGTCGGAGTCGCCCGGGGATCTGCCACGATCAGCGAAGCGCCATTCTTCGCCGCAGCCTGGAAATATTGCATCACGGGCGGCATTGTCTCCGCTACGTTGCTGCCGATCAGCAGAATGGCCTGAGCATGCGGGATATCTTCGAGTGGAAATGGCAAGCCGCGGTCCACGCCAAATGCCTGGATGGAGGCGGCAGCCGCCGACGACATGCAGAAGCGTCCGTTGTAATCAATCTGCGAGCTCCGCAAAGCCACACGCGCGAACTTGCCGAGCAGATAGGCTTTCTCGTTCGTCAGACCGCCACCGCCGAATACGCCCACGGCGTCTCTGCCATGCGCCGCTTGGAGATGGCGAATCTCCGCGGCCACATGCTCTAGCGCCTCATCCCACGTCGCCGCGCGTAGATCCGACCCTTTCTTGTCGCGCAGTAGCGGCGTCAGCAGCCGGTCTTTATGATGGAGTAATTCTGCCGATGTCCAACCTTTCTGGCACAAGCCGCCTTTATTCGTGGGGAAATTACGTGTCTCAACGCGCGCCCGACCGTTTTCCACCGTTACATTCATCCCGCATTGCAGGGCACAATATGGGCAATGCGTCGCAACCGTGGTTGCTTGCCGTGCAAATGCGGGGCTGCTAAGCGTTTGTAGCGTAGGCGCGCACATCCTCTGCAGTCTTTGAGTTAGTCAATCCGGCACGCTGCGCAGCTTCCGCCGGCCAGGTAGTTTGCCAAATGCGTCTCAGGTAAAGCAGACAGGCGCTGCCGCCGAGAAGAATCAATGCCAAACAAGCGAATCCAATTCCAAACGATCCGGTCCTTTGCTTAACGAACCCTAAGATCGACGGTAGAAAAAATCCGCCCAAACCACCCGCAGCGCCCACGATGCCCGTCATGATTCCGACGCTGCTCGCAAAGCGTTGCGGAACCAGCTGGAATACCGCGCCGTTACCCATGCCGAGCATGCCCATTCCTAAGGCCAGCAAAGCCAGTGCAAGGGCGGCCGGGGGCAAGCTCGCCACTCCGAACATAGTTAGACAAGCACCGCTCAACAGAACGGCAAGCATTCGATATCCGCCGATCCGATCAGACAACACGCCACCTACCGGGCGCAGAAAGCTACCGAACAAGACCACCACGGTCGTAAAATCTCCCGACTGCACTTTGCTTAAGTGATATTGGTCGTGAAAGAAAATCGAGAGATAACTGGTGAGTCCGACGAACCCGCCGAAGGTGAGGCTGTAAAGAAGGCAGAACCATCCCGTGTCGGGTATTTTCAAGATTGCGGCGTAGTCCGCCCATTTCCTCACGGGGCGAGCAATCGGCGCATCCTTGGCAAGAAAGAAAAACAGCAGCCAAACAAGCGCGACTGGGACGAGGGCAAAGGCCAATACCGATCGCCAGCCCAGTGCCTGGGCCAGGCGCGGCGCGAACAACGTTGCAAACAAAGTACCCGAGTTCCCTGCCCCGGCGATGCCCATGGCAAGCCCCTGATATTCGGCTGGGTACCAGCCACTGGCTAACGGGAGAGCGGCAGCAAAGCTCGCGCCCGAAACTCCCAGCAACAAACCTACGCCCAGAAAATCGTAAAAGTTATGTGCGAATTGCCAGCCCCAGATCAAAGGCACAATTGTAAGAGCCATGCCGATCAGCCCGGTCTTTCGGCCGCCGATTCGCTCCGTCATCCAGCCAAGCACCGGCCGAAAAAGCGAGCCGCCGAGCAGCGGCAGCGCGGTAAGCAGACCCTTTTGCGAGGGTGAAAGATGATAGGCATCTCCGATGAAAGGACCGAGCGGGCCTAGAATCACCCAGACCATGAAGCTCACATCGAAGTAAAGAAACGCGGAAATCAAGGTCGGCGGGTCGCCGGCTTTTCGAAACTCTCGGATAGACACTTTTCGCCTTGCGCAACTCCAGCAATGGAATGGTTCGCAGACGCTGCGAAAAGCTCGACGGTAGTAACCGCGACTCGAACCTTGCTACGGCGCAAAGCTCGATGTCCAAGGTTAGCGAATTACAGTTTCAAAAATCAACGTCCAGCGGATGGATGGCGTTTGGTAAGACTTAGAAGCGGTAATTTCCTTCAATGTAGCCCAAATTTGCGTTCTTTCCGTTTGGATAAATTTCCTGTATTACCAGCTTGCCCGCCGCATAACCGTAGTACACCCCGAAGGCAAAATGACGGTTCAACGTGTAATCCACACTGGCGTCGTAGAGCGTTGCCAGGCCGGTCTGCCCGTTCGATGGCCTGCCGGTGAAGCCGAAAGTCCATGGCTGAAACACGCCTCCACCCTGGTACCAGAGATCGTTCTTGTTGGCCAGCGCGAGTGAGTGAATGTCAGTTCGCACGGTCACGCTCTTCGCCGGCCGCAGCAGCAACTCGCCAAACACGTCACGGTTGTTCATCATATTAAAGAACGGAAATCTCGCATATTGGCGAGCTGTCGGCAGCATCTGAAAAAAAGTGCCATGAGTACGGTCATTCGGATTTTTATCGCCCGAACCGTAGTTATAGCCGCCCCGTAGCCAGGGCTTTACGCGCGGAAGTATCGGAAACTGCCAGCCTGCTTCGCCCGCGAACGCGCCGGCGCGCTGCGTCAATGTACCCCACGATCCTCCCTGTAGCGCGCCCCATAGGAGAAAGTCGAACGTCCCCGCCTCTGTTTTAAGGGCGTGTATATAGTGGCCGCCGATCGTCGCGATGTCGATCGAGCCATGATCGGCCGCACGCACCGTCTGCGGGCGGTTATCCGTCTTCAAAACACCGCCCCGGTAATCGTTGTAGCCAATACTGAACACCCGCCACTCGCCACTGTTCTTATCACCGCCAACCTGTCGTGTGATGGCTCCGTAAAACACATCAACGTTGACCTCGTTCCAGCCATCCACCTGGAAGACGCCACGTGTTGGTCTCGACCCGAACACGGTGACATTGGTGCGCGCAGTGTCCATCGAATACACACCGCCGTCGAAACTTCTGGCCACATCCGCAAATCCGAAATTGCCGATGAGCCGCTGCATGATTCGATCTTTCTTGACAGCCGCCAGCGTGGTATTTTTCGGCGTGACTTCTCCTCCGTCGAAAAATTCGCTTCGCCCAAAGAGAATGGATTGTTTCACATTCCCGCTGCCGAACTTAAACCGTCCGTAAACCTGTTTTGGAAAAATGGACGCCGTGTTGCTTGCTTTCGAATTGGCGTAATAGCTCCCGCCAAATCCAAGCTGTCCCTGGGCCCCGGGAGCTATGGCATTGTTTGGCAACCCAAGCAGAAAAGGCACCGCCAATTCAATTTGCCAGTCAAACGTCTCCGTGTTTTCTGAAAAAGACAACCGAAAAATGGACTCGGAAAAAGTGTATTGGTTGTTGGCGTTGCCCTTGAACCAGTCCCAACTCTCGCTGCGCGTGCGCAGCCATCCACTGACGGTGACATCGCCTATTTTGATCGCGTCGGAGTCGCTGCCGGATTGGACGCCCGGCTGCTGCGCAAACATTTGCGGCGCAGCCGCAAGTATGCCAGTAACAAACAAAAAAAAAGCGCGTTGGCGCAAAATTTGGTTCTCCTCTTCCGTTTAAATTAGTGTCAAACTAAAGAAGGATCTAAGCCTAAGCGGCTCAAACCTGCTAGATTTGCAGTAATTTTGAATGGAATTGTAACCCACACGCCCAGATCGTCCGCGAGGATCGACGAAAAGCGTTGGTGGTAACTGTTATGCGGCGCGGTACGTATGAGTAGGTAAGCTCTTGCAATTCACGAAACTTCTCCTCGCGATCTCCTTCTTAAGCGTCCTGGTTGGCGTGCCGGCGGTGGCAGATGATGTCGTCTTCAAGAGCGACGTTGCTTTGACGCGCGTCGACGCCCAGGTGGTCGACAACACCGGGCGGCCTGTCACCGGACTCCAAAAGAGTGACTTTGTTGTGAAAGTAAACGGCCACGTGCAGCCGATCCAGAACTTCGCCAGCGAGAACATGCCGATTGACATCCTGCTTTTGCTCGACGTGAGCGGCAGCATGGAGCCGCATGTTGAACGGATCGCTTTGGCTGCCCGTGAAGCTCTGCATGTGCTTGCCGCCCGCGATCGTATGGCCATCATGGTGTTCGACAACTCAACGCGGGTGCGCCTTCCATTTACAAACGATTTGGATGACATCGATAGCGGTCTCAGACATGTGCTGCGCGCCGAACATTTCAATGGCGGCACGCGCATCACGAGCGCCCTCGTCAGCGCGGCCTCCTACCTGGAGCGCCAGGCCCGACCCGATGCCCGCCGCGCCATTATCATTTTGACGGATGACGAGACACAGGACAGTGAAGATGAACCACGCGTTGAGAGCGCTCTGGCGCGCGCGAACGCTGTTCTCAGCTTCTTACAAGCACCCTACGAAGAACCCACCCTTGGCGGCGGAGGCGCACGGCGACACGGAACTTGGGGCGGCAATGGCGGCGGAATTGGAATGCCCGGTGGTGGTGGCTGGCCGGGCGGCGGAATCGGATTTCCCGGTGGCGGCGGTCCGATGGGACCGGGCGGCGGTTTAGGCAGCGATCCCTCGCACAGCGCTGGTACCCGTACGATCGCCGAGGACTCCGGCGGCGATACCATGGACGTCGACCAAGCCTCGGCTTTGCAGGACACTCTTCAACGCTTGCGGCAACGCTACGCTCTGCACTTCTATTTGCCCGAAGGCACGCAAGCCGGCGACCGCCAGACCGTCCGGGTCGAACTTTCACAGGAAGCTAAGCTGCGCTATCTAGATGCCGATATTCATTACCGGCGCGTTTTTATGTCTGCTAGTGCCAAGGAACACGCTGGCCCCACTATTGTGACGCGTGCCGCTGAACCGGTTTCTTCCACACCGGATTCGCCTTCCTCGCCAGACGAAGGCACGATGAGTACCAGTCATAGTCATGTAGCGGTAAACGAGGATTCCGAACCAAAGGTAAATACGATCGACGATCCGAACGATAGCGCCCAGCCGGCGCCTTCAACGTCTGCTCCTTCTGCCGCTCAGCCCAACAAGCCAGCCCCCCCTCCACCGGCCACCGGCGGTTGGCCCAAGGCTCCTGCCCAGACCTCGAACCCGCACTAGTCGCCTCGTGCCGTGTGCCAAGCCCGGAACGCTTTTGCCTGTTCCCGGCCCATGCAACGATCGAGCATCGGTCCCGACGCCGTTCTCAAGTCGGCCATCACGAGCACATCCAGCACGTTTGAAAAATTCGGGTCTAAATGAAAGCCGAGCAATTGCCCTCCGATTTTCAGATACTGTTTGATCAAAACGGGCAAACCTTTCCGGTCGTATTCGAGGTCCTCGATGGACGAAGCAAGCTCCTCTACGGTCGGCAAGAGCCGCCCTAATTGCCGGATGTGTTTCGGCGTGGAGAGACCACCGCCGAAGGCGCGCCGCGGTCGAACCTGTTGCGCCGCATCGTTGGTAATGCGGCCGGTGAGAAAATTCACAATGAGTGTTCGGGAAAGCGCCTGGTATTCGCTGCTGACACTGACCGCGCCAAAGAGCACCGCGCATTCCGGCCGCCGCTGTACATATTGAATGATGCCTCGCCACAGCAACAGCAGGGGCGCATACTGTTTTTGATATTCCCGGCAAATGAACGAGCGGCCCAACTCGATGGCCGGTCCAATGCGCTCAAAGAATGCCGGCTCATAATGGAACAACGTACTGGTATAGAGCCCGCGAACTCCACGTTCGCGTATTACATCCGGAGTTGCGGTCAACCGGTAGGCTCCAGCGATCCTGCTGTCTTGTTTGTTCCAGAGGACGATGTGCTGATAATATTCATCGAACTCGTCGATATCGAGCGCCTTGCCCGTTCCCTCCCCGATCTGGCGGTACGTCGCTTCTCGCGAGCGGCCGATCTCCAGAAGTAAGTTGGGGCTCTCCTGAGCGCTGGTCACATACACGGCGAAATCCTCGCTCTGCGCTAGCATTTGCTCGACCGGCAAAGCAGCTATTTCTTTGCTAAGCAGAGGCGCTGGCCGCGGGACGGCTATTGGTTTCCGCTTGAGCCTGAATGCTCCCAGCGAACCGGCTGCTAGATGGGTTTCAGCCCTGTCAGCCAGCAGATAAGTGCGCGCCCGCAAGTAGCGACTTGCGGACTCAGGATCGCCATAGCTTTTCAACACCGAAGCCGTGATCGGATTGCCTACGCGAATGCTAATTGTGCGATGACACTTCTTTACCAATTCCTGACCCAGACTGAGCGTTCGCAGAGACGAATGAAGCGTGCCCATCATCTGGAACCCCGGACTATTAGCGCCTTCAAAAAATACCGGCAGGGTAACGCAGCCTGTCTTCATCGCTAAACGTGCGGCCGCCGCGTTCCATGGAGGATCCGCGACCGCCCTTTCCGCGAGGTTCAGATGGGCCACGGCGCCCGCCGGAAACACGACGAGTAATCCGCCACTGCGCAACCACTCCAAGCTTTGTCTCAAGGCTCGCCGGTTCTGATGTGTCGCGGCGTGATCTGCGAACGAATCAACAAAAATCAGGCGTTCGCGGAGCGGTTGAATCTTGGCCAGCCAACTGTTTGCCATGATCCGGAAATCCGGGCGTACCCGATCGAGCAGGCTGAGCAGTACCATCCCCTCCAGAAATCCAAACGGGTGATTGGCTACAATCAGCGCGCCGCCTTGGCTCGGCACCCTGCCAAGGTCGGTGTCTGCCAGGCTGTATTGAATCCCTAAATTGTTCAGAAACTCACGGCAATAATCCCCGCATCCCCACGACCGATGCTCCGTATCCGGGAAACTCCGCCTCAAACGATCCGGAAAAACCCAGCGCATGAGAGCCGGTTCCAGGGGTCTTATCAGGTGACTTACAGCCGCTGGGAAAAATAAGGAAGGAGATACTTCCAGGGGCAGTTGCCTAGGCTGCATACCAGTAGATTCGGAGAAAACAATAAAGGAGGCGTGACTGAACAGTTACAACTTAGAAACAAGTCGTTCACCGGGGATAAGGATGTCCCCGCAGCGTCGTGAATGCGCGGTAAATCTGTTCGGCCAGCATCGCTCGGGCGAGCTCATGGGGAAATGTCATCGCCGATAGCGAGAGCAGAACGTCCGCGCGCGGCTTCCAGTCCGGCGGTAGTCCCTCATGGCCGCCGATCAAAAACACCAAGTCTCGCCCGGACTGTTCCCCATCCGCCACCAACTTCACAAACTCAGCCGACGAACTGCTGCGTCCCGCCGGATCGAGAAAAATCTTGCGCGCTGAGGCATGGCGGCCGAATAAGTCGAACTTCGCTGGATCCAGTTCGCGCATTTCACAAGGTGCATAACGCGAGCTTCTCTTCATAAACTCCGCGGCGATGGCGTTCGCATGCGCATCCCGCGGCTTGCCAATGAAATAGAGAAATACTCTCACGTTCTTCACTATGACCGAACATTAATTTGCTTTCGCGATATACTCGCCGTTATTTGTGCGAAAAGAGGTTTCTCTGATGCCAAGCTTTCTGCCGCCTATAACTTCAATCGGCCGCGCCTCTCGTTCCGTGTTAGCCGCCCTGCTCGCCCTGTCAGGTACGGCTGCCCTGCTCGCCGCGAGCAGTTCGATGCCCCGAACAGAAACCATCGTGAATGGCTATTTCACGGAATGGGGCACTTACAGTAACTACAACGTCAAAAACGTCATCACCAGCCACACGGTCGGCGGACTTACCCATCTCACTTACGCCTTCGGGTCCGTCGTGAATAATCGCTGCACGCTCGCCGACAGCTACGCCGATGTGCAGCAGGTGTTCACCGCGGCGAATAGCGTCAACGGTCGCAACGATTCCTCGACCGCTAACGCGTTGCATGGCAATTTCGAGCAACTGCTGGAACTCAAGCGCCTTTACCCGAACCTGAAAATCGTCATGTCGCTCAACAACGGCGCGGCACCCTTCCAAACAGCCGCACAGCCCCAAAATCGCAAGGCTTTTGTAGCCTCCTGCATCGATATGTTTATCAAAGGCCAATTTGCGCCCGGAATCGAGCAAGTGCCCAACATCTTCGACGGTTTTGATATTGACTGGGAGTATCCCGGAACCGCTGACCGTGAAAACTTAATCGGACTTTTTCAAGAGTTTCGCCGGCAATTTGCCGAGCTTCGCCCCGGGCTCTTGCTAACGATGGCCGCGCCGGCGGGCAGTTGGGCTTATGATGCCATCGACTTGCCCGGCGCTGCTAACGAGCTAGACTTCTTTAATTTGATGACCTACGATTACAGCGGCCCATGGCAAAATACCACCGGTTTTGTTGCTCCCTTATATGAATCGCCACTGGATCCCATTCCCAACGACTACACCATCGACCAGAGCGTTCAAGGTTACTTTGCGGCTGGAGTCCCAGCCTCGAAAATCGTTCTCGGCATACCATTCTACGGTTACGGGTGGAAGGACGTACCCAACCAGGAGCAGGGCCAGTTTCAACCGGGCGTTCCGGTAGATCAGGGCGGCGACGCGTATTCCTACATCGTCACGATCATGTCTCAATACAAACAATACAGAGACTATTACACTGATACTCCCTGGCTCTTCAATGGCAGCGAGTTCTGGACCTACGACGATCCTACGTCGATTCGCACCAAGATGCGCTACGCCCGGACGTACAAACTTCGTGGAGCTATGATTTGGGAATTGAGCAGCGATCTTCCGACCGGCGACCTGATGCACGCCATCATCGATGGACTGAGCGGGGTCGGACGCTAGTTGTTCTATGTTCCCCAAGGCAGACGTTGTCACCCATGAAGTAGCCATCATTCTCCGGACCCTACACAGGGAACGAGCCTTTTCTCTGCTTTCGGTGGTTTTGCTGGCGCTTGGGATCGGCCTCGTCTCAGCTGTCTTCACGCTCATCTGGCAAGTCATTTACGCGCAACTTCCGGTCGCGCAGCCCAGCCAGATCTATACCTTCGCTTCAAACGTCACGCACGCAGGCAGAGAAGACAGCGATGCCAATGCGCAGACGTTCAGCCTTCCCACCTACCGCTATTTGGCCGCGCATTTTACAGCCGCTGCAGGTGTTATCGCGCGCGCCGGCGAACTGGCCAACCTCGACACTCCGGACGGCCCCCGTCACCTCAAGGTTGACTTCGTATCCGCCAACTTTTTCCCAGTGCTCGGCATAAAGCCAGCTATCGGCACGGTTCTGACACACGACCGGTTAGCCGGAATGCTGTCTTACGAGTTCTGGCAGGAGTCATTCGGCGCGCAGCCCAACGTCTGGAACAGCACCATACACGTGAACGGCGTGCCATTTCGCATTATCGGAGTGACCCCGCCGGGGTTCGGCGGACTCATCGCCGGCCAGGTGCCGAAGCTATATCTCCCGATAGCTGCGTACGCCGACGTCAACCCCGGCTGGTACGAAGCAAACAACTGGAGCGTCCGTTGGCTTAACGCCTTCGTCAGGTTGCCGGGTATCATCTCTCGCCAGCGCGCCCAAGCGCAGCTGCAATCGGTGTATCGCGCTGCCGTCCGGCAGGAACTGGCGAGCGGAGGCGCGGCGTCGCCCGCTTATCTTCGCGAGCTCTCTCATGAATTCCTCTCGCTCGTCCCTGCATCGCAAGGTGTCCATTCAAACGTTGAGTCCTGGACGGCCCCGCTCAAAATGCTGCAATGGATGACGCTCGCCATCCTTTTCCTGGCATCCCTTAACGTTGCTGGACTCGCCGTTGTCCGGGCCCTCAAACAGAAAAGTGAGATTCTGATCCGCTATGCCGTGGGTGCCTCTCGTCCTGCGGTGATGCGTCTACACTTCCTGCAAACCATCATTCTTTCCTTCGCGGGAGGCCTACTCGGTCTGCTGGTCGCCCACTGGACGGTTCGACTGTTGGTTCACCTCGCCCATCTCGACTACAACGGATTCCTCTACCGGTCCTCTGGGTGGACGATTGCGGGCCATTGGACGGTCGTTCTCGTGACTGGCTTGCTCGTCGGCTTGCTACCGGCCTGGCAGGCCACGCGCGTTGATCTCGCCGGCGGCCTCAACGAAGGTGCGCTTACCCATTCGGCCACGCGCTCCCAGGTCTTGACCCGGCGCTCGTTGGCGGGCGCGCAGATCGCTCTTTCGCTCGTGCTTTCGATTGCCGCGGCACTTTTTGCAAAATCTCTTTATCGAACCTTGTCTGTGCCCGTCGGCTTTAATTCAACCCATCTCAACGTCTTTGCTATCGATCCCAAAATATCCGGTAACACCTTGCCGGGCGCCAAACTACTTTTCACGAATCTCGCCGACCGTCTCCAAACGACGCCTGAAGTCACTTCCGTTACATATGGTTCCGGCGGCCCGTTTCCACAGGAGATGGACGTTGCACTCATTGACTCCACGGCAGCCTTCAGCCAGCACCAAAGCGCCACTCGCAACAGTATTGGACCGCGCTACTTCTCGACATTGGGCATTCCGCTGCGCGCCGGCCGCGAGTTCGACGC
>DATAYL010000199.1:0-22576 GCA_036272575.1 Bryobacteraceae bacterium | reverse complement strand
GGCTGACCATAGCGCGGCAGAAAATTCTGCACGAAGGTCGAGAATGTCTCATTGAGCAGACGCTGGGATTCCGCGGCGATCGTGTCGAACACCAGAGACGATTTCCCCGAACCCGAGACGCCGGTGAAAACGGTGATCTGTCGACGGGAAATATCGAGCGCGATGTTCTTGAGGTTGTTCTCGCGGGCGCCCCGGACCTGGATGGCGCCGAAGCGATCAGATTCGGAAGATGAGTGGGACATGGTGCTCCGGAACTGCGAAGCGTTTGCCGAAATCGGTGAGGCGGCCTTCATGGTCGCCTCCGCGAGCCTGCTTGGTGCATTGTTTTGCGATCCACCTCGATTCATGGCTCTCGAGCTGCCTGGGGCGGCCAGCTTGGTGCTTCCATACTGAACTGCTTGGCGTACTCGGCGTTCAACCGTTGCCAGCCGCCGAACTTCATCGCCTCGCTACCAGTCATGCGGCCGATGGGAGTTCCGCTGAGAAGGTGATCCAGAACATCGAAACAAATGTGCCACCCGGCAGCACCCCACGAGATGAACCGGCGATCGATGTTGTGCCACAGCCTCAGGCGCGTGCCCTCAGCAGAGGCTTCGAGTTCCCACCGGGTATCGTTGTACTCAAGTACCTTGGGAGCGTCGGCTCGCGTCACCGTTGTTTCCTGCGGCGTGGGCGTTCCCGCCCAGGTGAGTTTCACTGTGGTTCCAACCGTACCCAGGCTCGCATCGGCGTCGAAGGGGGCCCACTCGCGCAGATGCGCCGGGTCGGTAAGCGCCTGCCACACTTTTTCCGGCGAGTGGCGCAACTCTCTTACGAGAATGAGCGTCCATTTCTCTCCGTTTTTTCGTACCTCCGCCCCGCTGGCGGGACCTGGCGTGTACTGCGCGCGATCGGTCATCTTCTTCTCCTTAGCGTGAATGGCTTGCCAGCTGGGTGAGCTGAATGAGGTTGCCGCAAGTGTCCTTCAGCATCGCAATGGTCGAGGCGGTCACGTCGGTGGGCGGCATCGTGAACTCGGCGCCGCGGCCCTTGATCCGCTCGTAGTCGCCCTTGACATCGTCGGTGTAGAACATGGCCGCGGGCTGGCTCTGTTGAAAGATCGCCTGCTGATATGCTTTGGCCGCGGGGTTGTCGTTCTTCGCCAGCTGCAGCTCAGTGCCGTCGGGCTCCTCGGGCGAGGCTACGGTCAGCCAGCGATATGGGCCCTGACTGAAATCCGTCTTTTTGGCAAAGCCCAGTACCTCCGTATAAAAGCGCAGGGCCTTCTCCTGGTCGTCCACATATATGCTGGTTAATTTGATTTTCATTTCGTTTCTCCTTTGTGACGTTCGCGGTTTGGGCTGCGGCGTCTTCTCCTTGTTTTCCTTTTCGTTGGTGTTGCTTGCTCCACATCTGCTTGATTCACATTTGCTTGCACCACATCTGCGTGCTCCATGCGGTCGAGGTGGCGTTCGAGTGCATCCACGTGAGCGGACCAGAACCGACGGAACGGAGCGAGCCACGCATCGACTTCCTGAAGTGGTTCAGGTCTCAGCCGGTAGACACGGCGCTGTGCGTCCACCGTCGATTCCACGAAACCACCCTCTCGCAGCACTCGCAGGTGCTTTGACACGGTCGGCTGCGGCATACGAAGTTGACGCTCGATCTCTCCCACCGACTGTTGTGACGAGACCAGGAGACTCAATATCGCGCGGCGGTTCGGCTCTGCAATGATTTCAAACACAGACTCCACTCTGTTGATATACTCCACAGCGCATATGCTTGTCAAGGTATATAGCAACAGCGGGCACCGGTTTCCGTCGTCATACTGAAAATATGGATGACCGGGCGCTGCGTGGCTCAAGGCGCGATTTGATGAAGGGCATAATGGCGGCCACCGCGGTCAGAGGCATGCGCGCTGAATCGCCTCGCGCGACCCGGCCGAATATTCTCTATATTCATTCGCATGATACCGGCCGTTACATCCAGCCTTACGGTTTCGACGTCCCCACGCCCAATCTCCAGAAAATTGCCAGCGAAGGCATTCTTTTCCGCCAGGCTTTTGATGCTGCCCCCACCTGCTCGCCCAGCCGGGCGGCCCTGCTGACGGGGGAATGTCCACACAATAATGGGATGCTCGGCCTGGCGCACCGTGGCTTCTCGCTCAACGATTACAACCGGCACATGCTCCACTGGCTGCGCCCGCACGGTTATCGCTCGACGCTCATCGGCGTGCAGCACATCGCAAAAGATCCGCACACCATCGGTTATGACGAAGTTGTCGAAACCGGCGGAGTTCACGTCGCGCAGGTTGCTCCTGCCGCGGTTCGCCTTCTGAAGGACCGGCCGCAAGAACCGTTCTTCCTTGACGTTGGTTTCCACGAAACTCATCGCGAATTCGCGCCTGCCGGTCCGCGGGAAGGCCTGCATTTTACTCAGCCGCCGGTTCCCGTTCCCGATACGCCCGAAACGCGCCGCGATATGGCCGAATTCCACGCCACAGCACGCATACTCGATGACGGCGTCGGGGCTGTCTTGAATGCACTCGCCTCTGCCGGGCTCGCTGACAACACGCTCGTCATCTCCACCACCGATCATGGCATCGCGTTTCCTGCTATGAAGTGCAATCTTACGGTCCACGGCACGTCCGTTTACTTGATCATGCGAGGCCCGGGCGGCTTTCGAGGCGGTAAGGTCTGCGATGCCATGACCTCTCAGTTGGACCTCTATCCAACCCTCTGCGATCTGCTCAATATAGAGAAGCCGGGCTCCCTGCAGGGCAAGTCGCTCATGCCGCTCATCAGGGGCAATGCGCAGCAGATTCACGAAGAAATCTTCGCGGAAGTGAATTATCACGCCGCCTATGAACCGAAGCGCTCCGTCCGCACGCTGCGCTATAACTACATCCGCCGCTTCGGCGACAAAAAGACACCCGTGCTGCCGAATTGCGACGACGGCCTGAGTAAGACATATTGGCTGAAGCACGGTTGGCGCGATCAGATTGTCCCGCGCGAACTGCTGTTCGACACGGCATTCGATCCGGAAGAGAACCGCAACCTGGCGAACGACCCGGCATATGCAAATGCGCTTGACGAAATGCGTGGACGTCTCGATGCTTGGATGCAAAGGACCAGTGACCCGCTCCTCGCCGGTCCCGTGAAAGCGCCGCGCGGGGCCGTCGTCAACGATCCGGACGGGCTCTCGCCGCAAGAGCCCGTTCGCTCGGCTTGGTAGTTGCGTACGGCTCAGGAGGGCGAAGTAGGCAGCTTCGCCAACTCAGCGAGCGTAGGCATCAAGTTGTATTTTTTATCGGCGCGCATCGGCGTTTATCGGCGGCCACGCGG
Source organism: Bryobacteraceae bacterium (assembly GCA_036272575.1). Classification (GTDB taxonomy): domain Bacteria; phylum Acidobacteriota; class Terriglobia; order Bryobacterales; family Bryobacteraceae; genus Bog-105. The sequence goes on along the minus strand of DATAYL010000199.1, from coordinate 19,253 downwards.
GTTGCTTTTTTCCCGACTAATTCGTCAAAGCTGCCCGTTCTTCGTTATGATGCCGCACATCGATCCCCTTGACCAGAAACAAAACATCTTCGGCCACGTTCGTCGCATGATCGGCAATCCGCTCCAGATTCCGAATCACCGACAACAAATACAGCGATTGCGGAATCTGCGACGGGTTCTTCTCCATGAAGCTCATCAACTCGTGATAGCTAGCCGTCCGCATATTATCCACCGCGTCGTCGGAAGCCAGCACGCTGCGCGCTAATTCCGCATCCCGGTTCACAAAAGCGTCCAGCGCCTTGCGCACCATGCCTTGCGCCAGCCCCGCAATATGCGGAATGTCGATCAATGGGCGTATCAGCGGCTCGCGAATCAGCGCCAGAGCGCTTTGCGCAATGCTGACTGACAAGTCACCCATTCTTTCGAGATCGTTGTTGATCTTGATCGCCGCCGTGATCAAACGCAGATCCGCCGCTAAAGGCGCTTGCAGCGCAAGCAGGCTGATCGCCATGTCATCAATTTCAATTTCCAGCTGATTGATGCGGGCTTCGTTTCTAAGCACCTGCTGCGCGAGGTCCTCGTTCTTCTCGACGACGCCCTGGACGCTGCGATACACGGCGCTTTCCACCAGAGCGCTCATCTCAAGCAGCTTGGATTTTAGCTTTTCTAACTCCTGTTCGAAGTGACGCACAATTTACCTCTGTAACGAAAACAAAATCAACCGAAGCGGCCCGTGACGTAATCTTCGGTTTCTTTCTTGCTCGGATTTTGGAACATCTTCCGCGTGATATCGATCTCGATCAGCTTGCCGAGAAGGAAAAAGCCCGTATAGTCGGCCAGCCTCGCGGCTTGCTGCATGTTATGCGTCACGATGACGATCGTCGTCATCTCCTTCAGCTGAAATAACAGTTCTTCGATCTTCAGCGTCGCGATCGGATCAAGCGCGGAACAGGGCTCATCGAGCAGCAATACTTCAGGTTCCACTGCCAGCGCCCGCGCAATACAAAGCCGCTGCTGTTGTCCGCCGGAGAGTGCCGCCGCCGGCTTATCCAGCTTGTCCTTCACCTCGGTCCACAGCGCCGCGTGTGTGAGGCTGCGCTCGACGGCTTCCTTAATCACGGATTTTTTGTGAATGCCATTCACCCGCAGGCCATACGCGACATTGTCAAAAATCGTCTTCGCAAAGGGATTGGACTTTTGAAAAACCATGCCGATCCGCCGCCGCACGTAGGTCACATCCATGGCCAGCAAATTCTGGTTGTCGAGCAGTAGTTCGCCTTCCACCCGCGTATTGCGTAGCGCCTCATTCATGCGGTTCATCGTGCGCAGAAACGTAGATTTACCGCACCCCGAAGGTCCGATGAACGCCGTGATGCGCTTAGCCGGGATATCCAGGCCGATATCGTGCAAAGCCTGGAACGAGCCGTAAAAGAAGTTAATGCCCCGAGTACTCAGCTTCGCTGCGGAACCGGAAGGGTTCGCTTCTAGCCGGGTCGGAACCTGGGGTGTCAGAGCATTGAGCGCCTGGGAACCGGATGGAGTGGCCAAAACTTTATCTCCTGTAGGACGCTGGTCCTCGTGCAATGATCATTTTTGCACCGATATTCACAATTAATATAAGTGACAGAAGGACAAACCCCGCTGCCCACGCTTGCTGATGTAAATCCTCATCCGGCGCAATCGCATAGTTGTAAATCATAACCGGCAGCGTCGCAATTGGCGCGAGCCAGCCTTTGCTCCAGAACATATTTCCGAGAGCGGTAAAGAGCAGCGGAGCAGTCTCGCCTGCCACTCGCGCCAGGTTTAGCATCATGCCCGAAGCGAGCCCCGAGATTGCGGTTGGCACAACTACCGTAAATATCGTCTTGGCTTTCGTGGCGCCAAGCGCCATGGCGGCCTCCCGCATCGAGTTGGGGACAGCGTGCAAGAATTCTTCCGTCGTGCGGACCGCAATCGGAATCATCATGATGCCCAGGGCCACCCCCCCCGCCAACGCCGAATAGTGCTTCATCGGCCGAACCACTAACGCGTAAGCGACGATACCGATCACAATCGACGGCACGCCATTTAACAGGTCCACCGTATAGCGAATCACAAACGCAAAAGTCTTCCCGCTATATTCAGCTAGGTAAACACCCGCCAAGAATCCCAGCGGGATGCCGATCCCCGTCGCCACCAACAGCACCTTCGCGCTTCCCACAATTGCGTTCGCCATGCCGCCTCCCGTTTCACCCGAAGGCTTCGGCAGTTTGGTAAAAAAATCCAGGTTGAGCGAGCGAGCTCCATGCACAAACAGGTAGCCCAGGATAAAAAATAGAACGCCCACTACCAGCAGCGTGCAGATCCCGGAAAGCGACAGCATGAGGATGTTGATAAAGCGCCGCCGCGCCGATATCTCCATCGTCATAAGCCAGCTGCCCTTGGTTTGCTTGACTCTTGAAACGGAGCCCTGAGCGCAGCGCTTGGACTCGCCATATATCCGCTTCCCACTAGCTGTTCCTCTTCGAGGTCGCTAAAATCAAAATCCGGGCCGCGGCATTAATGACAATCGTGAGACCAAACAAAACCAGTCCCAGAAAAATCAGCGAAGAGATGTATAGATCTCCGCTCGCTTCAGCAAATTCGTTGGCTATAACAGCTGCGATCGAATAACCAGGCGAAAACACTGACGCCGAGATTGTAGGCGTGTTGCCAATCACCATCGTCACCGCCATGGTTTCTCCCAAAGCGCGCGCCAAGGCAAGAAATACCGACCCGATAATGCCCGTGCTCGCCGTCGGCAAGACGATCTGCCAGGTCGTTTCCCATTTGGTGGCGCCCAATGCCAGGGCGGCCTCCCGCTGCTCCACCGGCACCGCCAGCAGCACTTCCCGCGACACCGAAATGATGAACGGCACCACCATCACGGAAAGCACTAAGCCGGCCGACAGAAAACTCACGCCATAGAAATCGCCCTTGAAAAACGGCAGAAACCCCAGCGTCTTGCTAAGCGCTGGCGCGATGAATTCACGAATAAACGGAACCAGAATGAAAATGCCGAGTAGCCCGTAAATAACGCTCGGAACCGCGGCCAAAAGCTCGATCAGGAACGTCAATATATTCGAAAATCTGGGCGGCGCCATCTCTGCCAGAAAAACGGATGAACCTACCCCCAGTGGCACCGCGATCACCAGAGCCAGCAGCGAAGTAACGCACGTTCCATAGATAAACGGAAGCGCTCCAAAATGGCCCCCATTCGGATCCCAGGTGGAGGTAAAAAGAAAATGCCAGCCAAAGGCCTTCACCGTCGGCTGCGAGCGAGCCCATAGCGAGACCACGATCAGCGCCACGATCAGCAGCACTAACGCCGCCGAAACAAGGGTGATCGAGTAGGCCAGTTCGTCGCCACCCCGTAATCGAGTGAGAAACGTTCGGTCTGCCGGGCGGCGCAGCGTATCGGCGATGTAGCTGGAACTTGCCATGAGGCAGCGGCTAGGGTATCAACTCCTAGCCTACTTGATCAGGGCGATCTGTTTTTCCTCTTTGGCCACAACCGATGTCGGCAGCTTCGCGTAATCGAGCGATTCCACTGAACTCTGCCCGGTCGTAATCGCCCATTTCAGGAACCCGGTAAGGGCCTTGCGCTTTTCTGCATCGGATATTTTGGAAGGGACCAGCAGCCACGTGAACGTCGATATGGGATAAACCCCGCTCCCCGGCTCGTCCGTAATCGAAACGCGAAAATCCGCCGGCATGCTCTTCAACGCGGCCGCCGCTGCACTCACCGACTTGAGATCTGCTTTTACAAACTCGCCCGACTTGTTTTGCACCTTTCCATAAGGAATGTGGTTCTTAACGGCGTAGATCAGCTCCACGTAACCGAGCGCGCCTTTTTGTTGCTTAATTACGCCCGCCACACCGTCATTCCCTTTTGCTCCTAACCCCGTAGGCCAATTCACAGACGAATTCTTTCCAACTTTCGAGGCCCACTCCGGGCTGACTTTAGAAAGATAGTCGGTCCAGCAAAATGTAGTGCCGCTGGCATCCGCGCGATGAACCACTACGATGTTGTCCGCGGGTAGTTTCACCCCGGGATTTGCCTTGGCAATGCGCGGATCGTTCCACTTCTTGATATCTCCTAGAAAAATGGCCGCCAGCACTTGCGGAGTGAAATTCAACTCTTGCGTCACGCCCGGCAGATTGTACGTTGGAACCGCCGCCCCGAGAACGGTAGGAAAAAGCAGAATGCCGTACTGGTTCTTCGCTTTGTACGCTTTCAACTGCTCGTCGGTCATCGGCATGTCGCTGGCCCCGAAATCGGTCGTGCCCTCCGTCACCGCTTTGATGCCGCCTCCCGAACCGTTCGGCTGATAGTTGATCTGGGCGTTACCGACCGACTGGTATTCGCTAAACCACTTCTGATAGATGGGCGCTGGAAAAGTCGCGCCAGCCCCGGTCAGGCTCGTCTGCGCCTGCAGTGGAAGTATCGTCAGGAACGGAATGAGTATACGCCATGTCATGTGATATATTAAGTTTCTTTAATCTAACTGGAACGTCGCGACTACCCTTTTATGGTGAGTCCTTGTCATCAACGGCTCATGACTTTCCTGTTACAAAACGGTTACCGGTACCCTACTCGGTTTCCCGTCGGAGCTCCCTTTTTTATAAGCGGGAAAAACTCCGAAAGACCCCGGCAAATCGTCATTTTACCGTTCCGCCATTGCCGCGGTCATTGCGGTAAATGACCCCGTTTCGCATCACAAACACCACGCTTTGGGTCAGCTTTATGTCATCCAGCGGATTGCCCGGCGTTGCAACGACGTCGGCGAACTTGCCGGCCTCGAGCGTCCCGACTTTCGTCTGCAACCCAAGCAGCTCCGCCGCTACCGACGTTCCGGCGCGCAGCGATTGTGCGGGAGACATGCCGTCATTCGCCATGAACATAAACTCCAGCGCGTTTTCCCCGTGCGGATACACGGCCGCGTCCGTACCTAAAGCGATCTTTACGCCCATCTGCAGAGCGCGCCGCACCATACCGTCCTGCGCTTTCACTGCCAGGTCCGCCTTCTGCTGCACCAACGGCGGGAACTTCGATTCCCGCAGGCCCACTCGCACCGTTAACGTCGGCACCAGGTAAGTACCGCGCTCCCGCATCATGCGAAGAGCTTCGTCGTCGAGGAACGTGCCATGTTCTATTGAATCGATGCCGGCGCGAATGGCTCGCTTTGCACCCTCCGCGCCGTGCGCATGAGCGGCCGTCTTGCGGCGTAGTTCGTGGGCCGCCGTTACCAGCGCATCGAGCTCGGCCTGGGTCAGCTGCGGCGTATCCACGTCGTCAGTAGGCGAAAGCACACCCCCGGTAGCGCAGGTTTTGATCACATCCGCGCCGTACTTGATGTTGAAGCGAACCGCGAATCGTGCCTGATCCGGCGAATTAATTACGCCATCTTCCGGACCGGATTCATGATTCAAAAGACCGAAGCGCAGACCCGCGCCATCGTCGCAATGCCCCCCGGTCGAGCCGAGCGCGCGCACACATACCAGCATCCGCGGTCCCGGAACAATGCCCGCATTGATTGAGTTGCGGAGGCCGACGTCCAGAAAGTCGGCCGATCCCACATCCCGCACTGTAGTGAAGCCCGCCATTAGTGTTTTGCGTGCGTTCGCAGTAGCGCGAATCGCCAGCTCTGCAGTGCTGCGCTCCATACGGCGCAGTTCCGCGCCCGAATAGTCGGGATCGAAATCCTGCGTCAGATGCGTGTGCGAGTCAATGAAGCCGGGCAGCAGCGTGGCATCGCCGAGATCGATAACCGTTGCATTTGGCGGAACTGCCCCACCGACAGACTGAATCTTATTGCCGGAAACAACCACGATGCCCGGCTCTACCGCTCTGTCCGACTTGCCGTCAAACAGCCGCCGTGCCTTCAAGACATAAGTTGTCGATTGGGCCGAAAGAGTCGCAGCGAAAAAGAACGTCCAGAAGAAACGCAGGCGCATAAAGGACTGAGGATAACGCAAGCCGTTAAACCTCTGGGTCCGACCGCTGTGCGAGAGACTCCAACAACAACTTGCTCGATCACTTTGTCAAGGCATACTGGATGCATGACACCCGGCCAGCCGCAACCCAAAGTTCACCTGACGAACACGTCGGATTATCGCGAGCACTACGCGAATAGCGTTCAAATGCGCGTCAGCCTCTGGGATTTCTTCCTGATGTTCGGAACCATCAACCAGAACGCACCCGATGCGGTTACCATCGCTAATTTCCAAGGCGTTTACCTCAGTCCGCCGCAAGCCAAGGCGCTCGTCAATCTTCTGCAGCAAAACTTGAAGCAGTACGAGGCAGCTTTCGGCGAGATCCGCCTGGAATCACAGGCGTCCGGTGAAAGCATTCAATAGGCATCGCATGCCGCTTCGATGCCCGCTCCACGCCGTCCGCCCATGCCGAAACTGCCGCCGTTTGCTCTCGAACGGCAGTCTTCCTCAGCCAAACGACCTCTTTATCTCCTCCTGTTCTTTGCACTGTTCACGCTCCCTCTCCTCGCCTTGCATGCGCAGTTGCTCACCCTGCCTTTTTTTTGGGATGAGCAGGGCCAGTTCATCCCCACTGCGCTTGATTTGCTGCGGCATGGCTGGTGGGTCGCGCGCTCAACGCTCCCGAATGTGCATCCGCCCGGCGTCGAACTCTATCTCGTCCTCTGGTACAAGCTCTTCGGCTACTCGATAGCGATCACCCGGCTCGCCATGCTGCTGCTGGCCGGCGCCGGTGTCTTGCTCACTTTTCTATTGGCGATTGAGTTAAGCCGTGAGAGCGAGGGCGCACCCGCCTTCCTGCCGCCGCTGCTCTTGCTGGCGTCGCCTCTCTTTTATACGCAGAGCATGATGGCTCAACTCGACATGCCCGCCATGGTGTTTACACTGCTCGCGCTGTTACTGTTCCTAAAAAATCATTTTCTGCCGGCCGCCGCTGCCTGTGTGGCCCTGGTGCTTGTCAAAGAAACAGGACTCGTCGTTCCGGCCGTCTTCGGAGCACTCCTGCTTCTCCGCAAGGATTGGAAACGCGCGCTCCTGTTCGTCCCGGCCGCAATCGCGCTGGCCATCTGGCTGGCGGCACTACACGCCCAAACCGGCTACTGGCTTGGCAATCCCGGCTTCGCGCATTACAACATCGGCTACGCCTTGAATCCGGTGCGCCTGATCTTCTCGCTGCTGCGCCGGCTCTACTATCTCTTCTTCGCCGAATTTCGCTGGATCGGGACACTCGTCCTGCTCGCGACCGTCCGCGACTGCCAAAGTTTCCGCTCTCGTCCCTGGCAAATCACCATCGTCGTTTCCGCCGCAACGCTGCTGCTTGTATCCGTATTAGGCGGCGCCGAACTCGAACGCTATCTGCTACCCGTATTACCCATCTTCTATATCGCGGTCGCCGCAGCTGCCACCCATCTTCGATCGATCCTGCGAGTCACCGCAGCCGGTGCTTTATTGATTGGTCTCGCCGCCAATCTCTTCTGGAATCCGCCCTATCCATTTCCTTACGAAAACAATTACGCCATGGTGGATTTCATTCGCCTGCAGCAAGCAGCCGCTGCCTTCGCCGAAACACAATTTGGCCACACTGCGATCGCCACTGCTTGGCCTTTCTCTGCCGCGCTGCGAAGCCCCGACTACGGCTATGTTTCGCGCGGCCTCACAGTAATCGAGACGAACGATTTCCATCGATCATCCCTCGCGCATCTGCCGTCCGAAAGCTTTGGCGTACTCATCATTTATACCCGCACGTGGATGCCTCGAAATGGAGTGATCGCATGGCCGCTCGTTAAAAACTTTTTGAGCCGTTTTTATCAATGGGCGCCCCCGGTCACCCTCGCGGATTGCGAAGCGCTCGGTCTTCATCAAAAGGCTCAATGGATTCGTCACGGCCAGGAAATCACGGTATATGCCCGCCCATCCCATTGACAATCGCCAGGTGCGATCAGGCTGGTGGGGCACCGTCATTCTCTTCCTGGTGCACGGATTAGTTGTTTCGACCTGGGTCTCGCGCATTCCAGCCATCCAAAGCAAGCTCCATTTGCCAAACGGCGTGCTTGGCCTTACCCTACTGAGCTCTGCCGTTGGAGCGGTAACCAGCATTCCCATCACCGGCTGGCTCGTCAATCGCTACGGCAGCAAGAGGCTCTCGATCCTCAGCGCCATTCCTTTCTGCCTTTCTCTGGTGCTCTTGGGAGCAGCTTTCAACGCCTGGACTCTGTCGCTCGCGCTATTCGTATTCGGCGTCGTTTCCGCCGCGATGGATGTTTCCATGAACGCCCAAGGCGTGGACGTGGAAAAACATCTCGGCTCTCCCACCATGTCGCGCTTCCACGGCATGTTTAGTCTCGGAGGGATGATTGGCGCTGCTATTGGTGGATTGCTGGCGGGCCGCGGCATCAACCCGTTGCCCCATTTCACATCGAGCGCGATGTTGAACCTGCTCGGCGTTTGGCTCGCCGCTCCTTTACTGCTCGATACGCACGGCCGCGTCATTGCAACCGAACACCGGCTGCCGTGGAACAAAATACCGCCAGTATTATTCGCCCTGAGCGCCATCGGATTCTGCTGTCTGCTCTCGGAAGGAGCCATGGGCGACTGGACCGCTGTTTACTTGAAGCAGGTACTCCACGCGGGCGCCGGCACCGCTGCCGCCGGGTATGCCGTCTTCTCTGCTTCCATGGCGATCTTCCGTTTTCTGGGCGATATCATTACGGCGCGCCTCGGACCGCTGCGCACTGTGCGCACCGCCAGTTTAGTTGCCGCCGTTGGCCTGCTCTGGGCCTTGTCAGTACATCTGCCCAATTGGGCGCTCCCCGGATTCGCCGCTGCCGGCGCCGGCTTTTCCGTAATTATTCCGTTGGTCTTTGGCTCGGGCGGCCGCGTGCCATCGGTCAGTCCCGGCGCGGGTATCGCTACTGTGACGGGCATTGGCTATCTCGGTTTCATCGTCGGACCGCCCACCATCGGTTTCGCTTCCCAACTCTTCACGCTGCGTTACGCGCTCGGCATCGTCGTCTTCTGCTGCCTGGTGTCCGCCGTGTTAGCGACATCCATGCGCCTGCTCGACCCGCAACCGGCCGCACCTGATTCGGCTACGTATTCTTTGGATCCACACTTTTGAACCCGTACGTTTCGTAGCTCCAGCTCATCTTGCCATTGCGCAGCCGCACAACCGTGAAGCCTTCCGGCGTACCCCAGCGCGTGCCATGCCACCAGTTCCCGCAGACCGCGCCCCGCGTGATATACGGAATGCCCTTCCACTCAACCACTTCGTTGATATGAGTGTGCCCCTGCAAAACACCTAGAACGTTGCGGCCCGTAAATAACGGGAGCACTTGGTAAGCGTTCGCCACCGACGATGTTTGATACTCGCCCGGCCTTTGCGCGGGTGCATAAGAGGATGACGCCGTTACCAGCGGCACATGCACGATTACCACCGTCGGCATGTGCGCGCCCGACTTCGCCAGCTCGCTTTTCAGCCACTCCAGTTGTTCCTCGTCGATGCGCGCTTCCCACTGGCGGTCCGGCGTCGGCTGAATTGAATCGAGCACGATAAATCGGTAGCCTTTGTGCGCTAACGACTGATACGTCCGCCGCCCGATCCGGTCTTCGAACAACTTCTTGCCGTAAGCCGGATCATTCACTCTGATTCCGCTAGCAGCGGAAACACCGAAGGCATCATGATTGCCGATCGTGTGATAAATCGGTATTTCCAAGGCATGCTCGGTCTGCTTATAAAGCTCAAAGAGCTTGTCTGCGCGCGCTCGCCCCACTGCCAGTGCGTCGAAGACGTGATCACCACCCTGAATCGCGAAATCCGCCGGGATTGACCGGATTTTGCGAAAACACATCTGGCAACCGTCAGCCGCCGCTAACTCCGGTTGTATGTGTGTATCGGTAAAGAAAATAAAATCAAAAGAACCAGGCGATTCTTCCGCCCATCCGCGTCGAGACGCAACCAGTCCCAGCGCCGCCGCGCCCGCGCCCAAGAATTTTCTTCGATCCATCATTTCTGGTAACCCGTCATCTCCAAATACCCCACACCGTCTACCGTCTGTCCATGAATAGTCCCCGTATAACTCACCGCGCCTTCCCAATACGTCGGCGTCACATGCGCCGTAGTCCAAAGCTCCTGGTCCGGCAATTCCGTCTTCTCCTGCAAATCAAGCTGTAGCGAGGGCACTTGAATATGCCACCGCAGCGGATACCGCGCGCCGGAATGCGGGCTGAGCCATGTATCGCCCGGCGCCAACAGAAAATCGGCTGCGGACAGAAATCGCTGCCTGCCCTGGCGGTCTATGTAAGTGCCCGAAGAATACGCATCCGGCCGGCCCGATTTGCTTCGCAAACGATATAGCATCAGCTCCTCTCCATTCTGCAATTGAATGGAAAACCAGTCCCAACCGGCCAAATCGCTGGTCTTCGGCCCCGTGAAGAATTCATGATCCATCCACGCAAGCCCCGTCACGTTTTGCTGTGCTCGACCCTTCGTCAAACGCCCCGAAACTGCGAGCCGCGTCAGCGAGATATAGTGCGAGGCCTGTCCCCGCTCTGGCCCTTTTTCGCTCACGCCATCTTTGCCTTGAATCACCGGCCCTTTCCTGCTCGTTAACGTCAAGTCGAGCACGAAACGATCGCATACCGCCGTGAGTTGCTGCTTTCCTTCTGCCGTGGAAATCCATTTCACCTGCCAGTTGCCGTTCCAGTAAGCACTTTGGCCCTCACTTGCACCGGCAAGGCCCGGCCCCGCCCGGTTCAAACGTTCCACGTGATAGAAGTTCTTGCCGTCGATATCACTCAGCGCCAGATGGGCCAAATAAACCTGGTCCGGCCGCCACGCGCTGTCCTCCAAACGCGCCGCCTGCTGCGAAAAATGCTGCCCTTGCCGAAAAAACGTCAATTCGAAACCATAGCGGTGTCCATCCGCCCCGCGTAAGTTGCCCGTGTAATACCACCACTCCGTCTGATAATCCAAATGCGCAAAATGATCGCGCGGAAACTCAAATCGATAGCCCGACTGCGCGATTTGCCATTGTTGCGCACACGCGAGGCCAGCGAGAACAACCAAAAGAGCGGCGCTACTCTTCATGCACCACCTCAATCGGATTCAATCGCAGCGCGGTAGTCGCCGGAAAAATCGCCGCCAGCACAGTCGCCGCGTAAACGCCAGTCAAAACAATCAGCAGAATCCTTACCGGCCAGTGGAACTGAATCGTCCACCCAAACGATTGCTTATTGATTACGAAAATCAAAATAAGCGAAAGCACCGTGCCAAGAGCAATCCCGATTGCATTCGCCAGCAAACCAAGCAAGCCGGCTTCGCACAAAATAATCTTGCGAATCTGCGGGCGCGACGCGCCCAGAAACCGCAGCAACCCGAACTCACGTCTTCGGTCGATTACCGTCGCGAGCAGCGCCCCGGCGATTCCCATCACCGCCACCACCACCGCGACAGCTTCGAGTGCGTACGTAATCGCAAACGTGTGATCGAAGGTCGCAATCGCCCCGCGCCGCAATGCTCGGTTCGAAAACACCTCAATCCTGCGCCCCGCAATCACCATGTCAATCTGCCGCCGCACCGCCGCCGCGTCCGCACCCGGTTTCAGATAAACCGCCAGGTTCGATTCCGCCGGATCCGGCAGATACTTCAACAGCGTCTTTCGATCGAGCACGATATAGCCTCGCTCCGTCGAGTAGTCGTAGTAAACACCAAGCACTTCGAAATCACGCATCGCGCCCGCCAGCGGAACGTGCAGCACACTGCCAACGCCCACTCCATGTTTATTGGCAAAGGGCTCGCTCACCACGGCATAATCCCCGGTCGGCAGCTTAGCCAAAATGGCGCGCGGATCTTCGCCCGGCAGGAAACGTGTGCTCGCGGGATTTCCTGTGCGGCTACTTTCTCCGCCAGCCAGCGTGGCCGGCAAGCCGCCATAGGTAATCGGATATGCGCGAAACCGATCCACCGAAGCCACTTCCGGCACTTTCTCAATCGCATCCGCAATATCTGCGCTCATCGTTGGATGTTGATCCGCCGCCGCCCAACCCGCCGGCCGCAAATACAAATCCGCTTGCAGCTGATTGTCCATCCAGACCGTCACAGTTTCCCGAAAACTGCCGACCATAATGGCCACGCTTGCCGTCATCGCAACCGCTGTGGCCAATGCCGCCGTCAACACCGACGTACGGCCAAGCGAGGCTCGCAACGACCGTGCCGCGAGCAGCGCCTCCACTCCAAATAACTTCTCGATTGCCCTCTGCACCAGCGCCACAAAGCCAGTCAGCAGCGCCGGAATCACCAGCGCCGTCGCCACAACCAAAAACAGCACGGATACGTAACCGAAAAGAGGCTGCCGGTGGATCGCCGGCAATTTTGCCAGCAAAGCCGCTCCCGCAAACAACACCATCGCCAGCACCGCCCGTTGCCGCGATCGCGCCGCCGCGACATATTCTTCCCTCCCGCGCGCCATCGCTTCCACGGGCGCCACGCGCGACGCCTCAACCGCTGGAGCCAGCGCCGCCAGCAGCGAAACGAAAATCCCCAATGCCACTCCACTGGCCGCGCTCGAAAACGTCAACGCAATCGGCGCCGGTTGGCTGCTCACATACAGCGACTCCACTGTCGTCCCGATCAAGCGCACAGCCGCCACCGCCATTACCCGCCCCAAGAGCAATCCCAACAAACTCCCCGTCATCGCAAAGAATCCTGCCTCTGCCAGAAAGCCGCTGAGGATCGTCAAACGCGTGCCGCCCAGCGCCCGTACAACTCCAATCTCGTTCCGCCGTCGCACCACTGAAATCGCAATCGTGTTGTAAATCAAAAACGCGCCGACGATCAGCGCGATATAGCTCAACACCCGCAAGTTCCAACGAAACGCCGACAGCATCTTGCGGTTCTCATCCGTGCGCGATCCTTGCAGCGCAACCGTCGCCGACGCCGGTACTTGCTTCTGCAATACTTCACGCCACTGCACTACTGAGCTTCCCTTCGAAATACGGACGTCGATACTGTCGAGCTTGCCCGCTTTGTTCGTTACCCGTTGCGCAATGCCAATATCAGTCGTAATTACATTCGATTCACCGAATTGCTCGTGCTCCTGGGGCACCATGCCCGCTACAAAAAACCGGCGCAGCTGATCGTCGAGTAACAACGTTACTTGATCCCCCGTATGTAATCCCGTTCCAGAACCCACCCACACTGGATCGCCCTTGCTCAACAAGTCGGTAAACGCTTCATCACCGAAAGATCGCCTGCCCGCTTGCCCGATTAAGTCCAGCCCGATAAATGGCAGCGCCTCCCCCTTTCCACTAATCGAGGCAAAATCCTCCACCCTCGGCGAGAACTGCAAATCATAGGGCAAGCGCACCAGTTTTCCGAGCAGCCGCTCATCGAGTCCCGCCGTTTGCGTGATTAGCAAATCGCCTTTGCCGGTCAGCGATTCCAGCGAAGAATGAAAACTCCCGGCCGCGGCCTGGCCTGCCAGATCGATCGCCAGCACCACACCCACGCCCAACGCCACCGCGAACACCGTCAACGCAGTCCGCACCGGCTCCCGGCTCAGCGGCCGCACCGTTAACCGAAAAAATAAGAGCCAGTTCGAAATCATCGATGCGCAACCAGCTCGGCGATACGCCCATCCCGTAACTGAATAATCCGGCTCACCACGGCCGCGCTCTCCACGCTATGCGTCGCCATCAGAATTGCTACGCCCAACTCACGCGCAGTCCTGCCCAAAAGATCCAGCACCAGCTCGCCCGTAGCCGTGTCCAGGTTGCCCGTTGGTTCATCCGCCAGCAACAGCTTCGGATTATTCACTAGCGCTCGCGCGATTGCAACCCTCTGCTGCTGTCCACCCGAGAGTTGATGCGGCAACCGATCCGCGAGCGCATCCATCTCAACCCAGCGCAGCCGTTCTAATGCCGTCGCCCTTGCTTTCCTGCGCTTCGCCAGCAGCAATGGCAGCTCCACGTTCTCTACCGCCGACAACGTATGAATCAACTGGAAGGATTGGAAAATGAAGCCGACTTTCTCGCGCCGCAGCACCGTCAGTTCCGCGTCCGTTAATTCGCCCGTCACCCGGCCGTCGAGCTCGATCTCACCCGAAGTGGGAAAATCCATCGCGCCGCACAAATTGAGCAGCGTCGATTTGCCACCGCCGCTTTTGCCGACCAACCCCACAAAATCGCCCGGCTGCAAAGCCAGCGAGACAGAATGCAAAGCCATCACCTGCTCGCTTTCCGTCCGGTAGACTTTCGTTACATTTCGGGCCTCGAGTAGAGCCATACAATCTTCAGGATCGTATGCCGCCGCCCACTGCGTTATTTTTTTTGCTGGCCCCGGTTGTTTGGCTACACTCGAAGCGTGAGTAAGATCCTCGTCACCGGTGGCGCCGGCTACATCGGTTCACACACCCGCTACGCCTTAGAGCAGCGCGGCCACTCCGTCATCGTGGTCGACAATCTCTCGCGCGGCTATCCGGAAGCAGTTCCAAAAGGAATGCTCCACCAGATCGATTTGCACGATAAAGAGAAGTTAGTGAACCTGTTCCGTCGCGAAGCCGTTGACGCCGTGATTCATTTCGCGGCATACATCTCGGTTGGCGAATCCACCACGGCGCCCGAGGTCTATTTTGCAAACAACATCGGCGGCTCGCTGGCGCTCTTTGAAGCCATGATCGAGGCGCATGTCAAACGCCTGGTCTTCTCTTCCACCGCTGCCGCCTATGGCATTCCCAAAACCAACCCGATCCCGGAAGACGAGCCTATCGCGCCCATCAATCCTTACGGGGAATCCAAAGTAATGGTGGAAAAAATTCTGGAGTGGCTCGACCGCTATCGCGCCTTCCGCAGCATCCGCCTGCGCTACTTCAATGCTTGCGGCGCCGAACCTAAAGTCGGCTTAGGCGAACGTCACGATCCGGAAACGCATCTCATACCGCTCATCTTGCAAGCGGTGCGCTCCGGCATACCTGTGACTCTGTTCGGCGACGATTACCCCACACCCGACGGCACTTGCATCCGCGACTACATCCACGTGAGCGATCTCGCGGAAGCGCACATCCTGGCTGTCGAGAGTCTGATCGATAACGGCGCTTCTGATGTCTTCAACATCGGCACCGGCGCCGGTCATTCGGTGAAGGAAGTATTGGCGTCGGCCGAACGCGTGACGGGCCAGAAGGTGCCCTTCACCATGGGCCCCCGCCGCGAAGGCGATCCACCAAGTCTGGTGGCCGATTCGAGCAAGCTGCAACGCACCCTGGGCTGGAAGCCCACTCGCGCCGATCTAGACCGCATTATGGCTGACGCCTGGGCCTTTATACAGTCGCAGCCAAAAACTAGCTGACCCGAGGACCGCTCTCGAGCGCATACTGCATCGCCCGTCCCCAGCTGGTAAAGCGATACACGCGCACTCCCGGCACCCACAAAATCCAGGTCGGTCCAATCTTGTAAATCTTTGGTTTCATTGAGGTCTCGCCCAGGTAGTTGCGGATTTTTCTGATTCCTCTCAGGAAAAACGCGCCGCAAAACTGGCGTTTAATTTGGAAGCGGTGCGGCCTAGCGTCTCATCATTCAGGCTAGGTCAACGGCTTGACAACTAAACCCGCATAATCCCCAAATTCGATCCAACCGCAAACCCCGGAAACACCCGCCCCAACTCCGTATTCCCCATCTGACTCTTTACTAACTCCGCCAGCACGCTGCGAAAATCCGTCGTGACATTCAAATCGCGCCCTTCATACAACTGTTCCCGTTCAAGTCCAGGCCACTGGCCATGCACCTTGCCGCCCTGCACACCACCCCCCATCACCAGCATCACGTTCGCATGACCATGATCGGTGCCGCGGTCTCCGTTCTCTCTCACCGTCCTGCCGAACTCCGACATCGTCACCACCGTAATGTCCGCCATCCGATCGCCCATATCCTGCGAAAACGCCGCCAGCGCCGCGCCAAACTCGCCCAGCAGATTCGCCAACTGGCCCACGTGTGGCTGTGCGCCTGTCTCATTTACATGTGTATCCCAACCGCCCACATCCGTGAACGCCACTTCGAGACCGACGTTCGCTTTGATCATCTGCGCGATCTGCTGCAAGCTCGTCCCCAGCCGCCCATTCGGATAGCGCACCCCATTCGCCGGTGCGTATGCCGTCTTCTGAATCGATTGCAGCAGCTTCACCGCATCAAACGTCTCGCGCCCCGTACCGTTTAAAATCCGGTCCGCGGATTCCCCATACATATCCTCAAAAGTGCTCGCCGCCAGCGCATCCTTGATTTGGAAATCATTCAGACTGCCAATCGCCAGCGCTGCATTCTTACCTCGCAACGTACGCGGCAAATCCGGACTCAAACTCACCGCCCTTACTGGGGATGCCTTCGCCTCCGCGCGCAAAGCCCGGTTCAACCAGCCGTCGCCCGTTGCCTTTAACCCCGGCGTTCCCGACTCCATGTAATCCTGCGCATCGAAATGCGAACGCGTCGGGTCCGGCGAACCAACCGCCTCCACAATCGCCAACTGCCCCGCATCCCACAACGGCTTCAATGCACCGAGCGATGGATGCAAACCAAAATGTCCATCCAGATCAATAGCTGAACCGTCGGCTTTATTCGGACGCGGAATCGCAATCGTCGGCCGCAGCGCATAATATGCCGGCTCGGCGTGCGGCACGATCATGTTTAAGCCATCCACCGCGCCCCGCTGAAAGATCGCAATGAAAATCTTCTTGCGTTGCCCCAGCCCGTCCTGCGCATACACTGCTCGCGACAACCATGTCGGGACCGAGCCCACGCCAAACATCGCAACTGCCGAACTCTTCAAAAAAAATCGCCGCGATGGCATCGTTCTTACTCCTTCACTCCTGACTTCCTTCACTTCCTCTGGAACTCCGGGGACCCAAGCGCCAGTCCCACTACCAGGCTCGGCGTCTGTGGTGCCTTACGTATCACTTCCTGCGTATGCGAACCCGGCTCCTCCGGCAAAATCGTCCGTGCCAGTTCCATCGGATCGCCTGCCGTCCGCGCCTGCCACGCGCTCTCATCCACTCGCACGCCGGGAATCTTATTCGCCGCCAGCGCGAGCGAAAAATTCATCCGCTCGAGCAGCGCCGACGAGCTCACCCACTCCGCATTTGCATTGCTATATCCGGTCGGCTCAATCTTCCGGTACAGCGGCTCGCCCAACTTCTGTAGCACATTCTCAAGCGCATAAGCCGAAGTCACCTGTGCGTTCGTCGCCCGCGCCGCGCTTACGACCATCTCGAAGGGCGTCTTCACTTTAGCCCCCAGCGCGCCTTGCGACCAGAACTCAGGCGAAACCAGCATCGTCTGCATGAGCTTGCGCAAATCTCCGCCCGATTTTAAGTAATCCTGCGCCATGCGGTTCACCACCGAAGGCGGTGGATCATCCGCCACAAACCGTTCGGCCAGCTTCAGCGATATAAAGTGCGCGGTGCTTGGCGAATGCGCCAGTATCTGCAGAACCTGCAGGCCGTCGCTCATGCCGCCGCCCGCCGGAATCACATGCCCCAACACAGTTTTCTGCCCCTTGTCATGCACCCGGTCGCGATACTCGAAGACGCCGCCTTTAGCCGGACCCGTAATCGTCCACCCGGTAAAGCAGCGCGCCACTTCGATCACATCTTTTTGCGTATAACCGCCATCCACGCCCATCGTATGCAGCTCCAGCAATTCCCGCCCGTAGTTTTCGTTTAAGCCTCGCCGCGCTTTGCCATTCGCAGCTTTCCCAGTCCCGGGAGCCACCGAAGACGCGTTATCGAGGTAGAAAAGCATCGCCGGACTCTCTGCCGTCGCGAGCAGCAAATCATAAAACGTACCGAAAATATGCGGCCGTATCGTCTCGCGCTCGTACGTCGGCAGCAGGTAGCGGTCCGCGCCCTTGTTCACAAAGACATTGAAGTGGTTGAACCAAAAATCATCGAGCGCTTCGGCTAGCTGCCGGTTGCTATAGATCCCTCGCAGCAGCTTGCCCTCGCTTAAATCGCTGATCACTACGCTCCCCGGGTTCACCGTAAACATCAGCTTGCGGCGCAAATCAACCGGCGCCAGGTTGAACAGTTTTTGCCGCTCCGCCCGCTGCAATGCCCAGGCAAAATCGAAGCCCTTATCAGGCGGTATCGCCGCCAACACTTGCTTTTTTTGTTCCGCGCTTCCGCTTTCGAGCCATTCGATCTGCTGCGGCGAAAGGAGCGCCGCCAGTGTCATCGCGCCGCTGCCCTCTCGCGAATTCGCCGCAATCAAACGCGGCCGTGGATACTGCATAAATGTGTCGTGTGCGCTCAGCGATAGCGTCGCGAGCTGCGAAAGTTGCCGCGTCAATTCCGGATTTTCGGCGATTTCCTCCGGGTGCAGCTGCTGGTCAATCCACTTCTTTAAACCGAGCCGGCGAATCAGCGCCCAATCTTCCGGCCGCGCACCAAGAGTCAGCCGGTTGGCCGCATGTTGAATCTGCTCGGGCTTTGTAAGCAGCTTACTGAAGCTCGCGTACTGCGGCGGATTGGCGTTCCCCTTGATCTTTTTGACCTTCAGACCGCCGGCAAGCAACGGGCAAATCAGCGCGACCAGTATTAATCGCGATCTGCCGAACTGCCGCACACTGCTAGAAACGTAACTACCATTTATTTGGTTGACAGACGCTAACTGAATCGCCACCGTAAGGGAATAATGAATTTCGACTGGTGACGTCGTACAAGAGAAAGTCGTTATTGATTTACGGCCGTTGCCGCTGCGGCACTGCCATTAACATCGCTGGTGGATCGCTGTGCACGGTACCGCTTGCGCTCAAAAATGGAAACACGATGCCTGCTTCTCGTGATGTGCGACCGATACAAAGCAGGCACCATCCTCCGGTTCCCATCGGTCAGCCGCTGGACAAACCCGAACAGTAATTATCCGAACGCTAGGACCCCGGGCCGACCTCAGGCCGACTGGCTTTTCTGTCGATCCACCCTGTTTCGGAGATAAACCAAATTGTCGTCAACCGTGGTTCTCTGTTCAACGATTAGCGATCGGAGATCCGAACTCAGTTCCTGAGCCAGCGCGTGATCATAGTGGCTCAAAGAGCCGGAATCTCCGGCAATGCACTCCCGGACGATTTCCTTGTCGTCTTTCGAACGCAGGTGCTGTTCTGTGGAGCGGAGGCGTTGTTCTAAATCTACCCAGCCCTTGTGAAGAATTCCGCCTTCGTGCAGATCGATTTCCGGTCGATCGCCGAGTTCTTTGATGGCGTGGCT
>DATAYL010000198.1:0-10795 GCA_036272575.1 Bryobacteraceae bacterium | reverse complement strand
CCGAGTTCACGCGCGATCAGCTGCGGGGCACGCGGGTCGATAAAGGTGGCGGTGCCGATTTGCACGGCCGAAGCACCCGCGATCAAGAACTCCGCCGCGTCCCGGCCATTTGCGATTCCGCCGATGCCCACCACCGGAATTTTTGTTGCCCGGGCGGCTTCCGTGACCAGTCGCAGCGCCAGCGGTTTGATAGCCGGCCCGGAAAGCCCCGCAAATCCAGCCGCGATGCGGGGTCTGCGTGTGGCCGGGTCCAAGGCGAAAGACACTACCGTATTGATCAGCGAAATGGCATCGGCGCCGGCTGCCTCTGCCGCTTGCGCCAGCGGTTCAATGCGCGCCACATTCGGCGACAATTTAACTAACAGCGGCCGGCGAGTCACCGCGCGGACGGCCGTGACCAACTGCCCAAGCCGAACCGGATCGTTTGAAAAATAGATGCCCCCTTCCTTGGTATTCGGACAAGAAGCATTCAATTCATAGGCGGCAATTCCTTCGGCATCCTCCAGGGCGCGCATCACCTCGAGATAATCGTCGATGGCATAGCCAAAGACATTCACAAAAATCGGCACCGTGTAGCGGCGCAGTTTTGGTAGCTTGTCTCGGAGAAAAGCACGGACGCCGACGTTCTGAAGCCCGACGGAGTTCATCATGCCGCCCGCGGTATGCCAGAGCCGAGGCGCTGGATTGCCGGCAATAGGCTCGCGCGAAAGTCCTTTCGTCACCAGGCCGCCCAGCGCATTCAAATCGAGCAGCTTCTCAAATTCAATCCCATAGCCAAATGTGCCGGAAGCTGCCAGCACGGGGTTACGGAGCTCGATACCGCAGAGAGTAGTTTTCAGCCGGTCAGCCGGCATGGGCGTATTCGGCCGCGGCGATGCGGGCCGCGGTTTCCCGAACTAAGTCCCAGGTCTCGCGAATATCCGCTTCGTTCGTTTGAAAGTTGCCGATGGCGCAGCGGAGGACAAACTGCCCGTTGAGTATGGTGTGCGAAAGAAAAGCTTTGCCGCTGCGGTTCAATTCCTCCAGCAATTTTTGGTTGGCCGAGTTGTCACCGCGGTAGCGAAAACAAACGAGCGAGAGGGGAACCGGGGCCGCCAGTTCGAACTTGTTATCGGCTTCAATGAGCGACTTGAGCAACTGCGCCAACCGGAGCGACTCACGCAACATGGCGATAACGCCCTGCCTTCCGTAAAAGCGCAGCACGTACCAGAGCTTCAACGCTCGAAAACGCCGCCCCAACTGTACTCCATATTCGTTGTAGTTGACTACCCGGTCGTCTTCAGCGGTGCGAGTGTACTCGGCGCCGAGCAGAGAGGCGCGCCGCAGAATATCCTGGCGTGTCGTGTAAAGAACGCTGCAATCGATCGAGACATACAGCCACTTATGCGGATTAAAGGCGATGGACTGAGCCTGGCCAACACCGTCCAAGATGTACCGCATTTCGGGAATGACTGCGGCTGACCCGCCATACGCCGCGTCAACATGCAGCCAAACGTCATGACGTTGGGCAATCGCCGCAATCTCCGAAACAGGATCGATGGCGCTCGTCGATGTTGAGCCAATTGAGGCCACAATGCAGCAGGGTCTTCTGCCCTCGGCCAAATCCGCTTCAATGGCTTTCTCGAGCAAATCAGGCCGCATTCGAAACGCTGCATCGACCCCGATCTTGCGCACATTATTCTGCCCGAAGCCCAACGTGATGGCGGCGCGTTCAGCGGAGAAGTGGGTCTGCTCCGAAATATAGATCGTCAAGCCGGGACGCATACCCTTCATGCGGCACTCGGGATCGACATATTCGCGCGCCGCTCCGATGGCCTGCAGCACCGCGACCGAGGCCGTGTCATAAATGATCCCGAACAACGAATCATCAAGGCCCAGCCATTGCCGCAGCCACGCGAGCGTCACCTGCTCCAGTTCGGTAGCAGCCGGCGAGGCTTTCCATAGCATGGCGTTGACGTTGATAGCCGAGACCAGGAAATCCGCCAGCACGGACGGCGGCGTGGATGAGATCGAAAAATACGCGAAGAAGCGTGGATGATTCCAAAGCGTAAGCGCCGGAAATACGCCGCTCTGAAAATCGGCAAAGATCTGTTCCAGGGACTCGCCCTGTTCCGGCGCGCTGTTGGGCAGTGCCGCAGCAAAAGCGCCCGGTTCGATCGATGGAAGCACCGGATGCTGGCGCACTTGCTCAAAGTAGTCGGCAATCCAATCCGCGTGGGCGTACGCAGCCTGCCGAAACTCTTCGGGGCTTACCCTCGGGGTCGCACCATCTTGCTCTGCGTTCACACTCCTACGTTCGCACGGCCGCCGGCAAACTGCATTCGCCGAGAACTGGCGGCCACCATTCACGAAACCAGGCGTGAAACCCGATCAACTCGGCGGAAAGATCTTCGTCGAATGGAACGGCTACCGCTGAAAAGGACCAGCCGCGCGCGACAGCCGTTTGCCGGATGATAACAGTGGCCGGAAAGCGGTCCAGATAGCCCAGGTATTCTTCCAGTCTTTTGCTCAGGCGCTCGCCACGTTCCGTGTCCGAAGAAGTGATGGCGCGATCCAGTGCAACGACCAACTCTGGAAGGGCTGCCGCAACTCCCGAAACGATGCCATTCGCGCCCGCGCGACGGGCGGCCGGATAAAGGCGCTCACTCCCCGACAGCAGCTGGAATTGCAACTTCGCGTGCAGCGACTGGAGCCGCTGGAGATAAGCCGCATCCCCACTTGAGTCTTTAATTCCGGCGAACGAGCCCGTCTCGAGTAACCGCTCGGCCAGCACCGGCGTGATTGGATTGACAAACATCGGCAGATTGTAAAGATAAATTGGCGCCGCGCCGCCGATCGCATTCAGGAATTTGGCGTAGAAAGCAAAGATCTGTTCCTCGCCGTATGTGTAGAAGTATGGCGGCATTAGCATGAGCCCGGCCGCTCCGGCGTCGATGGCGTGTTGGGCAATCTCAACCGCCCCGGCCAAGCTCGAATGCGACACATTGATCAGCATAGGCAACCGACTGCGTTTGACGGACAAGGCGGCCAGGCGTTTTCGTTCTTCGGGGTCGTAATGAATGAATTCGCCAGTCGATCCAAACAATACGTACCCGTCCACCCCGCCTTCCGCGATGACATCCAGGTAATTCAGCAGAACCGAAACATCCGCTTCCGTTGAATCGGCGCGACGAGGTGTCAGAAGGGCGGCGTAAACGCCGCCGGCGAGCTTAGGTTTTTCGTAGCTGTCGGGCATGCGAAAGAGAGAAGATAGACGCCTGCATGAAAATAGAGCGTTCTTCCAATGAACCCTCAAAAACTCCGACCGTCCTCCTATTGAATGAGCGAAGAACCGGATTGTGCTCCGCGGCGGCGTGCCAAAACACGATGCAGAAGATCGCGCGGATCGAGGAGGTGTTGCGGCACGAACCGCTCAGCCGACCATGTGCTATCGGCATCCAGTTCGACGCCGACAAAGTGAGCTCCGTCGCGAAACACTGCATATCGGACGACACCGGATAATTCGCCCGCGTTATATAGCGCCCGTACCCGGCAGCCAGGCAGCAACGGCGCCTCCAACTGCAGGCACATCCCACACAGCGATATGTCTTCGAGATTTCCAATTCGTCTATGCTCCTGGCCTGCCTCATCCACCCAAATAAGTTCCACCAGGTCCGCGCAGAGAAGGCGTGTGTCGATTCGACGTTCGTGCATATGGTTCATACTTCTCTCATCGGCAATTCGCAGCCGGTTACGATGAAAATATCGCGTGCTAAGTACTAAGGGTACTTCAAAACAGGGCTGAGTGTCTCGCCTTGTCCGAAACGTCCCGCAGCCCGCTCGACCATGCCCTTGCCGCCCCAAGTCTCGCTTCATTCTCCCCAGCGGAACGCGCGAACCGGGATCATTCTACGGGTTGTCTTTTTCGCGGCTATGGCGTTTATCGGTCTTCGTGTCCTGACGCTGCTGCTGTTTACCGTCTTCGGCTTGACCGTCGCGGGTACGGTTGGACTCTGCGCCACCGGTTTGCTGGCCAACCTGCTGACCATGCGCGTCTTTGACCGGCGCGCTTTTACTGACATCGGATTGGGGGGCGGCCGGGCTTCCTGGCAGAACCTCGTGATCGGCTTACTGCTCGGGGCCGGTGCCGCGGGGCTGATGCTGCTGGCGCCTATTCTGGCGGGCAGTGGGCATCTGGTCGCCCGTGCCGACGCAGGTTTTTCCTGGGCTAGCCTGCTCTTTTACCTGGCTATACTCGCGGTCGCCGCCGTCGGCGAAGAACTTATCTTCCGCGGCTACGCCTTCCAGTTGCTGGTTCAAAATCTCGGGCCTTTTGCCACCATCCTCCCGGTCGCGGTTCTCTTCGGCCTCGCTCATTCCGGTAACCCGCATTCTTCGTTTCTGGCAATCCTGAACACCATTCTGTGGGGCGTCATTTTGGGCTTCGCCTTTATTCGAAGCCGCGATCTCTGGCTTCCGATCGGCCTGCATTTCGGCTGGAATTTCGTCCTGCCGCTGTTCGGCGTAAATCTCAGCGGGCTTACAATCGATGTGACGAGGTTTAACTATCAATGGGACCTCTTGCCATTGTGGAGCGGCGGAGACTATGGTCCGGAAGGTGGTCTGCTCGCCACGATTTTCGTGGTCGCGCTATTCTTTGCGCTGCTCAAAGCCCCAGTCAAGGCGCAACACGCGGCCATTGCCGTCAACCTGAACGACTCTTTCTAGCATTCGTCGCCTCGCTCGCCCTTTTTCCTATCTGCGCTACTCAACTCCGCGCCGATAAGCTGAGCGTCGACGAAAAGCTCGCAATCGAACGCGGCTTAAACGCCGAGTACGCCACTATGAAGGTGGTCTTGCCTCGCTCCAAAAAGCCGCTTGTTATTCAAAGCAATGGCCAGTACGATGGCGCAGCCTGGAATCGCGTGCTCGATGAACAAGGTCCCGCCGCCCGCCTCGGCGACCAGGTCCAGGTGACGCGCGTGATGATCGAAGAAAAGAAAATTCTTCTCGAGATCAACGGCGGCGGCAAATCCGGCCACTGGTACGATCACGTCGAGGTCGGCATGGGTGGAACCATGGGCCCGGTTTCAAACGGCCAGAACGGACAACCCAACGGCTCCCACATCGCTCTGGTGTTTCCCGGCCCTGTGCCCTCGATCACCGCGGCTGAAATACGGCACATGCTTTCGCCGATCTTCGACTTTGAAAAGCACTCCGCCTCCGAGCAATACGTTCAGAATCTTCCTGCGCCCATCCAGAAAGCTATTAAAGAACAAAAGGCCATCGAGGGCATGGACCACGACCAGGTTCTGCTGGCGCTCGGAAAGCCGCGCAACAAGTCCCGCGAGACCAATGCTGATGGTGATGCGATCGAAGACTGGATTTACGGCGATCCTCCAGGCAAGATGACCTTCGTGAAATTCAATGAAGGCAAAGTCGTGAAAGTGGAGAGTTCCTACGCCAATGTCGGCGGCATGACTGCGCCTGCGCAACCCGACCCCATGTAGTGCCACTCACCGGTTTTCAGGCATAAATTTCCCTCCTCCGTAGAATGGAAATATATGCCAATTAAGGTAGGTATCAACGGCTTTGGCCGTATTGGGCGAAATGTTGTCCGCTCGGGCTTGCATAACCCGGAAATTGAATTTGTAGCGGCGAACGATCTCACGGACACCAAGACGCTCGCTCATTTGCTGAAGTACGACTCGATACTCGGCCAGCTGCACGAAGACATAAAGCCCGAAGGCGATAGCGTTCGCGTCGGCGATAAGAAGATTAAGATTTTCGCAATCAAAGACCCGGCTCAAATCGATTGGTCCAGTCTCGGCGCGCAAGTTGTCGTTGAATCTACTGGCCGCTTCACTGATGCGGCGGAGGCCAAGAAGCATCTGCGCGGCTCGGTAAGAAAAGTTATCATATCGGCCCCGGCCAAAGGCGAAGATCTCACCCTCGTGCTCGGCGTGAATGACAACATGTATGACGCCGGCAAGCATCAGATTTTGTCGAATGCCTCCTGCACGACCAACTGCCTGGCGCCGCTTGTCAAAGTTCTAAACGATTCTTTCGGCATCGAAAAAGGTTCGATGACGACCGTTCACAGCTATACCAACGACCAGAGCATCCTCGACTTTCCGCACAAGGATCTACGCCGCGCCCGCGCTGCCGCGCTCAATTTAATTCCGACCTCGACCGGCGCCGCGAAAGCTATCGGCCTGGTAGTGCCGGAGCTTAATGGCAAGCTCGACGGCTACTCCATGCGCGTGCCGACTCCCGATGTTTCGGTGGTGGACTTTGTCGCCGTCCTCAAGAAGAACGCGACCACGGAAGAAGTGAATAACGCGCTCAAAGCGGCTGCCGACGGCCCGCTCAAAGGCATCCTCTCCTATACGGACGAGCCAGTCGTCTCGAGCGACTTGCTGCACAACCCGAACAGCTCCATCGTCGATCTCGAACTCACCAAAGTGCTCGGCGGAAACCTGGTAAAGGTCGTCTCCTGGTATGACAACGAATGGGGTTACTCGAGCCGCATAGTCGACCTGATCGCCTTCCTTGGAAAAAAAGGCCTGGCCTAGCTAACCCTTCAACTCCCGCAAGACCGCGTCCGTAAATTCTTCGGCGGACGCGGTGCCCCCTACATCACCGGTAAGATGCTTCCCGTCGAGATAAACCTTCTCGATGGCCTTTTGTAACTTCTGTGCCGCTTGCGTTTCGTTCAAGTGAATCAGCAGCATGACGGCCGAAAGCATCAGTGCCGTGGGATTAGCTTTGCCCTGACCGGCGATATCGGGAGCGCTGCCGTGCACCGCTTCAAACACGGCGTGGCGCTCGCCCATATTAGCGCCCGGCACGATGCCTAAGCCGCCCACCAGGCCCGCCGCGAGATCGGACACAATATCACCGTAAAGATTCGGCAGCAGCAGCACATCAAACGTATCCGGCCGCATCACCAGCTGCATGGAGGCGTTATCCACAATCAACTCTTTGTACTGGATCTCCGGGAATTGCGCCGCCGTTTCCCGGCAGCACCGCAAAAATAAACCGTCAGCCAGCTTCATGATGTTGGCCTTGTGAATCGCCGTAACCTGCTTGCGCTTATTCTTACGCGCATACGTGAAGGCGTAGCGCGCAATCCGTTCGGAAGCCGAGCGCGTAATCACCTTCAAACTGGTAACCACGTCCTTGACGATCTCGTGCTCGAGGCCGGAGTAAAGATCTTCGGTGTTTTCGCGAAAAATCACCATGTCGATCCTGGTGTCCGTAAAGCGCGTCTTGATGCCAGGCAAGGTGCGCACCGGCCGCACATTTGCAAAAAGATCGAGCGTCTTGCGTAGCGCAACATTGACGCTTTGGAATCCGCCCGCGACCGGCGTGGTCACCGGCCCTTTCAGGCCGACTTTCGTTTCGTTGAGCGAATCGAGCACATACTGCGGCAGCGTTTTGCCGGATTCCAGAATAATGGCTTCGTTCAACTCGACACGCTTCCAGCGGATGTCTACACCCGTCGCCTCAACCGCGCGAATTGTCTTCTGAACGACTTCCGGCCCGATGCCATCACCGGGAATCAGCGTACAAATGTGGGGCACAGTCTGATTCTAGGGTGTGCGCCCTTGGCAGATTGGAGCAGACGCTCTCTGCAAAAATGAGATTTTATGCCTCGCATTGAGCGCGCGCTTTTGAGCGTCACCGATAAGACCGGACTTTTGCCGTTTGCCACACGGCTGCACGAGATGGGTGTCGAGCTGATTTCGACGGGCGGCACTGCGAACCTGCTGCGCGAGAATCACGTCCCGGTCCGCGAAGTTTCCGATGTCACCGAGTTTCCCGAGATGCTGGATGGACGCGTGAAAACCATTCATCCGAAAATCGCCGGCGGCATTCTGGCTGTGCGCTCTAACCCGGAACACATGCGTTCGCTAGAGACGCACCGGATTCCAACCATTCAGATGGTCGTGGTAAATCTTTACGCTTTTGAGAAATACGCGGACCAGCCGGGCGTAACGCGCGAGCAGCTGATTGCCAACATAGATATCGGAGGCCCGACGATGATTCGCGCCGCAGCCAAGAATTTCCAGGACGTAGCCGTAATTGTCACGCCGGAGCAGTACGAGGCGGTGTTGAGCGAGATGGCCGAGCTTGGCGGCATACTCGGTCCGGCGACCCACTGGAAGTTGGCGCAGCAGGCCTTTCTCCATACGGCCGCTTATGACACAGCCGTTTCGAATCGCCTGGCACAGGTGGATACCACGGGCGCGACGATCACGATAGACCTTCCCCAACGCCTGCAAATCTCCGCCGAGCGCGCGGCCATCCTGCGCTATGGCGAAAATCCTCATCAGCAGGCCGCGCTTTATCGCAGCGCTCTCACCGGTGTCGCGGGCGCCGAACAACTGCATGGCAAAGAACTCTCCTACAACAACCTGGTCGATCTGGATGCGGCCTGGCAATTAGTGCAGGAGTTTAGCGGCATTGCCGCTGCCATCATCAAACACACCAACCCGTGCGGTTGCGCCGAGCAACCTACCCAGGCAGAGGCTTATCGCAAGGCTTTAGAAGCTGATCCGATTTCCGCTTTCGGCGGTGTCCTGGCATTTAATCGTCCGCTGGATGAAGAGACCGCAAACGAAATCTCGAAGCTATTCGTGGAAGCGATCGCTGCGCCTTCTTTTTCCAGCGGCGCCTTAGCCGTCCTCACGCGCAAAAAGAATCTTCGTCTGGTGAAAGTGAACTCGGGCGCGAAACCGGAGCCGGTCGTCAAATCAATCAGCGGCGGATTTTTGGCCCAGACCGCGGATACCGCCAAAATCAGCTCGAGCGATCTGGAAATCAAAACCAAGCGCCACCCCACACCCGAAGAAATTCAAGCCTTGCTGTTCGGTTGGAAAGTAGCCAAACACGTCAAGTCGAATGCCATCGTCTACTCGCGAGCTGGACAGTGCGTCTCGGTTGGCGCTGGTCAAATGAGCCGTGTGGACAGCGTCAAGGTCGGTGCAATGAAAGCCATTCTTTCGCTCGAGGGCACAGTGCTCGCCTCCGATGCATTCTTTCCGTTTCCCGACGGCGTCGAAGAAGCTGCAAAGCACGGCATTACGGCAGTGATCCAACCTGGCGGCTCGGTGAAAGACGAAGAAGTGATCGCGGCGGCTGACAGCCTCCATTTAGCGATGGTTTTCACTGGCATGCGCCACTTCAGGCATTAACCTGTGCCGTTTTGCGGCAAAACTAGCTACCGGCGCCCTTCAAATATTTGTCAAACCAGGCGATAGTCCGGTTCATGGCGTCTATCTCGTTCTCTCTTTTTGAAAAGCCATGCCCCTCGTTGGGGTAATAGTGCGCGTCGACGGTACGTCCGGCCTTCTTCAAAATTTCAACTACCTGCTCGGCTTCTTCCTTAGGCACTCGGATATCGTTATCGCCCTGCAGAACCAACAAAGGAGCCTTCGCGTTGCGTATGAAAGTGATGGGCGAATCTTCGTCGTAAATCTTGCGATCCTTCAGCGGGTCACCAAGCAAGGACTCTTCATACTGCCGCAGTAATGGATCTTCGTGCTGCAGCATCGTTATCCAGTTGATAATGCCGTACTCTTCCACGGCCGCCGCCCATACCTCGGGCGTTTTGCCGATCGCCATCAGGGTCATGTAGCCGCCGTAAGAACCGCCGGTGATGCCGATCTTCCTGCGATCGACGTAACCCGTGTCGGCGAGGAAATGAGCAGCATAGACTTCGTCCCGCAAATCGCCGCCGCCGAGATCTTTCTTGTTTGCTTCCTGAAACTCCATCCCATAGCCGGTCGAGCCGCGCACATTTGGAGCGATGCACACATACCCTCGTGAGGCGAACGCTGCCGCTTCTCGGTTGAAATAATCGACAGTCTGACCGGTAGGCCCGCCATGCGGCAGCACGATTCCGGGAGCCTTCCCATTCGGCGATAGATTGAATGGCATCCACAAGAAAGCGCTGATTATTTTTCCGTCGAAACTCCTGTAGTGAACCAGTTGCGATTGGGGTAGATTTGCGGCATTCAATCCGGCGATCGCCGAGTAGGAGAGCTGAGTCGCGTGCTTGGCGTGCAAGTCATAAATCCAGAGATCGGAGGGACGGCGCGAGCTCTGGTGAGATAGGAGCAGACGGTCACCTCCGGGAGAGAAGGCGGTCGGATTGCCGCTGGTGAAGGTGAGGCCTTCCGGAAACTCGATCGGCTCCGGATGCTTTGAACTCGTATCCGCCAGATACACTTCGGTGCGGCCATCTTTGTTCAGAATGTATGTAAAGGTGCTCCCCGTGGGCGCGAAATTGCCCGGGTTTGCATCCCATTCGGTATCTGTTACGGAGCTGACCTTCTTGTCCGCCGTGTCCAGCAGCGCCACATTATTGAATCCTGACTTGTTCGAGCTGATCAGCAGTTCCCGTCCGTCCCGCGAGAGGGAAGAAGCGGCATAGAGTATCTGCCCTTGATGAGTGGTTAGGTCATCACGTGCTCCGGTGGCAATGTCGAGACGATATACATCACCATCAGTTCCGCCAACGAAAACGCGGTTGGCATAAATGCTCTTCCCATCATTGCTCCAGGCGACGAACGACCATAGGCGACCTTTGGCCTGCTCTTTGGTCAAGTTACGAACCTGGTGCGTTTGCCAGTCAAGAATGGCGATGTCCGGCGTCGGAGAAGACTTGGGCTTCAAAGAAATCGCCAGCAGTTTGCCGTCGGGTGAAAAGTGCGGAGCAGTTTCAGAAATATCATCAGTCTTTGTAAGACCGACTGCCTCGCCGCCGGAACTTGGAATCGAATACAGATCGTAAATCTCGCCTCCTCCA
>DATAYL010000197.1:0-3909 GCA_036272575.1 Bryobacteraceae bacterium | reverse complement strand
GCGTGAACCCCCAACTCTTGTGCATCCCGCGCCAGGCATAACGGACG
Organism: Bryobacteraceae bacterium; assembly: GCA_036272575.1. Taxonomy (GTDB): domain Bacteria; phylum Acidobacteriota; class Terriglobia; order Bryobacterales; family Bryobacteraceae; genus Bog-105. The sequence continues at coordinate 3,862 of DATAYL010000197.1, read as the reverse complement.
TCGGCGCCGAAGCTCTCGACCGTGCTCCATAATCGCGCTTCCCGCGTCATCTCCGAAACGTGCGTCCGGTTGCCAAAACGAATAACCGCTTTTTCGCGCGCCTCTGCTTCATCCATTCCTCGAGCAGCAAGCTCATCAGCGCGGCGCGCCAGATGATCCTCTATCTCCTCGGCGATCTCTCCATCCAGCCGCTTCGAATGAAACGCATTGCGCAATCTCGAAAACCACGACATTCGCCGCCTCCTTTATTCAGGCATACCGAAGCACGCGCGCTACGCCACCCGCGAAATTATCCCAGCGTTGTCGTTCCGCCGCCAGTTGCTTGGCGCCGGCGCGCGTCAAGCGATATATGCGCGCTCGCCGCTTGTTCTCGGTCATCAACCATTCCGCCGCTATCCAGCCAGCCTCCTCCATGCGATGCAAGGCCGGGTAAAGCGAACCTTCCTCCACCCGCAAAGCCTCGGCCGACAGTTCCTGAATCGCATTGGCGATCCCATAGCCGTGCGTCGGTCCTCGCCGGTCGAGCACGGTCAGGATAAGCAGGTCGAGCGCGCTTTGTGCTGAATTCCGGGAAGAGGGCGCCATAATACGATTGCTAGGGTAGTGATCTGATTAAAGCACTCTTCTCAGTGTCCGGTCAACTGCTGATGAATCGCCCGCTCGGCCTTGGCCTTCTCCGGCTCGCCTAAACGCTCATAAACGCGCGCTAAGTGATAATGCGGCATTGGCTCCTTTGCGTTCAGCTCGATGCTGCGGGTTAGCTCGGAGACGGCGTTGGGGTAATCGTGTGTACCGGCCAGCATCACGCCCAACTCGTAATGCGATTCCCAATCATTTGGATCTAGCGCGATCGAGCGCCGCAGCAAATCAGCCGCCCGTGCACTGCGCGGATCGCTCGCGAGCAGTACTTTCGCGAGCACCAACGATGCTTTTGGATTTTGAGGCTCTGCGGCGATCCATGCTTCGCAGTCCTTGGTAATTTCGGCAAGATGGGGTCCCGCCTGGTCGAGCATCTTACTCAAAAATACGTACGGCTGCTCGATCGTAGGATCAATTTGAATGACTGTCAGAAAAGAGGTGATGGCCTCTTCGAAGCGGCGCTGTCCATAACGCGCCACTCCCAGCGCCAGCACCAACTGTGCGTTGCGCGGATCGTCCTTCACCGCTCTACTCAGCACGTCGGCCGCATGCGTGAAATCCTGTTTGCGTAAAAGCACCTCCGCATAGTGAAAAGAAAAGAGCCCGAGCGCATGCACCACGACGGGATTCTTGCCGCCGGTCTGCTCGGCTTTCCCAGCCGCCGTCTCAGCTTTTTCGAACTCGCCCGTTCGTAAGTACGTCTCGGCGAGGGAGGTCCAGACATACGGATTTGCGGAATCAATTTGTGAAGCCTGCTCCAGGTCGGAGCGCGCTTCGCTCAATTGGCCGTGCTGGAGGGCCAATAATCCCTTTTGCAAAAGCGCTTTCGCCTGATTAGGATCGGCGATGAAAAGCAAGAGCCAGGTGATGAAAAGCAATTATCAACATAAAACACAAACGGCCGCTGCGCCGAAGCACAGCAGCCGTTTGCCGGTAAAGCAGGTGTGTCTTAGAACTGCAGTCTCAGCTGGAACTGAATGTGCCGTTCGCTGCCGGGTTGCGTACTGGTAATTTGGCCGAATTTCGCGTCGGTCAATCCGCTGTCGGGCGTGTTGAATTGCGAAGTATTGGCAATGTTTGTACCCTCAGCTCGGAATTGCAACGCGAATCGTTCCGTGAAGTTAAAGTTCTTGAAAATGGAAAAGTCTAAGGTACGCGTGGGTGGTCCGTAGTTGGTCTGCAGTCCTACTTGCCCCTGTGTGAGAGGCGCTGCCGGTGCAAAGTTTGCGATATTAAACCACTCGTTCGGCGTGCGGCCCCCTTTAGGCGCAGCGTTCGCGCCGCCCGTGGCCCCACTCACCAGGTCAGTGCCGCAAAACGCTCCGTCGCTCACGATTTGACAGCCGCTCCCGGAGACCGTATAGGGAACGCCGGTGCGCAAGGTCAAGATGCCGTTCACCTGCCAGTTACCGGCCACGGTCTGCACAGCCCTGTTGAGGCTGGCCCCATATTGTTTTCCGCGTCCGAAAGGAATTTCATAGTTGAAAGCGGTTGTAAAGTTGTGGCGGATATCCCAGGAAGCGTTCGTGTACGATTTGTTGTAATTCGTCGGATCGATGTTGCCGAGATTTTGCGAACTAGAGAGAGTGGTTCCGCTATTCGCCAGCGCGTGCCCGTAAGTATAGGCCGCCTGGAACTGCAGCCCGTTCGTAAGCCGCTTGCGCAGCGAAGCGGTCATCGCTTCGTAGTTTCCGAAGCCGAACGTGGCCGTACCGGAGATGCTGCCCACGTCCGGCTGGAACCGACCCGCATTGCAAGTGATCGCCGAGTTGGTGGTAAAGATGGTGGGGCAGAAGTTGAAGTCAGGTTGCAGCAACTGGTGCGATTGGTGGTTACCCTCATAACCGACCTCCAGCACCATTTGCCCTGCTAGTTCCTGCTGGACCGAGAGGTTCCACTCATTCACCATTGGATTCCGGAAATCGGTGGCAACACTGCGGAACTGCAAGGAGGAGACGCCTAACGTGGTGAATACATTTGTCGGATAGCCGATAGAGACGCCACCGGTGGGAGCTCCGTTTGCGAACAATGGGTCAGGCTGAAACGAGGTCACTCCGGCCGGCCGGTTCAACTGCGGCGACTCGTTAAACGGCGCCGATTCGCCGCGGTTCGGGTTGCCGCCCTGGTTTTCCTCGCCGCCGTAGAAGATTCCGTAAAACCCTCGAATCACAGTCTTCGGGAAGATGTTGTAGGCAAAGCCGAGGCGTGGGCCGATATCCAGTTTGTCCCAAGGAATCAGGTATGGCCCAACCTGGCCGCGCGATACTTTGACGTTTGGAAACAGCGCCGGGAATGTAACGCCGTTGACAGTGGCCGGGGAATTGAAGTTCGGCGGCAGCGGGGCATTCTGGTTTGGCCCGGCAGGAATGAAGAGCGTCGAATCCTGCAGCACGTAATTCGATTGACGGGAAAACTGCTCACCGATCGGTGAGAACAGCTCATAGCGCACGCCCAGGTTCAAGGTAAGTTTCGGGGTCACCTTGTATGAATCCATCCCGTAGAAAGCAATCGCCTTCTTGGTGGATGAGATGAAGTTCGTGGTGGAGATCTGCCCGTTGTCGATCGCGCCCAGCAGGAACGAAGCAAGTTCGTCGCCGGTGTCGGCCGAGTACGTTCCGCTCTGCCCCCCGACGTCACTGGCGTTCGACGGATACGCGGTTTCCGTGCGCGAAAAGTTCATCTCGCCGTGCGGATACGGCACCTGGAAGAAGGGGAAGTGCAGTTCGCGGAACTCGGCGCCGAACTTCATCGAGTGATTGCCCCGGGTCACCGAAATGTTGTCGATCAGGTCCCACTCGTTGTTGTATTCTTTCGTCGGCAGCCAGTCGCCCGCGCCGATGGTGCTGTAACGGCCCAAACCAGTCTGTGGGATACCGCCGTTCGAACCTGCCGTGTGAGTCGGGTCGTAGCCGCCGATGCCCACCGCCGTAAATTCGTCGGTTTCGGAATTGGCTTGCGTGCGCTGCGTCACCAGGCGCGTGAAGCCGACGCGTGCCTCGTTCACCAGGCTGGGCGAGGCAATGTGCGTCCAGCTAATCATTCCGTTTCGGCCAAGATCCGTTTCGCCGACACCGTTGAAGTTGCCGCCGTCCCCGATTGGTCCCGCGAAAGGTTGCACGCTAGTCTTGGGGGTGTTGGACCAACTCACACTTCCGAAGATGCTGTTGGCATCGTTCAAACGATAATCCACGCGAGCATCACCCTGATCCTGGGCCAATTGACC
>DATAYL010000196.1:0-5412 GCA_036272575.1 Bryobacteraceae bacterium | reverse complement strand
GTGCGAATGTGCCAACCTGTGTCGCCGTCCGACAGGAGCTTGCGCGGCCCTTCGAAGATGGCAAATAATATGAAGATCGGAAGCAGGAAGGCAAGATCTGTAAGGGACGGAAGCACGCGCAGCAGGAGCGAACGAGCCGTTGCCGTTGGGGTAACTGGCTGCGGCGAGCAGCAAACTATGGTCGCTTCGGTCATGACTTCTAATGGGCCACGCCCGGAACGAAGTACGGCACGAGAATCGCGGTCAGCGATCCAAGCGCGATCGAAACGCCGTGAGGCAGACGAAGAGCTTGCGGGTTGCGCACATCGAGATCGGGTGCGGCACCGTGCGGCAGGCGGAAATGAGTCAGTTCGCTGACCAGAAATTGAAGATTCAGCAACGTGTGGCCGAGCCGCTGCTTCAGGACAGCTAGACACAGGCCCAAAGCCGCACCGATCAAGGCTGTCCCGACGAAGATGTCAAACCAGTGCGCCGGTCCGGCGACCGCGCCGATCGCAAACATCAACTTGACGTCGCCGGCACCCATGCCGCGCAACAGGTAAAGCGGAACATAGACCAGCGTGGCGAGTCCGGCGCCAAGCAACGCACCTTCGACACCGCGCCAATGAAACAAAATGGCATTGCAAGTCAGTCCGAGAACAGCAACGGCTAGATTGAGCCGGTTCGGAATGCGACGGTCACGCAGATCGTAGATAGCGGCTATGACGACTGAAGTCGCCAACAAAAGTTGAAGGGCGACGGGTAACACGATCGGGTTCATATTGCCCTCTGGTTGGCACTAAGGTCCAACTGGTCCCCAACCGCGAGCATCCACTGATTCGCCGTGCCCGCCGCGAGTTCCAGTACCGATTCGGCCGATAGACACAACGCAATGCGGCACGGAGCGAGATGCCGCCGGATTTTGCGAATACACCGGCGCTTGTCAAGGAACAGCGCGTCAATCGGAAACTTCATGCCGAAGGTATGAATCGCCTCGCAGGGCGTTATCCAGAGGCCGGAGTACTCGTCAAGCTCCGTCCGGCTCTTGAGACCACGTCGGCGTTCCGCACTGGTGCGTGCGAGGGTGACACGGGTAGCCACAATGCGCCTGCTCTCACCGTTCATGACGGTGTAAGTGGGCGGTAATTGATTCCCTAAGGACATAGATCGGCTGCGAACGCGCTAACCGCGGATCAGTCTCTGAAACGAGTTAGTGGAACGGAAGGATGAAAGCTCTCAGAGGCGGGGTAAGACGTTGCCTGACACGCTACGGATAAACCCAGAAAACAGGCTTATTCTTGCTTCCTCACGCTCTTGACGGGTACCTCTGATGTGCCGCAGAGGGGCGCCGGAGCGATCCGTTGCCAGGCAGTTCGAAAGTTCGCGCGAATGCCCAAGTTCGCATGCGAACCGTCCTGTATTTCACGCTGACTTTGATGCTCAGCCAGTTCCTTCTCTCCCAATTTCTTCTGACCATTGCGAAGGTAGACCTGGCCGAGTTTGTAATGAAGCTCGACTAAATCAGGATTCTCGTCAAGCGCCTTTCGGAATTCGCCAATGGCCGGCACGTATTGATCCCGCGCCGCGTAGATGGATCCGAGAAGCGTATGGGCTGCGATGAAAGCGGGATCGATCGCCAGAGCCCGTTTCAGCAAATCCTCAGCACGTTGAGCGTGTTGATGCGACGAGGCGTACGCGAGTGCGACCAGGGCTGGGGGGTTCCGTGGTGCGGAATCCACCAATTTTTCCAAACGCGCTACTGTATCGTCCGACATCACCCCGCCCGGCGTGCTCAATATTTGTGTAATGAACACATAAGGCATTGAGTAGGAGGGCTCTGTTTCGGCTATTCGCAAAAGTGCGTCGAGCGCTTCGGCTGTTTGTCCCGTTTGATAGAGCACCAGGGCCAACCCGATCCTCAAAAGATTCGGCCGCTCGGACTTGGTGAGGGCATTCGTGAAGACGTCGTTGGCTGTCGAGACGTTATCGAGCAAAAGCAATACGACGCCGTGAGCGAAGTAATCTCGTTCGGCCTGCGAACACGCGGCGGCGAGTCGAAATTGCTCAGCGGCGGCTTCCAACCTGCCGTCGAACTCCTCGGCCAAGCCAACCAGATCTCGAAGGCTGCAATCATTTTCGTCATGCAATATCGGCGACAATAAACCCGGCACGGCAGCGAAGTTTCGAGCTTGCAAATCCGCAATCGCGACTGCACGCGCGGTTTGCTTATCGGGTTTGCGTACCATCTTCACCGCCGCTTCGCAATCAAACGCCTGATTAAACGAATAGACGGTTTTCAGGGCATCGAGTTGTGCCTCGATCATGCTATCCGTCATCTCCGACTGCACTTTTGCGGCTGCCGGTGCGGAGTAACCGCCGCCATCGATGGCCCCACGCACGCCAACGGTCTGCATCGGTGGAAGCGGCGGCGGTTTATCCGGCTTCGACTGCAGTTGGCTTTGCCACGCTGCTCCCGCCACGAATGCCGGAACTGTTGCGCATAACCAAAGCAGGCGAAGAATCATGCCGAATCACTGTCCTAATTCGTGCAGCGTTTTTTTCACTTCATCATTCTCGGGATGACGCTCAGCGAAGGATTGAAGAATTGCTTTAGCTTTCTGTTCCTGCCCGGCCTGTTTGTAGATCAAGGCCGTGTTCAGGTACGGGCGATCATAATCCGGCGAGAGCTGTCTAGAGCGCTCAAAGCTTGTCAAGGCATCCGCCTGACGGCCAAGACGCAAATAAACTACGCCCAAATTATTCAGCGTGATCGCATCGTTCCCGCGAAGCTCGACCGCTCGCGCCAGTTCTTTTCGCGCGCCCTCAAACTTCTCCTGCCCAGCCAACAACATGCCAAGCGCAAAGTGAAACTCGGGATCGTTCGGCTGCGCTTTGATAGCGTTCTCAATTGCCTGCTGCGCTTTATCGAGGCGGCCCTGCCAGCGGTACAGCATGACGAGATTTTGCAAGGCCACGAGATGTGCCGGGTTCACCCGGACAGCCTGCGCGAGATTGTCGAGCGCCTCATCGTATCTTTTCTGCTGTCCCGCGATAGCGCCCAGATTCGTCCAGGCATCCGCATCCTGCGGGTCGAGCGCAACGGCACGCTCGAGGTTCGTGCGCGCCTCCGGAAGCATCTGCTTATTCAAATAAATCGTTCCGATGTTGTAATAAGCTGGCGCGTAGTTAGGGTTACGCGCAGCAGCCTCCTGAAAACAGGCGAGCGCGGCGTCTACATGTTCGGATTGAATAAACGCAACTCCATAAGTGAAATAATTGCGGCGCGGCGGACCAGCGTGATAATGTCCAGTCGATCCAATTGCTCGTTGTATTCGTTGTTCGGCGTTGCGAGGCTGCTGCAACACATCGTGCAACACGCTTGCGGGATCCACTGAGGCTTGGTAGACCTTTATGACTGATCCGCCCTTGTCGATCAAGAACGAAACCGGCGTCTCCAGATCACGGCGCCGGTCAAACAAATAGCGGTATAAGATTTCGTACACGCCGGCCGTCCGTTGATCTGCCAGCAACACCGGAAACTGAATCCCGGTACTACGCACCAAGCTGCGCATCTCGTCGGTCGAACCATTCATGTTCATCGCTATCAGTTCAACGGCTTTGGTTCGGAACTGAGTCGTATATTTCTCTAAGGCGGCTAGCTGCTGACGGCTCGCCTCACATCCGCTCGCAACGGCCACGAGTAACAGCGATTTCCCGGCGAACTGACCCAAGGTCCGGATCTGCCCTTCCAAATCCGGCAAAGAGAACGGGAGAGCCGGCATGGGCTCAAGCAACCATGTGCCGAATTGGCCGGGCCGCGATCGATCCGGCGGCGGCCCCGGTGCTTTTTTCCGACGACGTCTGCTTCGAAATGGCGCAGCATTGAAGCTTGCTTCTCCCTCCGTGATGATGATTCGATGATTCACAGGAACGTTCTTGAACTCTTGAGTCAACCCGTTCGGCCAGCGCACAGTGGCCTCGAATGGCTCTGTCTCCGGACCGACGCCAAAATGAATTTCTTTGCTGTGCTGGGAAAGAAAGCCTGAACCGGCTTGCAGATAGCGGGTCTGACGCACGTTGCCGCGCTCGATTGTCACCGTGGCTCCGATCGCGTCGCGATTGCCTTTCCGGCCTTGTAGCCGAAGAACCAGCGAGTTGCCGATCGAGGGCATTTCGTTTTGCAAAATGCGCAGTTGCGGGCCGCTTCGGTTCTTCAGTATGACTTCGAGCCGTCCGTCACCATCGAAGTCGCCCAACCCGAAGGCGCGGCTGTCGTCCGTAAAATCTAAGCCCAGGAGAAAGGAAACTTCAGAGAATGTTCCGTCGCAATTGTTCAGAAAACAAACATTTCTTTCGTAGCCATTCCAGGAGTGATCCGCCCGGATCAATTCATTAATGGCATTCCACGCGAGTTCGTAATCAAGGGACCCGCTTCCAGTGTCAAGCGAGCGCGCGACGATCTGACGCCAGAAGAAGCTTGAGAGATCCTGCCGTTTGGGTCCTGAAATGAAGCCGCTAGTGACATATAAATCGTTGGAGCCGTCGTGGTCGAAATCCCAAGAATCCGCCGACCAGGACCAGCGGCCCATAGCCACCCGTGCTTTGTTGCTCGTATCCAGGAGCGGTTCACGGCCGCCTTCGTTTTTGAATAGAGAGTTACCCGCCGCGTGTTTTCGGTACGCGCGTCGAGTGCTCTCCTCTACACCCGGCAAAAAGTAATTCTGTTCCGTGACCCTTTTACCCGCGGCAGACCACATGTCTGTGACGTAGAGATCGGGTCGGCCGTCATTGTCATAGTCGAACCAGGAAACACTCATACCTGCCCCGTAGTCTTCTACGCCGGCTTCGCGGGCGATATCGGTAAACGTTCCGTTGCCGTTATTTCGGTAAAAGTTCTTGCGCCCGAAATCGTTTGCGACGAAGAGGTCGGGCCAGCCATCTGCATTGTAGTCGCACCAGCCGCAGGCAAACGTGAATCGGTTATTGTTCTGGTTCATGCCGGAACCTTCCGTGACGTCCTCGAAGCGCCCGTCGCCACGATTGCGCAGCAAGAAATTCGGCGGACCGTTTTGCGCATCGTAGTAAGGCTTTGGATGCGTATATTGACTCAGACCCTGATAATACGCGTACAGGCAGAAGTAGACGTCTAACAGGCCATCTCGATCATAGTCGGCCGCGGCAACGCCGGTAAAAGTGCCTGAAGGAGGTTTGGAAAATTGAAAGGCATCCGGACGCAGCTCAAACTTGCCGCCGCCATGATTAAGGAAAAGCAGGGGCCCGCTTGTTCGGACGACCAGCAGGTCCTGCGTTCCGCTGTTTGTAAAATCGGCGAAGAGCGCGGATGCCGTTCCGTCGAGTAATCCGAGTCCGGTCGCTTGAGTGATGTCTTCGAACGTGCCATCGCCGCGATTGCGATAGAGGATATTCGGCAGG
>DATAYL010000195.1:0-10128 GCA_036272575.1 Bryobacteraceae bacterium | reverse complement strand
GTCAGATCGATCCGGTGAGCCTCGGCTAAATCCGCATATCCTGGAATGCCCTGAGGGGCGGATAGGCACTGAGCGATTTGAGCGATTCCTGGATTGCCTGGGGCGGCGAATAACCGCGTCACCAACGGCGACTGGGCCAGCCGCCAGGCAAGGGCATGTTCGCGGCCGCCACCGCCTACAATCAGAAACCTCATTTCCACCGCTAGAATAACGAATGAGTTCCCCGATGCAAACGAAGTACGACGTTGTGGTAGTGGGCGGTGGGCACGCCGGCTGCGAGGCGGCGCGAGCGGCCGCCCGGCTGGGGTTGCGCACGGCCATTGTGACGATGAATATCGACCTGATCGCGCAGATGTCCTGCAATCCGGCGGTAGGCGGCATCGCTAAGGGCCACCTGGTGCGGGAAATTGACGCGCTAGGCGGCGTAATGGGCGAGTTGACGGATGCGGTCGGGATCCAGTTTCGGCTGTTGAATACGAGCCGCGGCCCCGCGGTCTGGTCGCCGCGCGCGCAGTGTGACAAGAAGCAATACCGGTTACGGATGCGGGAATGGCTCGAGCAGGAAAGCAATCTGCGTATTTTGCAGGCGGAAGTCGGGGAACTGCTGTTTTTGCCGAACGAACTCCCACGCCGGATCGCGGGGGTGCGATTGAAAGACGGCCGGGACCTGCTGGCCGAGGCCGTGGTCATGACCACCGGCACCTTTCTGAACGGGTTGGCGCATGTCGGCGAGACCCGTTACGCTTGCGGACGCACGGGAGAAGCGGCTTCCAATGTGCTAGGCAGCCAGTTGCGTAAACTTGATTTGGCCTGGAAACGCCTGAAAACGGGCACGCCGCCGCGTTTGGACGGGCGCACAATCCGCTGGGCGGAGTTCGAGGAGCAAAAAGGGGACGACCATCCGACGCCGTTTTCCTTTTTAACCCATAAGATCGAGCGTGAGCAGATCTCGTGCCACTTGGCGTACACAACCGACGAGACACACCGGGTGCTGAGCGAGAGCATCGCTCGATCTCCGCTCTACAGCGGCCAAATTGAAGGGATAGGACCGCGTTACTGCCCGTCTATCGAGGATAAAATCGTCAAATTTCCGGAAAAGCGGCGGCATCAGCTATTCCTTGAGCCGGAAGGCGTCGATACGTATGAGGTATACGTAAACGGCATGTCCACCAGCATGCCGACGGACGTGCAGGCGGCGATGCTGGCTTCGATACCCGGGCTGGACGAGGCCGAGATGATTCGACCGGGTTATGCGATTGAATACGACGCGGTAGACCCGCGTGAACTCGATCACAGTTTGCAGGTGAAATCGATTGCTGGACTGTTCCTGGCGGGGCAGATTAATGGGACGTCAGGCTACGAGGAAGCGGCATGTCAGGGGTTATTGGCCGGTCTGAATGCGGCGTGCCGGGTGAAAGAGTTGCCGGCGCTGCAGCTGGCGCGTAGCGACGGGTATTGCGGCATTCTGGTTGATGATTTGATTAATCAAGGGGCGGATGAACCGTACCGAATGTTCACTTCACGGGCGGAATTCCGGCTGCATTTGCGGATCGACAATGCCGATGAGCGGTTGACGCCGATTGGACGGCAGATTGGCTTGGTAACGGAGGAACGTTGGCGGGTTTTTAGCGAGAAAGAGGAGCAAAAGGAGCAGATTACCGCGCTATTGGGGCGCACGCGCGCAAAAGCGGTAGCGGAAGCGGTGGGTTCAGAGGCTGCGGGGGACAATCCGACGCTGCTGGTCTGGTTGCGGCGCCCGGAGGCGCGGGTGGGGCAGCTTTCGGGCTGGATTCAGGGGCAAATCGGACAGGAACTGCGGCACGGCGTACTGACGACGGTTGAGACTGAAGCAAAATATGCCGGTTACCTGGCGCAGCAGGATCGACAGATTCGGGACTTAAAGGAAGCGGAGGGCCGGGTGATTCCGGCAGGCTTTGTCTACGAAGGGATTCCGGGGCTATCGAACGAAGTGCGGCAGAAGCTGATGCGGGTACGTCCGGAAACATTGGGGCAAGCGGGTCGGATTCCAGGAGTGACGCCGGCCGCAGTGGCGGTCTTGGATATTTACTTGAGTTTGGGAAGCCCCCAGCTGGTTTAAGGGCATGTTCCACGTGGAACATCCGGTGGTTACCGCTTATTTCTTGCGTCCATTTCCTGCCAGACAGTCAGGAGTGGCAAATTAGACCCGTTTGGCAGTTGAAGGTCAGCGATCATGACGAGGCTTCCGGCGGTCCAACGCCAACCCGTCTTTTGGAGCGGATCTAGAACGAATATCGCCCGGATTCCAAGCTCTTGGTAATCGGTACATTTTTCGAGCAAGTCAGTGGCTTTGTCGCTGGGTGAAAGTATCTCTACGACCACATCTACCGGCTTCGTTGGGTAAGGGTCCTCGATAGCCCCATGTGCGATCACATCGGGAACCGGATGCCACTCGTCGTTTACTCGAAGCTCGATTTCTTGACCCGCCTCATAGCCAGCCTTCTCCAAGAGTTCAACCAGGAGGCGCTGTAGGAGACTGTGTAAGCGAGTAGGCATAGATTTCTGAATGGCCGCGCCGCGCCTGAATTCGTAGTAGGGCTTTTTCCCGTCGAATTGCTCGTGAAACTGTTCCAGGGTTAGAAGCTGATTGGTGGCGGCCATAGCGACATAGTAAACCTTTCCGTGTTCCACGTGGAACATGCTACGATTCGGAAGTCTTGGCCCGCGTCATCTCTATCGCAAATCAAAAAGGTGGTGTCGGCAAAACGACTACCGCTATCAATTTAGCTGCTTCGTTGGCTGCCTCCGAGGCCAACGTTCTGCTGATCGACTCCGATCCACAAGGCAATTCGACCACCGGGGTTGGCGTCCAAAAGAGCGAGGAGGGTCGCACGCTTTACGACGTCCTCGTCAACCAGGAATCGATCCAGGAAGTCATCAGTAAAACTGACTTCGAAGGCTTGTCGCTCGTTCCCGCTGATCAGAACCTGGTGGCCACTAACCTTGACCTGGTGGATGCCGAAAAACGGGAAGAACGGCTTAAGAACGCCATTGCACCTATCCGGGGCGATTACCAGTACATCCTGATCGATTGCCCGCCCGCGCTTGACCTCCTGACACTGAACGCACTGGTCGCTTCGGATTCCGTTCTGGTCCCCATACAGTGCGAATTCTTTGCCCTGGAAGGGATCTCGCAGCTCATGGACACGATTGACCGGGTGAAAACCGCCTTCAACACGGGTCTCAAGGTCGAGGGTGTGCTGCTGACCATGTACGACGACCGGACCAACCTTACACGGCAGGTGGAATCGGATCTGCGGGAGTTCTTCGCCGACGAAGTTTTTAAATCCGTGATTCCGCGCAGTGTGCGCTTAGCGGAAGCGCCCAGCTTCGGAAAAACCATTCTGGCCTACGATCCGCGATCCCGCGGCGCGGAGGCTTATATACAACTCGCAAAGGAAATATTGGCCCATGAACAAAGAGCCAGACCGAAATCAGCGAAAGGCGCTGGGCAAGGGACTGTCGGCTCTACTGCCGGCTCGCAATAAGGCCGAAGAGCCAGCACGAACCTCAACTCGGGCTGCCGCCGCTGCTGCCAGCCTGGATAAAACGCAGTCGCTTCCTGAGCAATTCGAAGAGTTTCAGAGCATTCCGCTGGATCGGATCGAACCGGACGAGGATCAGCCGCGGGAGCAATTCGACCAGGAAAAACTGGAGGAACTGGCACGCTCCATCGAGGCTCATGGTGTGATTCAGCCAATTACTGTACGCAAAACGGAAGCGGGCAAGTACTGCATCATCGCCGGCGAACGGCGCTGGCGGGCGGCCGAACTTGCGGGGCTCAAAACTATACCGGCGCTAGTTCGAACCGTTCACCAACATCAGTTGTTGGAATTAGCGCTAGTCGAGAACATCCAGCGCGAGGATCTGAACCCACTGGAGATCGCTGCCGCGTTAGCACGGCTCGGTCTCGATTACCATCTAAATCACGATGAAATAGCGCGGCGAACCGGGAAGGACCGGTCCACAGTTACGAATTTCATTCGCCTTCTACGGCTTTCCGATCAAGTTAAGGAGGATTTGATCAGCGGCGCTATCACGATGGGGCACGCACGGGCATTGTTGAACGTGCAGGATGAAGATGAGCAGGCTGAAATGTGCGCCAGCATCAAGGCGCGAGGCCTTTCGGTCCGGCAGACGGAAGCCTGGGTCAAGCAAGTGTCGGAGCGCCAGAAAGGTGGGCAGGCCGTTGATACCAAAGGGTCTAGCGATAAGAAGAAGGAAGAAGTGGATCCTAACGTGAGGGCGGCGGTAGACGAAATGTCGGCAGCGCTCGGGACGCGCGTCAAGCTGATTGCGCGAAACGAAAAGGCGGGCCGGCTTGAAATCGAATACTACTCGGCTGAGGATTTGGAGCGGATTTATTCGGTGATTGTGAGGGGGTGAAGGATTGGTGCCGGCGGGAGGAGTTGAACCTCCGACCTACGGATTATGAGACCGTCGCTCTAACCACCTGAGCTACACCGGCAACATGGGCTATTCTAGCGCAGCACGACTTTAGCCAAACCGGCGTTACCGGGCGCATCGTATACGCGAAAGACGACCAAATGTTCGGCGGATCCGAGCCGATCGAGGTGGAGCCGGAAATGCTCGTCCGGTGAGTCGGTAATTCCGTCGACCGATTCGATGGGCTGCCAGGTACCGGCATCGAGGGAGTATTCACAGAGCCGCAGGGGACTTGCGGCATCATGAGCAGCAATCTCGATGTCAGCTTCGGCGCCTTTGCGGTTGCTTGAAAGGATTGAGACCGAGGGCGGCGTGTTATCGATGAGCACCGGCGTGCTGATCAATTCGGTGTGCTGGGCAAATTCGGGGGCATTCGAAGGCGCATCTGAGGCGATGACGCGAAAGAAGTAGCGGCCATCGGCAAACACGTCGGGATCGAGCAGCAGCGTGTTTTCGAACATGTGATTGCGGATCATCTGCCAGCCGTTTTCATCTTCCGAGCGGAAGTAGATGGAGTAGACCAGTTTGTCGCCATCGGGATCATCGGCTTGCCAGGAGATCTGAGTCTGGGTGGTCTGCAGGCGGGAGACGGTTTGGCTGTTGGAAGTGGCAGTGCTGGCAGCAGGCGCGTCGCCGGTATCGGTCACGGTAATGGAGTAAGCGGCGGAGGCGGCGGGCGGCGTTGCAGCGGGATTCTTCGAAGCGCTGTTGTTGACGACGGAGGTGACGGCAACGCTATGCACTACGGGCGCCGAGTTTTGGGCCAAGTAGGGGACTGCAATGCTATCGAGGTGCGCACCGATGCCAGGGGGCCACTCGGCGCGGAACTGAATGTAGCGGGCGGGCGGGCTTTGAATGAGCGAGTTGGTTTGGCTGAGCGGGGCCGACCAGGGGCTCCAGGTACTGTCGGGACGGGCTGAGAAGCCGGTGCGAGTCCGAAACAGGACGCCGGAACCGAGTCCATGCCATTGCAAATGTCCCCAGCGGGCCACGCTGGTAGCATCGTGAACCTGAGATTCGTAGGCGCCAGCGGTGGTTCCGGCGGAGTCGTAACAAAGAAGACGGGCGGCATTGCTGAGCGCGGCATAAAGCGCGGAGCCAGACTTCAGCAGTGCCGTCGTTTCGCCAGAACCCGGTTCGACCAGCAGACTGATACGACCGTTCTCGAGCCGGTAAATGCGGCCGTGGTCATCGGTCGAAAAGAGCAGGGCATCGCCATCGAGCAGCAGTGCATAGACGTTATCGTCTTTCGAGCTGCGGAGGGTCTCGGTAGAGCCGTTGGTTCGAATGCGATAGATCGCCGATTTCTCGACGCCTGCGACTTCGGTGACGCCGCCGGTCGTAGTACCGGAGGAGGTGGGTGCCGGGGACTGGGTATTGCGCGCGTTGTCGGCCACGTGGGCGGCCTGATCGTCGGAGGGAACACCGTTCGATTTATCGGCGGTGACTGTGATGACGGTCGGCGGGCTCGTGACTACAGGCGTGTTGCCAGTTTGGATGCCGGCGGACAGGCCGGCAGCGGTACGGCTGGCTACGGCGCCCCCCATGCCGGCCGCGTAAACCGTGCCATCGGGGGCTACGACGATTGAGTGAATTTCGGGTAAGGACGAATCGTAGAGGACGGCGGCCCGGCGGGCGGCGCTGATGTCATAAAGCAGGCCATTGGGATCGGTGCCCGCATACAGATGTCCGGACGGGCTGAGGGCGAGTGAGGTGACATTCGATTGGCCGGTTTCGTAATAGACGCCGGTCCCGGCGCGGCCATCGTAGCGGAAGACGCGGCCGCCATCGCCGGTGCCCAGAAAGATTGAGCCATCGGGCGACGGCTGAAGAGCCCAGATGTATTTGGCGGCGGAGCGCCAGACGAGTTCCGCTTTTCCGGCCGAGAGACGGTAAAGAGCGCCGTTGGGTGAGGTGGCGGCGAAGAGACGGCCGGCGTGATCGAAGCACAGCGCGAAGACTTCGGACTGGGGAGCGGTCCAAACAAGGGAAGACTTGCCGTCGGGCGTAATTTTGAAAATCTTGCCGCTATGTCCGGTGGCGGCATAGATTGCGCCATCGGGGCCGGGTGCCATAGCCCAGAAGGCGGGCTGATCGAGCGGGGCGCTCCAGCGGACGGCCGGGCCGGCTCCCAGCCGCCCGTTAGCATCGACCGCTAAGCCGCTGAGACGCCCTTTCAGCAGATCATTGAAGCCGCTCACTTCCCAGGCGGTGCTGGTGGCGGCTGGCAGAGTGAGCGAGAAAGCGAAAAAGAACAGAAGAAAGCGAAGCATGGGAGATCCGGGCCTATTCCTTCACTTCCACCTGCAGCGTTTTGGCGCCGCTCACGACGTAGCCGGGGACCGACGCAGATAGCTGATCCACTTCCGAGCCTCGAGTAATGGTGAGGGAGGGGTTGGTGGTTGCGGAGTCAGAGGGATCGGAGAGAATCAGGGCGGCAGAGGGTGGCGGATCGGTCAGTTCGCCGGATGGAGAAGGGCCGGAGATAGTGAACGCCGGCTGCGCTCGCCATAGACGCACGTAAACCGCGTCGTTGTCGCGAAAGGCGTTGATTAGTTGAATCAATTCGCCGGGGGAATGGGCGGACGACTGGCTCAAGCCGGCGAACTCCGGATAGTTGAGCGTGTTGCCGTCACTGATAGTTAGGTTTAGCGGCCCGGCAGGAGCTCCAGAGGGAACGCGGTAAGTGAGCGTGCGAACCAGCTGGAGCCCGTTTTCCCCTTCGAGCAGCGCGGTGATGCCGAACGAGTCGCCGGGCCGGACATCGTGGGCCGAGGTCCAGGCTTGCGCCAAATGCAGCTGGTTCTTGGTCTCGCTGGTTTCGATTTGGAAGGAAATTTGCTTAAGATGAATGTCATCAAAGCCGGCTCCGAGGACGAATCCAAGCGGCACGACGGCATCGGTCGAGGCTTGCTGGACAAGACCGCTATCGCTGACAAAAGTGTCTCGAATGGCGAGGGTGGGCAGGTGATCGTCCCATTCGGCGGTACCAGTGAGCCGGATGGTGCCGCGACCGAGAGTACGTTCGGTTGCGTCAAGTAGGGAGGATAGGGCCGCCTGGGTAATGAAGGGCGTCAGAAAACGGTCGTTGACGACCTGAAATTTGTATTGGTGAGTACCGGTGGCGGTGGAGTGAACTGTAACAGTTAAGGGGATGGTATGGGCTGAACGGCCGATTTCGCCAGCAACGGCCGTTGAGCGGTCGCTCACGATGGAGCCGACCCAGGCGCGTGGAACAGAGAGCTTGAAGGACGTGTTCAGATTCGGAATCAGAGCGATGACATCGGAATGAGCGAAGGGAAGATCGGTAGTCCCGGCATCGAGAAAGCGATGACCGAATGCGTACACGCGGCGGCCATCGACGTAGGTGACGGTACCGTCAGCTGTAATGTTGAGGTCACCGGTGAGCAATCCGACGCTAATCATAGAACCTGGGACGACACCGGTTGCTGATGCGCGCGGCTCAGTTTCGACGTGGCTAGTGGGTTTATGTGAGGACGCAATCCCCTGCGTCGGCACAAAGCCCAGAGTCCGAAAGCCGACGGCGAGCGTCTGAAGAGTAGTGGATGTGAAACCAGCGAAGGAGACGGGTGTGCCGATACGGGTCAAACTGCCGAATGGCGTGGAAAATGCTGTATCGGCAGGGATATTGGCAGAAGAGAGTATCGGGTCGTGGCGGAAAGAAGACCAGGAAATAGCGGGGGCCGCCGAAAGATGAAGAGAGTGGGAAGCGATTTTTGGAGCGGAGTTAGCCTCAGCGATCATGCTTTCGATAGGTTGGATACCGGCGATAGCACTTTTGGAGAATGGGAATCCGAGAGCGACCGCGCCGAGCAGTTTGCCGTCGATATAGACCGGGCTGCCGCTCATGCCCTGCAAAATGCCGGTATCAGCCAAAGGGCCGCCGCTGAGCCGGGCGAGGATGATTTGCTGCTGCGGAGTGATGTCCTGGAGGACGCCGAGGATTTCGACCTGGAATTCTTCGATGCGATCGCCGGCGAAGACGGTACGGCCGACGCCCTTGAGGCCTGGCTTGACAGCGGAGAGCGGGAAGAAATTCTGGCAGCGGGCGGGAAGGGGCAAGAGCGCACCAAGAAGAAACCACGGGCCCGCGTAACGAACGAGTCGCCTCCAACGTCCGAGTGAGGCAGTCAGCATATTTCGTAAGTGACTCAAATCAGCTTACATTCATGGTAAGGGGGAGAGGTCGAAGGAGGGGGAAATGCCACGCGAAAGGCAGACACGAAATTCGGGTGGCCGATCCGTTACTCAGTTCGATACAGTAGATCTGGTTTAACACGCTACGTAGATCGAAGGATGTGAGTGAGACGTGAGAGGTTTCGAGTGGAGTCGGACACCTCAATCATGGGCTGCTCCAAGTTTCAGAGGCGTGCAAAGCTGAGGATTGTCCCAGGTTTCCGGGGCCGGGTGGATTGGTAGAACAAAAGGGGTATGGGGCGGACGATGAGCCGTGAGCGAGGAAAATTAGCAAACCGATGGTAAGCGCGCCGTCAGCTCCGTCGGACGCGAAGCCGTCTACACGAGCGAGTATTCCGTGGCAGCCGATTGCCTGGTTTGGGACGCTGCTGCTGATCTGCTATGCGCCGATTCTCTATCGAATGGCCGTGCAATGGGCTACCGACGAGAACATGTCGCATGGGTTCTTTGTACCAGTGGTGGCAGCGTTCGTCGCCTGGCAGAGGCGCGACGAA
The DNA here is from genome assembly GCA_036272575.1 of Bryobacteraceae bacterium. Lineage (GTDB taxonomy): Bacteria > Acidobacteriota > Terriglobia > Bryobacterales > Bryobacteraceae > Bog-105. Next base: position 931 of record DATAYL010000195.1, on the reverse strand, counting down.
TTGTTATCGACACCACGCCAACCGAATGCGTGGGGTCTGTTCCTGGTGATTTTTGCGGCGGCCGAAGCATTGGCGGGGACGCTCGGGGCAGAACTGTTCACCGCACGTTTGGCGTTCGTCATCGCGCTGGTAGGTGTGCTGCTGTATCTGGGCGGAACCAAGTGGGTGAAGATTTTGGCGTTTCCGCTGATCCTGCTACTTTTCATGATTCCGATTCCGGCGATCATTTATGCGGTTTTAACTTTGAAGCTGCAGATGCTGGCGAGCCGACTAGGCGAAGCTTTGATCAGCCTGGTGGGAATTCCGGTACTGCGGGCGGGGAATACGCTACAGCTGCCCAGCCAGACGCTGGATATTGCGGAAGCTTGCAGCGGGATTCGGTCGTTGATGTCGCTAGCATTCCTTTCGCTGATTTACGCTTACTTCATGGACAAGCGCGTCTGGATGAGGTGGGCGTTGCTGATCGCGACGGTTCCGATTGCCATTGCGGCGAATGGGGTGCGCGTGGGCGTGACGGGGATGCTTTCGGAGGTGAACACCAAGTTTGCCGAAGGCGCTTATCATGAAACAGAAGGCTACATCGTTTTTATCGTGGCGATGGTGGCTTTAGTAGTGACGCACCGACTGATTAATCTGGCGGCGAAAGCAGGGAAAGCGAGCGGCAGTAAATGACAAATTTCTGGCGGACCAAAAGCGCGAGGGTGCTCAGTATTGTGCTGCTGTTACAAGCCGCAGCTTTTTACGGATTTTCGAGATCGGAAAAGACTCCCCCGCATAAACCGCTGGCGCAGTTCGCGCTTGAGAACTCGCCGTGGACCATGTCGCAGGAATTGCAGGTGGATAAAGAGTCGCTGGACGTGTTGAAGGCCGACGATCTGTTATCGCGCAGCTATGTCGATCAGAAGACGGGGCAGACAGCCACGTTGTTTGT
>DATAYL010000194.1:0-3353 GCA_036272575.1 Bryobacteraceae bacterium | reverse complement strand
AGAAGATTTAGGACGAGGCAGTCCGAACACAGAAAGCCACGAAGTACCATGACAAATATGGGCGGCCGGGTATTCATAGAAGGCGTTCCGCAGGATCTGCGCTATGCGTTTCGTATTTTGCGGCGCGATGCCGGGTTTACTACTTTTGCCATCCTGATTATCGGACTTGGCATTGGCGCCAGCTCAACCGTTTTTAGCGTGCTAAATACGCTACTGATGCGGCCGCTGCCGTTTAAAGATCCGAGTAGTCTTGTCTGGATTGCAAACCGAACTAAAGTAGACGGCGATTTATCGGGCGCTACGGTGCAGGTCGGGCGCTTACTGGATCTGCGCGAGCGTAACAGCTCGTTCTCCGATATCGCCGGGTATTTTGCCTTCTATGGCGTAGGCGACAGCAAGCTGACGGGCGACGGCGAACCAGAGCGGCTGAGCGCTGTGCCAGTATCGCAGAACTTTTTCCCGCTGCTGGGCGTGCAGCCACAATTGGGGAGGCAATTCAGCGCGGAAGAATGCAAATGGAATGGACCGAAGGCGGTGCTCTTGAGCCATGGCCTATGGGCGAGGCGTTTTGCGTCCGATGCTGGGGTGGTGGGCAAGACAATCAGGCTGGATGATGCGGAGGTAACGGTCGTAGGAGTCCTCCCGGCTTCCTTCGATTTTGCCGCGGTATTTGCGCCCGGCACACACATCGATCTCTTTTCGCCCTTTGCGCTCAGCAAGGAGACAGATCGCTGGGGAAACACGTTGGCACTGGTGGGACGCCTGAAGCCGGGCGTGAGCATTGGACAGGCGCAGGCTGAGGCGGACATATTGGGAGCGCGCATCACGGCTGAACACCCTCGCAGTAACGGACTCGATCCCAAGCTGACTTTTTTGGCGCAACATGTGAGCGGCCGGGTGAGGCCAGCGCTGCTGGTGCTGGCGTGCTCAGTCGGGGTCGTGATGCTAATAGTCTGCGCGAACCTTTCGAATCTGCTGCTGGCCCGAACGGCAACACGGCAGAGGGAGATGGCGATTCGCACCGCGCTTGGGGCAGGGCGGAGACGTCTGGTCTGTCAGTTACTGACGGAAAGTATTGTGCTTACATTTGGCGGAGCGGCGCTGGGATTGGTACTGGCAGTGGGTGCAACGCGCGCGGTTGCGCATTTGGACGCATTTAGCATTCCCCTTTTGAGCAGTGTTCGCGTGAACGCGGGCGCGCTGGGCTTCACACTCTTGGCGACGGTGGTCACGGGCTTGGTGTTGGGGATGGCCCCAGCCCTGCAGGCGGTAGCAATCCGTCCAAGCGCTTCGTTGGCGCAACGCGGCACCAATGAGGGCAAAGGGCACACCTGGACCCGCGGCGTGCTGGTTGTCGCGGAAATCGCCTTCGCGTGTGTGCTGCTGGTAGGCGCGGGATTGCTGATCCGCAGCTTCTTGCGCGTGCTGGAAGTGGATCCCGGATTCCGGCCGGAAAGCGCGGCGGCTTGGCGCATCGATCCAAGCTCGCAATACAAGACGCAAGCGCAGCAGAACGCATACTTCAGTGAGGTGCTGCGCCGGGTGAGGGCCATACCGGGGGTGCAGGCGGCAGGTCTGACAGACGTTCTGCCGTTGGGCCACAACCGCAGTTGGGGATCGCCAGCAAAAGGACAAACGTATAAGGACGGAGAGTATCCGAGCGCCTTCGTACGTGTCGTGAGTGAAGGCTACATCAAAGCGATGGGCATGACTTTGAAGGAGGGGCGCGACCTTAGCGAACGGGATACTGCGATAGGCGCGACCCCCGTGATCATGATTAACGAAACCATGGCTCGCACACTCTGGCCGGGCCAGGATCCAATCGGAAAATTTATCATCGGCGACTGCGGAGTCGATCGGCAGGTAGTTGGAGTTATTGGCGACGTTAGGCACGTCGCGCTTGAGCAGAGTTCCGGCTCCGAGATGTATTTGCCGATCCGGCAATGTCAGGATTGGGGGTCTGTGGACTTGGTCGTGCGCGCCACGCTGCCCCCCGCCGCCCTAGACGCGAGCGTGGAGCCAAGTCTGCGGCCGTACGTGCCGGACTTGCCGAAAGGTGGCATGCAGCCACTAACGCAGCTTGTGGATCGAGCAGTCTCGCCCCGGCGGTTTATCGTAGTGCTGCTGGCGGGGTTCGCAGCCTTTGCCTTGGTATTAGCCTCGCTCGGAATTTACGCAGTGATTTCGTACGCGATCACGCGGCGGACACAGGAGATTGGTGTTCGCATGGCGCTAGGCGCGTCGCCTGAAGGAGTCCAGGGGCGGATCGTGACACAGACACTAGGGTTGGCGACGACTGGGTTGTTGATTGGCGCGGCAGCTTCGTTGGGATTGGCTCGGGCACTGAGCGGGTTGCTGTTCGGCGTAACGTACCGAGATCCATTCACGTTTGCGGCAGCCTCGACCGTTATGCTGGTGGTCGCGCTGTTGGCGGGTTATCTGCCGGCGCGCAAAGCTTCGCGAATCGATCCCATGGTGGCTTTGCGGGCAGACTAGAAAGTGCAGCCGTCGATGGGATGGTCATTTGAAGGCCGTTGCGCTGACGACATCAGCGAGGGATCCATGTACCTAGGCAGCGCTCGCTCTTCGCATCGGCTTCTAGCCCGACGCGAATGAGGTTACAAGGACGTGAGGTCGGCTATGGTGAGATTGTCCGAAAGCGGGTTCTAACGGCCGGGAATACATCCGCAAATGCCATCAGCGTTTGAGGTTAAGCGTATTCGCACCGGGAAGTCCTGTGAAGTACGGTTCATTTCAGCCAACTTCCTAATAATACGCCGCGAGAAGCCGTGTCCCGAGCCGTGGGCGGCACTTCGTTCAAGTTGGTCTCGATCAGTAATGTCCAGAGCGCCCCGTCATCCGTCCTCGATCTCCGAGCAAACCCATAGCCAGCCTTAAGTGGATCTCGCTCGCGGGGCCAACGGCATAGCTCTGGCCTTTCTCATTCAATGCACCGATGTGAAATTAACGCCGCCGTAGCCCTCCGAACCGTGCCCGCGCAAACTCCTCGCTGACGGATGGCTTTTTCGGGTCCGGGACGGCCGGAGCGGTCGCTGGGAGCAACTTCTTCTGCTCGGGCAGAGTTTCCACGTAAACAAATGGAGGAAGCCCTTCCTCTCCAGTCTCGCGCTTCAGAATCAAACCTAAATCGCCGAACGAGCCAATCATCGTTGTGATCTGTTCCACGTATGGTCTAGAAAAATCAAGATGTCGTAGCCAATACGGCCGCGTATTGAATGCCTTCATACGTGCTTCCGGCGACGCGTTCGAATCAGTTATAGTCCGGTACTGCTCCTCCGTGATCACGTTATTCGGAACGCGTGACGGCCAGAAGGTAGGTATGAACGGATCGG
>DATAYL010000193.1:0-2426 GCA_036272575.1 Bryobacteraceae bacterium | reverse complement strand
AATATCCTGGAGCCCCACTCCTACTGATTTGAAGATGGTGATCTCCTCGGCGGAGGCACGGCCCTCTTTCAGGCCGGCTGCCAGTTCACCGAGTTCGGCATACACCACATCGGCCTTTACAGTTCCGCCCTCGATGGCCTCCCGAAGATCACCGCATTCCGCGAGGACCTGCTCCCGTGAATCTGCGACCACACGCGCGTGCTCAAAACAGGTTGGATCCAACTCTTTCTTGGGCGGGGTGTTGGCGCCTATTCCGCTGACGTGCGTACCTGGTTTAAGCCACATGCCCTGGATGATGGGTTCGGAGGAACTCGTCGCCGCGATCACCAGGTCGCTGTCCCGCACAGCCTCTTCGGCGCTGTCCACGGCTACCGCATCCACGGACAGCATGGTCTGCAGACGTAAAGCAAATGCTTCAGCTTTGCTTTTGTTCCGGGAGAATACCTTGGCGGTGCGAATGTCGCGTACGGCGCACAGCGCCTCCGCCTGGTACCAGGCCTGCACGCCGGCTCCTACGATACCCAGCGAACTCGCGTCGGCGCGGGCCAGGTACTTTGCCGCAACTCCACTGGCAGCGCCAGTCCGCAGACCCGTCAGGTAATTCGCGGAGATCACCGCTCTCAGTGCTCCGCTTCCCATCTCGAAAAGCAGGATCGCGAAGTAAACTTCATGGTCGAGCCGCCGGCCGGGAAAGCCCGTGAGCGTCTTCAAGCCAAACATCTCGTGCCGAGGAAGCGTAGCGCCCAGAATGCGAAACAACCCAGTGGTTCCTGGCATAATCTGGCTCACGCGAGGCAGCAGGGTGGCTTGTCCAAGCGCGTAATCTCTGAAGGCCGCTTCAACGATCGTCAGAGTCTCTGGCATCGTAATGGCTGTCTGGACATCGTTCTCTGAAAGAAAAACAATCATACTGCTCCCGTTGGTCGAAGGGGTGGAATCGCGGTTGACGTGCTGCTCGGAACTTATAAGGCAGCTTGAATCTAAGTCGAGCAGGCCTGCGGAGTCCAATGAGTAATTGTTCTAAACCTATAAGCGCCGTTATTCTCAAGCATTGTCATCAGCAGCGCGCTGCCTCAGTTATGAAACTGAGTCGCTCATAAATATTTCTAATTTGCTCAACAGGAGCTAACCCATAAGAATGAGGACGCGGAAGATCTATTCAAGTGAGAGGAGCCCAACATGCAGACCAGCTTCGAGCCACTCAAATTGGCCGGTACAGCCGTCATCTCCGACGTATTCGACTCGCTGCATTTGCTGCCGCCTGTCTTCGACAACAGCTTGCAGCCGATTGGAACCAGCTCGACCTTTGCCGGACCGGCCTACACCATCACCGGCGAGCCCATCCAGTTTGAGGGTGGAGACAGGGCGAAGCTTTCCGCCATTGATGCCATGCCTGCGGGTATCGTTGCCGTGTGGTCCAGCATGGACGCGAAAGGCGTTTGCTGCTTCGGCGATCTGCTGGCAAGCGCGATGCGTGCGCGCGGATGTGTCGCCGCTGTCGTCGATGGCGGTGTGCGCGACGCGTCGTTCCTGGAGCAGTGCGGCATGCCTGTCGTCGCGAGGTACAAGACGCCGGCGCAGGGTATCGGAAGATGGCGCGTCACTGCTTCGCAGACCGAAGTGAGGATCCGCGGAGCTCTCCAAGACTGGTTCACAGTGATGCCGGGCGACATCATTGTAGGAGATGCGGATGGAGTCATCGCGATTCCCGAGCAACTCCTGCCTGAGATAACCGCCAAGGTAATCGAGTGGTCGCGATCTGAAAGTGGTGCAAGAGAAGAGATCATCGCCGGACTTCCACTGCTGGCTGCCCTGCAAAAATATGGCCATCTTTAGAAGTCCAGAGGATATGTCCAGAAGAGAAATCCGGAATAGCCAGCCAAACCGGACCGTCGCGTGAAGTCCTCATCGCCGGACTTATAAAGCTATCAATTTTTCGAACTTGCTTCAGGTTCGAATCGCCGCCAAAATGATTGCCACTCCGCTTCATTCGGTGGGCGCCTCGCATCAGCCCGGCTAGATGTTCATGAAAGGATCCATCAGACATGCGTTCTTCACTGCACTCCAAACTTGCCGCCTCTGCGCTCTTTCTCGTTCTGTGCCCGGCGGCCATCACTCAGGCTGCACAAGGTACACCGGCGAGTCAAAGCGTGCCGTTCGACGTTCGCGCGCACTACACAAAGACTGAGTACCACGTGAAGATGCGCGATGGCGTCACCCTCTTCACTATCGTCTACGCTCCCAAGGACACCTCCAAGACCTATCCGTTCCTGCTCACCCGCACTTGTTACTCCATCGCTCCCTATGGTCCGGACGCTTATCGTCCAATGGTTGGCCCTTCCCGTGAGTTCGATGAGTCCGGCTACATCTTCGTCTACCAGGATGTCCGCGGCCGCTATGAGTCGGAAGGAGTGTATGCCAAAGCT
>DATAYL010000192.1:0-15265 GCA_036272575.1 Bryobacteraceae bacterium | reverse complement strand
ATAGAGCTGGCCGCCGGGAAGAAAGTTCACGCCCACCAAGTCCGGTGCGCAGGCAGCCATCTCATGAAAGTTATGTAGGGAGGGCATATGAGCCAACTGGCTGCAGTCCAACCACCCGGTCATCAGTTCGTCCAGCGTTGGAATCCGGCCAACTTTCGGCTCGGCGCTAAGCTCCGCTCCGCCTGCAAGTCCTTTTTTCGAAGCGATGCCGACCGAAAGCGCCGCAAGAGTTGTGCCTAAGAACCTGCGCCGGCTGATGTCCCCCGGCGCAAGTGGACCCTTCGTCATCTCTTTCATCCACATCAGCCTTTCATCGTCGGTACCACTTGATGTCACGTCTAGCCCACAATGATGTTTAGTTGCCGCCCGATAGAGAGTCACTGTTTGTCATTGCGTAGAGGTAGCCTCCATTGCGACGGCGAATTTCTGCCGCATGAAGAAGTCTTGTGGAAAGACTTCGGAGTAACGGTTCATGGCTGCTCGCGCATTCGCGTATTGCTTTAAAGCGATGAGTCGAAAGATCAGCGATCTTTGCACCAGCGGATTGAAGGGGTCTTCTTGAATCGCCTTCTGAAGTAGGACGAGACCTTCCTCGCGCTGGCCTAAGTTATCCAGAGCTTCTGAGAGGTCGGAGTAGACCGCAGTTTGCGGCTTTCCGATTGACAAAGACTGTTTCAGGTGACCGATGGCTTCTTGCAAGTTTCCACTTTGCAGGCATCTGCGCCCTAACGCCGCCTGTACCAAGGCGTTGTTTGGATCCCTCAGTTGAAGCTGATCTAGAACCCTATTGTAAGACAGTACATATTCTGGTTTTTGCGCAGCTAGTTCTCCATAGACTTGCAGCAGCGTAAGGAGCGGAGGAGCGACATTCTGCTTTCCCGGCGCAGGATTGAGATGGACAAGATCGCGTAGAGCGGGATTGGTCTGTGAAAACGCGGATTCCGGAAAGGGCTCATCGGCTTGGGTGACAATGCGGTGGTTCGTAAGGCTGGAATGTGCGAGGAACCCCACTTCGCGCTTAGGCATATGGCAGCCGATGCAGTTATTGGGCGGAATACTTTGCTGAAGCGCCTCACTTGGTAGCTTACAGCTTTGGTCTGTGTGGCAGCTCATACATCTCTTATTGAAAAAGGCCGGGGCCTCTTCCTTCGTAGGTTCCAGGTGAGGATCGTGACAGGTTATGCAGGCCAGACGGCCGCCGCTGGCGCGATAGCACTTACTCAAAGTCATGGCATAGTAATGCTGGAGATGATCCTTGTCGGGCGGGGCCTCGCGCGTGGGAGGCGTCATGAAAATCGACAGCGTATTGTCCAGAGGCTCTCCGGGCCTAATGTCCTTGTATTCTTTGCCCGGCTTGAGGATTCGTTCATCCCCAATCTCGTGACATTTCATGCAGATATCGTTCGCGAGGTCTGGAGGCAGGCGAGCAGGATTCACAATCGAGACGCTTCGCACTTTTCCCATGGCCCCGTTTGTCACCGCAGCTATATGGCCCGCTCCCGGACCATGGCAATTTTCACAACCTATCGGCAGCTCGGAGAACACGTCATTCTGGTAGCGCCCTTCGCTTCCAGAGATCGGATTCGAGCGGCCACTGTGACAGTTGAGGCATGCTGTAAGAATGGGCCTGCTAAATCCGACGTCCGTCGATTCATATCCTGGCGACATCTCCCACGTCTTGGTGCGGGTGTAAAAGGTGAGAGGTGCCTCAAAGAGATAATTGCCCCGTCGGACGATGCCGCCAATTCCATTTGCGCCTGCGCCGACGATCCATTCGAGCTGATGCTCCTCGCGGAAGATCTCTGTACCACTCTCACCCAGCGCATATTCAGTTTCGTACAATTTCCCATCCCGGGCGATCACGTCGTAGTGCCGGTCAAGCCGCCGATTGGAATACGCAGCCGGCACGTGGAGTTTTTGCAGGAGAGCAGGCGAGACGCTGGATATTGACGATATGGAGCGACCCATCCCCGTTTGCATATACTTTCTATAAATCTCGGAATGACACTCATCGCAGGCCTGCGATCCGACGTAACCATCGTTTTCGGTCGAGGCTTGAACCGCGTCGCTCTGAGGCATTGACGGCTTTGCACGCTGGAATCGATTCCCGGTCTGGCCAAATGCTGTGATTGCCAAGACTGTAATCAGCATCCAGCGCACGGGATGATGACCGGACAACTCGTGTACTTGAGAGCGGTGCTGTCGCAAGGTTTCGACCCATTTTGCTGCGGTTTCACTTGCACCACAGGCAGATAGGATAGTTCTCCAGATCCGGCGGCGGTCTTCGTTCACTCGGTCTTATTCATTACGCTTATTCATTGCGCGAATCGTTTCCAGGGCCTTCGCGGCGTCCCGATCTTCGGGGTTGAGCGCGAGCGCTTTTCGTAGTTCCTCGCCGCCCCGTTCAATCTGCCCGTCCCGGCAGAGAGCCAAGCCCAGATCACGGTGCAGCGTGCTCTCGATCTCGCAATCTCCGCAGGTTTCCACCGCTTCACTAAAAAGGCGGACTGACTCGCGCCAGTCCTGCAGCGTAAATGCGTGGAAAGCTTGATTCGCGAGCGCCTTGGCCTGATCGAGAACAGAGTTCTGCGCTTTGAGCCGGTCGAATTGGCTGCGCAGCCTCTTTGATTCCTCTGGATCGGTCTTCAGAAGAGCGCGCGAAAGCTTATAGATGGCTGGCGCTGAATTGGGATCGATCGCGAGGGCGAAGCGAAGCTGGGCTACAGCTTCTCCGGTTTGATCCTGATACAGCAGGTTATTTGCGAGCATGATATGAGCCCTGACGTTTCTTGGCTGTAGCTTCACGACTTTCCGCAGCAATTCCGTTTCTTTAGTGAGGTTCCCCTGCGCCCGCTCGGCCAGCGACCAGTAGAAATAACAGTCCGGATTGCCCGGAGCTAGCCGGGCGGCAAAAGCAAACTGTTCGGCAGCCTCGCGATCCTGCTTCATGTCGCTGAGAATGCGTGCCCGATTCAAATGCGCGATCGCCAGACCAGGAGCGATAGAGATTGCAGTTGCCGTTTCCGCCAGGGCGCTGTCAAGGTCGCCAGAGTCAGCGAAAGCGATCGCAAGATCAACGTGCGCCTGGGCGGACTTCGGAGTCAGCCCAATCACGCGCTTGAGCAGATCGACGGCGCTGGTGTACTCGCCCAGCCGGCCTTTGACCTTTGCATCCAGAGTGAGGATTGTCGCATCAGTGGGAGCGAGTTTCGCAGCGCGATCCAGGATCAATTCGGCTTCAGCGAGCTTTCCTGCCTCAAGCAGCTCTCGGCCTTGCTCGAGGAGTTCGCTCGAAGGCTGAGCCGCCTCTGCCACGGTCGCGAGGATCGAGCCGAGGCTAAGAGCGCAGCATACAACCATCAGTGCTAAAGCGCGAAAGCGATTGTTCTTGCCAGTCCGCCATATTGCTCGAATGAGGGGAGCACCCTCGCCTTGCAACGCTTTGTTACGGATTTTTCGGCGCGAGAATAGCATTCGTCCTCGTACGACCCTCTTCACGAACCGCACTCAGTACACGCAGATGTATTTCCCCTGGAACATCCCTCCGGTGTTGCATGAACCACGCCGATAAGTTACGAAAACAAGATCCGGTGGTGGCAACGTCTTACTCCGCCGCAGAGTCCCGCTCACGAGGCGTACTGTGGCCTGGTTTTGCACCGGTTCGTCATCCGAACTCCGTCCGCAGAACGCTGAACCCCAAGCGTGCCTCGGGAACGAGAAGGGCCTCTTCGGGGGCCTTCTACCCTGCAATCTCACAACAACAACGCGGCCATCTAGAAGATAAACTTCCCCGCGAGCTGGAGCTGTCGCGCTGTATTTGCGGTGGTGTTGATCGTACCGAAGGCTGATCCGCTATTGAGGTCGCTATTGGGCTGCCCCAGGTCTACGTTGTTGAACACATTGAATGCCTCGGCTCGAAACTCAAACCTTCGCCCTTCTCCCACCGGGAACTGGCGAAAGAGTGACGTATCCAGATTCCAAAAGGGGGGGCCCAGAATGGAATTGCGCCCGGCCGTGCCGAAGGTGTAAAGCGGCGGCGCGGCATAATCTGCGGTATTGAACCACTCCCCTGCGGACCTGTGCGAAATTCCGTTGCTTCCCACCTTATTCAAATGTTCAGTAGTCAAAAACCCTTGCCCGATATTCGCGATATCGCTACTGATGGCGGGAGTAAAAGCAATGCCCGAATGGGTTTGGAACAAATTGTTAACCTGCCAGTTCCCCAGGATGTAATCGAGCACGCCGTTCTTGGTGGAAAATGTCTTTCCCTTCCCAACAGGAATATCGTAAAGCGTGTTCACAGCTAAAATGTGCCTTAAATCAAGTCCTGACACAGACCGATCATAAAGAGCCGGGTGATAGGGGTCCTGCGGAGCGCCGCCTTCAACACCGAAATATCCGTCGCCTCCGACATTGATGGACTTTGACCAGGTGTAGGCCACTCCGTACGAGAAACCGCTGGTGTACCTTCTCTCCAGCGTGACCTGTAGCCCGTTGTAATTACCATTGCCTGCGCTGCGGTCATAATACGTCGGGGCAATGTAGGGATACAGCGCGCGTGCCTGGGGGTCGCCAGGTCCCGGCGTAAGCGCGGTGTTGTACATGCCGCCAACATCAAGCCGGTGCGAGGACGAACCAACATAATTCGCCGTGACTGTGGTTGACGAGGAAAGAAGTTGCTGCATGCCGAAGTTCCATTGTTCCGAATAGGGGTTCTTTAGATTCGGGTCGTACATAAAGCCGACCTGAGCGAATGGGGTAGGCGCCGGAAAGAAGCTATTGCCTGCGCTTGCGAACGGATCCTGTGATGTAATTGTCGGCTTTGCAGAGCTTGTTTTCGGCACGTTCAAATTAACGGCTTGCTGCTGACCAATGTCAGGCCATAGTCCGGCGATATTCTGTGCAATTTGTAATACACCTGACCAATTGTCATAGACGATGCCGAAAGCTCCACGAACGACTGTGTGATCCGTCACCTTATAGGCAAAACCGAAACTGGGGCCCAGATTTGTGTAGGTGTTATGAATTATTTTCTTGTTTGGAGACACAACGACGTTCGCCGGAAGCGTACCGCTTCCGGGAATGCAAGGCGCCTGGCCGCGCACAGCGCAGGTAGGAGGGAGCCACTGCACGATATAGGTGCCGTTGCCAAAATCTACGTCACCTGTTTCTGGCCCGCCGTTTTGACCGATTTGCTTGCTGGTCCCATAGGGTGGATTAAATGTGACATCGTAGCGAAGCCCCGCGTTGATCGTCAACTTCGGGGTAGCTCTCCAGTTATCCTGCACAAAGTCGCTCATGACACCGCCTGGACGCGTTTCCGAGTCGACGTTGCGCCGCTGAGCTGAGTCTGGAGCGTTGATAAGAAAGGAGGCGACTGGGTCGCCGGTATTGACGGTGTCCAGAGGATTTGTGTCCGCGGTTTCTTGCGCGGCGTACGTGAGGTTTGCGAGGGCGATCGGAGACAAGAACTTATTGCTGATGTATCCGCCACCTATGCGAATCTCGTGGTTTCCCCATGTCTTCGTCAAAACGCCACTGTATTGGAAAGAGCTCGGAACCTCGGGGTGGTTCGATATGTTTTCGGTTGCGCTGGAATATCCGTTGATACTAAGTTCCGGAAGAAGGCTTGTTGAATTTCCTACAGCGGTGTAATTACCGGCAAAACCCGGTGCGAACCCGACCTGCTTAATGATGTCTGCCGATCCTTTTGTAAAGAAAGCTGAGGCGTTGGCTCCGGCAAGCGTTCGGCCGAATTCACCCTGAAGAATGAGACTGGGATTGAAGACATGTACGTAACTGCCGCCATAGTTCCTGTTCGGATTAGTGTTGACGTTTGGTATTCCGGGAAGGCCACCGGAACTACTTTCTACACTGGTGTCGCGGCTATAGCGAAACCACGCTGAGTCGTTCGCACCAATTTTTTGGTCAATCCGGGCAGTCCATTGGTTGATCGTCTGGGTTTCGGGAGTTGTGTCAAGTACATTATCTCCGTTTGCATCAAATGCAGGCCCAGCCGCAGGGAAGACGAAGTTCGCGTAAGCTTGCATGTCAGGGTTGATGTCACCTGGAGCAGTACCTACAGGAATTTGGTTCCCCGGATATGGCTGACGGATGTACTGGCCAGGGTGGGATGGATCCGGGATAGTCGTATACGGGTTGTATATCTGTGTCGGCCAGCTGCTCTCATCTCCAGCGAGCTGCGCGGCAGTTGGAACTTTCCGCGGAGTATTGCTGGTCTGCGAGAAACGGAAGCCCTGGTATGCCCCGAAGAAGAAGGTCTTGTTTTTGCCGTTGTACAGTTTCCCGAGCCAAACCGGACCTCCGACAGCTCCGCCGAATTCGTTTTCGTGATAGGGCGTCCTGGGCGTACCGGGTGGCAGGAAGTAGGCCTGAGCATCGAAGATATCGTTGCGGACATACTCCCACGCTGAGCCGTGGAGACTGTTTGTGCCGGACTTGGTGACTACATTGACGATCCCACCGGTTACCGACCCGTACTCCGCACTGTCTGTGTGAGAGACGACCTTGAATTCCTGAATTTCATCGATGATGGGCGGCACCGCATACACACTGTGGAAGGCACCGAAATTGCTCAGACCATCCGTGAAAAAGTAATTGGATCGGTTTCCCTGTCCATTGACGGAGGGAATTGTGGATGTCTGATTAATGGGCTCTGGTGTTGCATATTGGCCTCCGCTGGGACCGCCCTGCCCGTTGTTCACCGGAGATATACCCGAGCTCAGGATAAGAAGTTGAGTAAAGTCACGCCCGTTGAGCGGAAGATCGTTCACCTGCTGCGTCCCGATGACGGTGCCGAGACTAGCGCTTGACGTCTCCAGTTGCGTTGCAGCGCCATGAACTGTCACTACGGAGCTCTGTGAACCAACGGTCAGACCAAAGTCAATCGTCGCGGCCTGTGCGACTGTAAGTGTGAACGGAGGAACCTGCTGCTCCGCGAAGCCTTGAGACGACGCCCGAACTGTATACCTACCCGGGGTGATATCCAGAAAGAGATAGGCGCCAGCACCATTGGAAGTGGTTGTCTTCTCCACACCTGTATCCACATTCCTCAGTACGATTTTGGCATTGGGAAGCACCGCGCCGCTGGAATCCCGGACAGCCCCGCTCAGCGAGGCCGTCGATAGCTGTGCAAACCCTGTGCCGGGTAGCAAGAGGATGCTACTTAGAAGACACGCTTGCCAGAGGGCAGATACTCTGCAGGTCTTCCACCACCCAACTGACAACTTCATATTAGGCACCCTCGGACTCCAAAAAGCTTTGTACATTGCTTCGACCTCCGAAAAGACCTTGATCTAGGTCCTCATGATTACTGCCGGCACCCATCGGGTTGCGGCCGAGATGCCCAAGTCCCGAACTCCTTGCTTTCCTGGTTGGCGGGGATCATAGGCGAGCGAAGTGTGCAGTGTCAATCATAAAAAGTGATCGCATGGGTCCATTTCACTCTTTATAGGCGATACCTTGGCGCCAGATGTCGCTGTTCGGGGAGACTCTCATAGACTCCTTGGACGAGCGTCAGCGCAAACGGATTGATTACAAGGACCGTCGTAGATCCGAGTGGAGTTGTCGTGCCGAGAGCAACGATCTCCGTTACGAACCTCGGTACGCACCTCGTTCGTAATGCGTTTCGCGTGGAATCAGGGTAGATTGCGTGAACCCGGGTGTGATCGACACACCATTTCCCGAGGCATTTTCTGAGTCGATGAAGAATTTCGCCGAAAATGATTCCTATTGGTCGGGGGGTAAAGCGATAGAATGCGCGAACGTAATTGTCTTTCTCGCTTCGGATGCTGCCAGCTACGTTGTGGGCGACTCGATTGAAGTCAACGGCGGACAATTGATGCTCTACCTGCTATCTCCTGCGCTCGATGGCACGAACCACATGAACCATTTGCAGAGGGCTGTTCCTGAAACCAGTACGAAATCGGTTGTCAATCTCCATGCCAGGGTGGCCTTCGCGTGTCTTCGTACCTCAGTGTTGCGGTACCAAGAATAGCTGGTTTCGACTACTAATCGCTGGAACGCAAAATGTTAAGGAGGAGTGAGCAGTGAACAGGGTTGAAAAACAATCTTATAAAGACCTTTCAGTACCAAGTTCGAGAGAACGAAGAAAAGTATTGAGCGCGATTGCGGCGTCCTGTGCGGGGATTGCGAGCACGGCGATCGGATTATCCAGCGCGTCGGCAGCTCCGGACGCTGCTCCGCGAGTGGGGCTTGGTGGATCGCAGGCACCCTGCGAGCGACGCAAGGTCATTGCCTCAGACCAAACAACAGTAGTTGAGACCAGTGCGGGGAAGGTTCGCGGATTCGAAAGAGGCGGCGTTTTCATCTTCAAAGGCGTCCCCTATGGCGCTTCCACCTCCGGCGAAAACCGCTTTATGCCGCCGATAAAACCGGAGCCGTGGGCGGGCATTCGCAATGCATTGGTGTACGGACGGATTTGTCCGCAGGAAGATTCTGCACACTTTAATACTGACGGCAAAAACTTGGCGAGCGCGGACGAAGATGCTTTCCTGCTTCATCGAGGGTACGCCATCCGCGTGCCTGGAGAAGACTGCTTGCGTGTCAATGTTTGGACGCCGGAGATCAATGCATCGGGTAAACGCCCCGTGATGGTCTACATGCACGGTGGTGGATTCTCTGGTGGTTGCGGCCACGACCTCCTTTCGTATGAAGGGGAGAGCCTAGCGCGCAATCACGACGTCGTACTCGTGAACCACAATCATCGTTTGAATGTCTACGGATATCTGAACTTGGGGGCTCTCGGTGGTGATGACTTCGCTTCGTCGGCCAACGTGGGAATGCTGGACCTGGTGGCTGTGCTCGCGTGGGTCCGCACCCATATTTCGATGTTTGGTGGCGATCCGAATAACGTCACGATCTTTGGCCAGTCGGGTGGTGGTGGCAAGGTTGCGGCCCTGCTGGCCATGCCGGGGGCGAAGGGGCTTTTCCATCGCGCGATTATTCAGAGCGGACCATTTGTCAGAGCATTATCGCCCGATTATTCACGTCGCGTGGCCGAAACGCTCCTCGCCGAACTCGGATTGCAGAGATCTGAGGTGAGGAAATTGCAAAAGGTCTCGGTAGACCAGCTGTCCGGAGCTGCCGCGGAGGCCGTTCGGAAGACGGCGCGCCCACAGCCCGCTTACCGTGATTCCTTTGGCGAAAGCGGGTGGGGCCCAACTGTCGACGGCCACTCTCTTCCGATGCATCCTTTCGACCCGGGTGCGCCGGCGTTCTCCGCCGACGTTCCATTGATCACTGGCACCAACCTCAACGAGAGCGTGAGCGGACTCGACCATCCAGGAGCGGATACTCTGACGGCCGAGGACATGAACCGGAGAGTGCACGAGATGTATGGCAGCGACGCCGATGCCATCATCGCGGCGTACAGGCAGGACTATCCGAATGCGACGCCATTTAGCCTCTACGCCACCATAGCGACAGCACAATGGCGGATCCCGGCATTCACGCAGGCGTTGAGGAAGTCCGCGTTGGGCGCTGCTCCTGCTTACTCCTACATCTATTCCTGGCGCACTCCAGTGTTGGACAATCGCCCAGGCACTTTCCATGCGTGCGAGATTTCTTTTGCTTTTGACAATGCAGAGATTTGTGACCACTACAGTGCAGGCGATCCAGCGGCATTTGTTCTGTCGAAGCAAATGAGTACGGCGTGGGTCAGCTTCGCGCGCACCGGAAATCCGAATCATAGCGGACTTCCTCCTTGGCCGAGCTACACACAGGAGTCTAGAGCGGTCATGTACTTCGACGCGCCGTGTACTACGCGCAACAATCCTGAGGGCAAGGGGCTCGAGATGATCATGCAGTCACGACCTTTGTAATCTGCGCGATTGGATCTTGCCTGAGGTATGCAACGAGGATGACGACAAGGAGAGCGCTTCTCCGATTGCGGTCGAAGCTGCAACTGCTTGGCTGGCGGGCATCGGGACATTGCTGCATCTGAATCAAGCCCATCATACGGCTGTACGCCGTAATCGGCCACTCCTCGATCTACAGAAGCGGTTTGTGAATTTGCGTTTCGGCATGTTTCTGCTTGGGTTCAAGCCGTCCTAAACGGAAGCGTTTCCTGGTCATCGAGATGCCGAAGGAGCATACGATCCTGAAACGTTCTACGAATTCACGTCAGGACTTGTCGAGTCGCAGTTTTGCGATGTTCAGGCGAAATTTTGAGCAAGCTGGATTAGTCGGGCTCGTTATATATGCCAATCTCGGCAATGTGGGGCATATTCTGACTGCTCTCCAGGAGCAGCCGCACCTTCCGAGATGAAACGCGCGGAATGCGATGAATCGTCGTAGGAGCGGGTACTTCGCCCTCAGCAAAAGTGATCCATCCCGAGCCGTTCCAATGCTGAAAACGGTAACTACGAATGCGGCTCTGCGGGTAGTCGCTCCACTGCCCGATAGGCTCAACAAGCGAAAGCACGTTGAAGCTCTGCTGCTTCGCTAAATCCACTTCCAGCCACCCGGAAGTTTCTCCTTCATTCATATACCAGGTCGATCGGAAGTCTCCATCATTTGCCTCATCCGCGCCTACACCGTCGGGGTAGCAACTAGCATGGATTGGCTTGCCCGTCGCCAAGTTCGGCGTTGTGATCACAGTGTGCTCGCTCAGTTTCGTCATCGGCCCAGGATGCGCCCAGGCGATGCCGATCTCCTTCAACCGGTTGACGACGTTCGGCGCAAGGCGCCCTTCACGGGTTGGGGGAGCATTCAAAATCAGATTGCAGTACCTACGATTTAGCGGCACAAGCCAATCATCCACCACGGTCGTTACAGCCTTGAGATGCCCATTCACATCACGTTCCTTCCAGAACCACTGATCGGTAAGGGTCACACACGAAAGCGCTGGCAGCTCGCTGTCGTGCGGCACTTTCTGTCCGGCGTTCTGCTCAAACGCCTTCACGTCGGAGTAATAGAGGCCACCGGAAGGGTATTGGCTAGCATTGAGATCACACACCAGACAGTTTGGCTGCAGGTTCTTGATGTGCTCATAAATATCCTGGAATGGCACTTCTTCATAGGTGATGCGGCTCCATGGCGCATTCCAACCGTCCGTGATCAGGATGTCGATTTCCCCATAGTCAGTGAACAGCTCCGTTAGTTGATCTTTAATGAGCTGTACTTTGACTGGAGTTAGATTGAAATGCCGAATATCGTCTCGCAGCGAGAGGATCGAATAATAAAGCCCGACCCGAAGGCCGGCTTTCCGGAATGAATTTGCGTAAGCACGTACGACATCGGTCGAATACGAAGTTTGCCTCACGCTCGCGGCCCCAGTCTTCGTCGGCCATAAACAAAAGCCATCATGATGCCGGGTCGTCAGGCACCCCCAGGTCATGTTGGCCGATCGTGCGCCCGCGGCCCACTGATCCGTATCAAGAGCAGTGGGATGGAAGAGATTTGGAGACGACGTGGGATCACCCCATTCCCGGTCCTGGAATGTGGCCATATTGAAGTGCAGGAACATGCCGAAACGCAAATCCACAAACCGTTGCTGCAGATCCAGAAGTGGCCGATCGCGGCGCGGCATGACACTGTCCGCTTGCTCCGGAGTTGACGCGTTGCCGCAATGACTACTCAACAACGCGGCACTCGCGGTTTGGGCAGCCATTTGGAAAAACCTTCTTCTTGTCGTCACTTTCACTGTCCTAGCAGGTCGCTACTGCTTCCCGGTTCTTGTGGAGTTTGGTAGTGTCCGTCCTTGACGACCGCTGGATTTGCAAAGTGCATACTTAAATGGGGGATGTACTCCAGAAACGTCTTTGGATGTCCAAGTGCGACATGATTGAAGAGTACGAGATGCTGGTGAATCTGGCCCATGTCTCCCACATGAGGCACAACTGGCACGCCAAACTTCCTCGCCAACAGGCTCACGGTTACGAACTCACTCACTCCTCCCAAGCGCGTGCAATCGGGCTGTAGAAACTTGACGCACTCTGCTTGCAGGAAGTTCTTGAAGATAACGCGATTGGGTACATGTTCCCCAAGAGCCAGAGCGACGGGCTCAACAGCGTTCGCAAGAGATTTGTGGGCGGCAATGTCGTCCGGGTGGGTGGGTTCTTCGATCCACAGCGGAGTCAGCGATGCGAGTTCAGTACAAGCCGTCAATGCCTGCTGGTAGTTCCACTGCTGGTTTGCATCGAACATTATGGTGGCGTTATCGCCAGCAATGCGTCGCAATCCTCGTGCACGAGACAGGTCATGATCGAGCAATCCGCCGACCTTCAATTTGAATGCATGAAAACCCGCATCTACGCTATGACGAACTCTCTCCTCGATTTGTGCCAGACTGTACTGATACCAGCCAACGCTGGTATCGTAGCCGGGGTATCCGGTGGAAATTACCCACTCCCGGTCCGAACGCGAAGGCATGTGAGCAGTTAAGAGTTCTATAGCACTAGACGCGTCGAGTACCTCCTCCAGGTAGCTGAAGTCCAACAATGCGACGATCTCAGCCGGAGAGAGCGACAATAGGAGCTTCCACAGCGGCACCTGACGTGTTTTTGCCCATGCATCGAAACATGCGTTTGTAATGGATGCCAGAGCGAGATGAACTACGCCTTTGTGGGGCCCCAGCCATCGAAGCTGAGCATCATCTGCGAGTATTCGAAATGTCTCGCCAAACTCTGACATAAGCTCTTCAATATCTCTTCCCTTTAATTGAAGGCCGAGGTGCTCGATGGCGCCGCACACTAATTCATTGCCGCGGCCCATAGTGAGTACCAATCCGGTTCCGCTCACACCGGCATCGAGCATTAGTTGCGTCACGGCGAAGGAATATACCGGATTGGAGTGGACCGCATCCGAGCCCGCCCCAGCGTCGAGTTTGAATCGGCGGTCCTCCACGGAAATTGTTTTGATGTGCATTTTTCTCCTACAGCATGGTAGTGAAGGTCAGATCTCTAGGTCGGCCGCGGATAACTGCAGGCTACGCATCGATTGGGCACGCATCCATTTCTCCATAAGCAGGTCCTCTGAACAAACGCCACCATCTTCTTGCGAACCGTGGGAGGCAAGTCCACCGCCATGAATTTGCCAACGTTGCGAAGTCATCACAGTGCCTCATCTCGACCCGTTCGCCTCCAAGGCTTCGGGTGTTCGAAATGCACAGTTAGACTCGAAGTAGGAGAACTGTAAACCTAAAAATTGTTTTTTAGCAATGAAAAGACTGGTGTTAAAATTTCTTTTCCGCATATGACGATCTTTGTCAGGTGTTTAGCCCTTTTCACGGTGAGATTGGCAATCTTGGCGTCGCGAACCAGTCCGGAGGCTTCACTTAAATGCAGACGCAGCTTTTTCACCGATTGGGGCGCGGCAGTTCGGCTGGAGACGGAAGCTCTACCTAAGATCGATTTCCCGGCACGACGTGCACTACGGTAAAAGCCTTTGTTCGGCCCTCATGTACGAAATGCAACCAATGCCTTTCCAGAAGGTACCCGAAAGATGCGCGGAAATCTCCCTGATTCCAATTTCAGCCACCGGATGACTTCAAGTTATAACCGAACCATATTGAGCTTCGATATTGGCGGCAGTCATATCGCGGCCACAGCCGTGAAGGTCATCGATCCTTTCAACGGAACCAAGATTTCTCTCGATCTGGATGAGTGTGGCTCGGCAACATACCTATTTCACCGATTAGAAGAAGTCGGTCGGTTGAGCCTCTCCGCACTAAACTCCTCTTCGGAACTGGCCGGAATCGTAGTGGCCATTCCCGGCCCATTCGACTATCCCAATGGCGTCTCATGGCTGCGACATAAGTTTGCTTCTTGGTATGGCATAAATGTCCGGGCACATCTTGCCATCCGGTTTGGGGTTCACGAAAAGGATGTCCTGTTTCTCAACGACGCAGATGCTTTTCTTCTTGGTGAACTTCGGGATTTATCCGCGCCCAAAGCGGCTGGTCTCACTTTAGGAACGGGCATCGGCGCCGCATTTTCCATTGATGGCCGAGCTGTTGCCGCGACCAAGATCCTTCCCAACAATTGCGATCTCCACCTTCTTCCTTGGAAGGGCAGTACGGTTGAGGAATTTATCTCCACACGCGGAATCCTAAGACTGCACGAACATCGCAAAGGACAATATCGGTCGGTCAAAGAGATCGCAACTAACTCCAGCGTCAATGCTATAGCAGCTGATACGATGTCAGCGTTCGGGACGGAACTCGGTCTGGTTATCGAGGCTTATCTCTTACCCTTCGCACCAAATGCAATCATTCTAGGCGGCTCCATTTCTCGTAGCGCGGAAACTTTCTTACCAGCCGCTGTCTCGGTGGCACCCATCCTCTCTGACCTTTTGAAGATATCTTCTCTCTTTGAGAAAGCCGCGTTGATTGGTTCAATTGGGTACTGGCTCGACGAGTCCTACATCATGGTCATGAAGAACTTTCGATAGCTCCATGTTTCGACGACATTCGCAATTGCCTAGGATCTCATATTTAAGGCACCGCCTGCCGCGCTTATGGATTCGTGACCGTCATACTCGTAACGGCCGGCCGTGTGGCCTCATCGTTGCGGCCGAGGTACACGCGTGAATGGTCCCCATAGACGCACTTCTCGCGAATTGTTCCCGGATGGTCGCCTACTCTTCCCTAATCCGATTGTGGAAGGGCAGCCCGTGATCGGGGAGGAACTGGTAGGCAGGCGCGGAATCGCAGGTTCGCTTCCCTATGCCGACCTGCCTGTAGAAATCGGCTGGCATCTCTTGATCCCATGTGCGGGCCGTGTCAGCACGTCGATACAATTGTTCATGCGAACTGTCATCGCATCTTTCATTCTTGCCTTCTGCATGACGACCTTAGTAGGAGCAAGACAGGCGAACGAAGCAGCCAAAGAGATTTCAACCAATCTGCGCGCACGCATTGAGCGTTCGCCCAGGCTCCCCTTTCGAGGAGTTATCTTTACTGCCCAACCACCGAAGGCAGGTTGGGAGTCAGGGGCCGTCTCTGGTGTGGCCACGGCAGGAAAGGACATGATTATGAAATACAGCGGGGTGACGCAGCTGACCCGATACTCGTTCTAAATAGCAAGGGCAAGGTTCTTTACTCATGGGGGACAGGTGATTACAGTATCCCGCACAGCATCCGTATCGATCCCCATGGGGATATATGGACCATGGATGCTGGTAGCTCAAGAATTATCAAGTATTCCCCGCGAGGTAATAAGCTAATGACCATTAGGGTGGGTGGCCAGCCAAATAATGGGAATGTATTCAACGGAACGACTGA
>DATAYL010000191.1:0-33882 GCA_036272575.1 Bryobacteraceae bacterium | reverse complement strand
ACGTCCGCCGCGCATGGTGAGCCGTTGGGCGATGACGAGATCCGGCTGTGCAAGCGCGCTTATGGGTGGCCGGAAGACGCCAGGTTCTGGGTGCCTGACGGTGTCTATGAGCACTTCGCGGCCGGAGTGGGTGCGCGCGGCGGGAAGGCCCGCGGTGAATGGACAGAGCTACTCGACGCCTATCGCACAAAGTACCCCGAGATCGCCACCGAGATTGATTTGATGCAGCGCCGCGAACTCCCAGCTGAATGGGACCGCAACCTTCCAGCCTTTCCCGCTGACGCAAAGGGTATCGCAGGCCGGGATGCGTCGGCAAAGGTGCTGAATGTGCTCGCGCAAAACATTCCGTGGTTTCTCGGCGGCTCTGCGGATCTGGGCCCCTCGAACAAGACCACTTTGACGTTCGAGGGCGCGGGCGATTTCCAGGCCGAGACTCCCGGCGGCAAGAATCTCCATTTCGGCATCCGCGAGCACGCGATGGCGGCTATCGTGAACGGGTTGTCGCTATCGAAACTTCGAGCGTTCGGCGCAACCTTTTTCATCTTCAGCGATTACGCACGGCCCGCCATTCGGCTTTCGGCCCTAATGGAGTTGCCTACCATCTTCATCTTCACGCATGAAGCGATGGGCGACGGAGAAGACGGACCGACGCACCAGCCAGTCGAGCAGCTCGCGTCCTTGCGCGCTATTCCTGGCCTGGTGGTCCTCCGGCCGGCGGATGCCAACGAAGTCGTCGAAGCTTACCGGTACGTCATGCAACTGCGGCACGAGCCGGCGGTGCTGGCGCTTTCGCGGCAGCCCTTGCCTACTCTGGACCGGACAAAGTATGCGTCTGCGTCCGGTGTAGCGCATGGCGCCTATGTGATGGCTGACGCCCCGGGCAGCGATCCCGAGGTGATCTTGATTGCCTCAGGCAGCGAAGTCAGTCTTGCCGTCGACGCTCACGAGAAATTGATCGCCGAAGGCGTACGGTCAAGGGTGGTCTCAATGCCCTCCTGGGAGATCTTCGAACAACAAACGCAGGAATATCGAGACAGCGTGCTCCCGCCCAAAGTGACAGCGCGCGTCGCAGTGGAGCAGGCTTCAACGTTCGGATGGGAGCGATACGTCGGCACTTCAGGCCACATCATCGGTATGAAGACGTTCGGAGCCTCGGCACCGCTCAAGGAACTCCAGAGAAAGTTCGGCTTCGAGCCAGACTGCGTGACAGCGGTTGCGAAAGAGCTTCTCGGCAAAGCCTGAGGACGGTCGAGATGTTTCTCAAGTGATGAGCGGAGCAGACGTGTGAAAGACGTACTCGCGCTAGATCGGGGATCACGAGTTCCCGGGCCATTCTTTACGATCGGGCCTGGTCCGCACTCTCTAGCAGTGCTCTACGTGCCTTTGGTGTCGTCGTCTACCTAAGACGGGGACGTGTGGCCATGCCCCCAAGCGGCGTCCGCCCCAAACAAAGAGCCGCAATCGCGACTCCCTTAAATATGACGACCCTGTGGACGTTCAATCGATGGGCAAATGGCTAGCATTTCTTGCTGCAATATTTCTGTTGGCGAGTTCCATGACTTACGGCCAAACACCCGAAGACGTACAGCAACAATTAGAGCAGTTGAAGCGGGAATATCAACAGAAGCTGCAGGAGCTTGACAAACGGCTAGCCGCACTCGAGAAGCGAAGCACTTCGGTGCCAGCTCCGGCGCAAGCGACGCCCACGCAAAACACCTCGAAAAAACTAACAGTGAGCGCTGGCGAGGCGGTGAGCGAAGAGCTCAAAACCGCGATCTCCGGCCAAAACGGCCAATCGGCTCAGGGGCAGTTGCCGAGCGAGCCTACCTATGACCTGCTGGAAGAGGCGCAAACGGAAATCAGCAAACTGGATGCCGAAGCCAAGACTTTCGAGTTCCACGGGTATTTCCGCTCCGGTTACGGGCTCAACAGCGTAGGCGGTCAGCAAGTGGCGTTTCAGGCGCCGGGTGCGGACGCCAAGTTCCGCTTGGGGAATGAAGCCGAGACTTACGCCGAATTGATTTTTGTCAATAACTGGACTAATCCCGAACACGATTCTGGCCAACCGTTTATTAGGACGGAATTTATGGTTGAGGCCAACACAAACAACTCCGAAAGTTATTCCAGCCCGAACACCGATCAATTTCGCTTTCGTGAAGCCTTTGTTCAGATTGGCAATATCTTCAAGAGCCAACCGGACGCATTATTCTGGGCCGGGGAGCGTTACTACCGGCGGCAGCACATAGACATAGACGATTTTTACCCTCTCGATATGAGTGGTTATGGCGCTGGCGTCGAGAATTTCAACGTTGGTTTCGGCAAGGCGGCGGTTGCGTTTCTAGGTGGAGCCCGGCCCGACATTGTGACGAACGCTGGTAACTATTCAAAAGCCAACATTGACACTCGTGTTTACGACATCAAAGCGCCCTTGGGCCAGATAGGTTTCTGGTTCGATTACGCTGTCGCAAAGGGTGGCACCTATCAGGCGAGCGTCTGCGCTGTCCAGCTGGGCGCGTGCACGGCGCAGCAGAGCGCTGCCAATGCTCAGGAACCTGTGACAATTCCAACCACCAGCGGTTACGCCTTTGGGTTCACCCACCAGCGCTTGAAATGGGAAGGCGGTTACACACAATTCGGTGTCCAATACGGGAAGGGTGCCGCCAGCAACTTTAGCGCCTCTCTCGACAACCCGACAATTTACCTAAAGAACTCAGAACGGTTCCTTTTGACGGAACAGGTGGTCGTTCAACCCAGCAAGAAATTCGCCATTATGCCGATAGCGGTTTATCAACGGGTTAAGGATGGGAACCCGCTACACCGCACGGATGGGTGGTTATCTTTTGGTGCCCGGCCGGAGTACTTTTTCACTGAACACGTTTCTTTAGCATTCGAGGGCGGCTTCGACCGCGTCACGAGCGGTCAACAGCTATATCGTGGCTGGCTTCGCAAGTTCACCGTAGCTCCCCAACTCGGAGCCGGACGAGAGTTTTTCAGCCGCCCGGTGTTGCGAACCTTTCTCACTTACGGGAACTGGTCGGAAGGGCTGATGGGCTTCGTCGGTGGAATTCCATACCAAAACAAAACCAACGGACTCACCTACGGAGTGCAGGTCGAGAGCTGGTGGTAAGGCGCCGGACGATACGCAGGAGAACAAACATGAGTGCAAAGAATTTCTCAACCCGCGGCACAGGAAAGAGCCCACATGCGGCGGATGCGGCCAACACCGGATTCGTGCTCGCGGCTGCCGTGTTTGCGGCGCTCGGGGGCCTTCTCTTCGGCTACGACACCGGCGTCATCTCGGGCGCGGTGATCTTCATAACTAAACAGTTCGGCCTTTCCGCATTCCCGGAGGAACTCGTGGTCAGCATGGTGCTGGTGGGCGCCGCTGTTGGCGCGCTGAGCGGCGGCCGGCTCGCCGATCGCTTTGGCCGTCGGCGCATGCTACTCGTGACGTCTGTAATCTTCATCGCCGGCGCCATTGTCTGCGCGCTCTGTACCTCTCTTGGAGTGCTGCTGGTAGGCCGTGTAATCGTCGGCTTGGGCATTGGTCTCTCTTCGACAACTGTGCCGGTGTACATCTCCGAGGTGTCCCCGCCGCGGGCAAGAGGCTGGCAGGTGTCCTTATTCCAACTTGCGATTACGGTGGGTATCCTGGCGGCTTACCTGGTTGACTACGCCTTATCGGCGAGCGAGGGCTGGCGCTGGATGCTCGGTCTCGCGGTAATCCCGGGTCTCATCCTGGGCGTTGGAATGCTGTTCATGCCGGAAACTCCCCGCTGGCTCATGAGGCACGGGTTGTCATTCGAAGCGCGTGCCGTGCTCGAGCGAGTTCGTGGAACCTCCGATGTGGATTCCGAATTAGATCAAATGCAGAGTTCAATGTCCCAATCGAGCGAGCGTGGTCGCTGGTCAGACCTCTGGGCGCCGGCGGTCCGCCCCGCGCTGATCGTCGGTGTCGGGTTAGCCATCTTTCAGCAGGTCACGGGTATAAACACTATCATCTATTACGCTCCCACCATCATTCAGTCGGCTGGCATTCCATCGGCTTCAGGCGCGATTCTGGCAACGGCGGGGATCGGTGTGGTGAATGTGATCATGACCATCGTCTCGATGTGGCTCATTGATCGCGTGGGGCGTCGGCCGTTGCTACTGATTGGTACTGCTGGCATGATTGTCAGTCTCGGAGTGCTGGGTGTGGTCTTCGCGGTTTATGGCGGACTTCCCTGGGTGGCAGTGCTTTGCCTCATGGCGTATGTGGCATCGTTTGCGATCAGCCTGGGTCCGATCTTCTGGCTCCTAATTTCCGAGATCTATCCCTTGAAAATCCGCGGTGTCGCGGAAGGGACGGCCGCCGCCACCAATTGGGCAGCCAACCTGCTCGTCTCGTTGACGTTTCTTACGCTGTTGAACGCGCTCGGACCCAGTCGCACATTCTTGCTCTACGGTTTCCTCGCTATCGGCTCATTTATTTTCTCGTACTATCTCGTACCTGAAACCAAGGGACGCACCCTGGAAGACATCGAACAGTTCTGGCGCTCCCGCAACCGGAAAGCAACTGCTAAGGAGTAAGTTGATGCGTCTGGCCGAACGATTCTGTTTAAGATCGCGGGCTCGTCGCTGCTTCACCTTCACCGACTCTTGACAGCTGCGACTTTCAGCTGGATCGGAACATCGAGCGCCGCGACGACTGTCAGCCCGAATCCCGGCATTTTGCCGGCACAAAAGCACTTCGCGATGACCTGCACCGCGTGCCTCATTCGACTCCGACTCGCCGACGCGAGAACGCACGGCTTACAGCAAGAGCTCCAAAGCGGTTCTACACCTGGATGATGCTGGCTGGCCTCCAGAATTCGGGCAGGCGGAACCCGTATTTGTTCCCGTCCGAGTTCGCCCACCGCAAGTTCCCTGGTTCAGAAACCTGATGATCTCAACTGATCACCGAAGACCTAACGGAGCGAGCGAACTGCGCCGGAAGCACGAATACTGGCGGGCGCATAACTCGTCGCAGTCGCACATGGTCCACTCGGTGTGTTGCAGTTCGCCACCGTTACACCCGCACGTACGGCGTCTTCGGTTTGTCGAAGAGATGTTGTGAGCGACGTTGTCGAGATGCGGCGAACAATTGGTTCGACAACCCATCGGAGCGAAATCGGAATATCACGGCTTAATGCGATGGCCTCGAGTTCGATGTAGACCCCGCCATCGCGCTCCTCGAAGCGTGTAATGCTGAAGCCTCGCCAAATGAAACCGTTGCCTTCGTCCTCGCGTAACACGCGCTGACCAGGCGCGCCATAATTTTCTATTTCCTGGATACGCGTAGTTTCGGAGATGCTGTACCACCGCCGGTCACTTACGCGAACATAGGAACATTCATAGTCACTATCCAGCGCGGTCTTCAGGAATATCGATTTGTTCATTAACACCATCGAAAATCGGTCTTCACGCCCACCTCTGGCGATAGCTCTGGAATCCACCACGCTCGGAGGATAGAACACCTTATATCGGTCGTAATCGCGGACGACAGACAAAACATTGTTGAGCGTCGCATGCTCGATAAAGACGGTGCCAAGCCAATCGTGAATCAGTCCTGAGGGAATCTTCTTCAGGCTCCCCGAACCGCCTGGTGAAACAAGAATTTCACCGCTCCGAACCCTCGTAAGTGAGTCCTGTTCGTTGTCGATGGTGAGGAAATGATTCTCCGGTCGAAGGCATTCCTGCATCCTGGCAGTTGCCGATTGAACGTATTCTTGCCATGCGTTCACCGTCTCCTGCTTCAACTCTGTAGCACGCGCTGTGAAAGCAAAAGTCAGCACGAGCGGTATGAGTCCAGACCGAATATTCACGCTATTCTCTCTCCTGGTTACTTGCAACGTGGTACTTGCAACGTGGCTTCTCCGTCCGGCGCCTTCAAAGGCCGCTCGGTGATCGTCAGCTGAGCGCGGCCTCTTGCTAATTACTGAATTGGTTTCGTCCAGAGGAAGTTCGGAGCACCAGGTTTAATAGCAGCGCCAAAGCAAGCCAGATCATCCAGTTGGAGAGCGGGCCTGCGGACCACGGAAACGAATTCGTGAGGCCGATGTTTGCCGTGAGACCCCAGACAGCGAATACATAAGCGCACAACACAGTTGGACCCGTGACCCCGAGCGCTATCAGGGCCATGTAGTAGCGCAAGCCATCATTCCTGCTTTGCGAAATATTGTTGGGCGGCGTTCGGTTCATACCGCAGAGAAGGCAGTTCAACGCCCAAAGACCGAAAGACGTGGTTTTAGCGCAAAAACAACGACATGGAAGTGGAATCCGCCAAGAAGGCACGGCGGAATGGTGATCAGTGGGCTGCCATTTGCCGAGATACCGGCAATCTGAACAGCAGAGCAACAATCGTGCGTAAGCCCGCCCGACCGATCTCTATTCGTCCCCACCTGCCATCCCCTCAATCGCTTCATTCTGACCAATGATGAGACAGCGGAGCTTATTCTGCAGCTCCTCAGCTCGCTTTCCTGCTCTGTTCGCATCCAATGAAACTCGGCGTAACATTGTGCTTCTCCTTTCGGATGCTGTTTTCATCTAGCCCTGCGCACTGTCTTTGCCGGGACGTCAGATGCCCCGCAAGTTTCTTCTTCGAGTTGAAGACTCTCCACTGTACTGTCCCGATTGGGGTGGCTCGCGCAGCAGCGATCTCGTGGTACTCCCACTGTTCTACGAAGCGCAACGTCATGACGTCGCGCTCGTGCGGATCCAGAAAAGCCATCCAATCCCGGAACTCGAAAGCAGGTGTGCCGGCGGGCTTGTAGCGGGCAACCGCTAAACGATTGTCCACCTCTGCCAGGTTTACCGTCTCCACCTCTCGCGTCAACCTGCCGTAGTGCCGGCAAAGCGCATTGTGGGCGATCTTAAACAGCCAGGCACGAAATAGTGTGCGATCGCGGATCTGTCCAGCTTTCCGATAGACCGTGAGCATGACTTCTTGCGCCAGGTCTTCGGCCAAGGTAAGCTCACGGCTGCGTGCGCGGAAGAAGCAGACGAGTTGCGGAGCGAAGACTTGAAAGAGAGCGGTGAAGGAATCTTCGTTCGGATCGTTCAAAAATTGATCCGTTACTACTCCTTCGTGGAGGTTTCTTTCGTTTGGGACGGATTCGTTGGTCATAGGAGAGCAGCCTCTGTCTGGCTACATCTCCGGCTAAGGCACTCGCCCGTCCAAACCTGCCCGCGGCCTTTCCGCCTTTGTTTTCTACAGGAACAAGAGCCCTCCTGTCTGATTTCGATGGTGACTTCTCGACAATTGCGGAGCTTTCGGCATTACACTGCTAATTCTCCCCGGAGCGCTTGAGTTACCGAGCGGGGGCGGCGACAGCAGTCAAGCTGCATCCTTATTGAGGCGGTCCAAGAGCATGTGGCGTGCCCGGAAGAGCCTGGCCTTCACCAGCGGAACACTCGATTTCAGGTGGCGAGCTGTTTCTCGAGCAGTGAGCTCCTCGAGATCACGAAGGATCAGGATCTCCCGATATTTTCTGGGAAGTTTTTCGATAGCTCTAAGAACCGTTAACCCCGCTTCTGAGCGGGCAAAAGCCTGGTCCGGCGATTCACACGGTGACGGGAAGGCTTCAAGATTCGCCTGCGTCAGACAGCAGGGCCTAGATCGTCGCCGGCGGTGTAACGCCAACGCCTCGTTCACCGCCACGCGGGTAATCCACGTGCGAAAGCTGGCTTCGAAACGGAACGCAGGAAGATGGAGCCATGCTTTCAGGAACGCATCCTGAACCAGATCATCGATATCCGATGGATTCCTTACCATCGGCATGATGTGCCTTCTTACTGCGATTGCGTAACGCTCCATCAAAACTGAAAAGCATTCGGTCTGACCTGCCAGGGCCATTTCAATCAGAGTGCCGTCTTCGAACGTTGTGATCCCTCTCGTCATCCTGCGATTCCGCCTTTGTCGCTATTGGAAGAGATGAAAACAAGGTGGGTTTGTTTGATGACCGCCTGAGTCGTACCTTATGCCAACAAAAACTATGGTCCGCGCGCTCCTTTCATGTGAAATCCGGGCGAAAGCTACGGGAATGTCTACCGAATGACGATCGAATCATTTATTCGCTACGGTTCTTTGTGGACGCTAATTCTCGGCGTGCTCAGTCTGGGATTCGCAGTCAGAAGTTACCGCCGGCAAACGAATACCCAGATATTTTTCGAGATCGCTGGCCGCTATCACGGCATGCTTCAGTCCTTACCTATCCACGCGTGGACCAGGCTCAATCCCAAGGATCAATTGCCGGAATCGACTGCAGAATTGACGGCTGGCGTCCTTCGCTACCTGGCGATTGTGCATTACGCATTCATTCTCCGTGATCTGCGCTATCTCTCAAAGGACCTCTGGAAAATTCTGCAAGCCGAACACCACCGAACGCTCGCGACTCGGTTATTTGTTCGGGAGTGGGGGAACCTCCGCATCGAATTCGATTTGTTTCCTGAGTTTTTGCGCTATGTTGACTCAATCCAACATGGGCCCGGCGGTCTGAACCGTGACCCGGTCACTGTACCGGGGATCATCGCTGGAAGATTCTGGCGATCCTCAAAAAGGACGCCAACGCAACGGGATCGAGGCGGCTCATCAGATTCCGAATTCCCGGGGTAATCGATCCGGGCTTTTCGCCAACAAAATGGCTTTGTTCACGCTCCTGTCTTGTGAGGAATTTTGTATTTCCGGCGACCAAAGACAATGACCGTACCAATGCCAAAGGCCTCCATGGAGACGGCCTTTCGGCGTGCGGGTGGGAATTACTTCGTTTCGATCTCGGGCCGCATCACAATTGACTCGTCTCCGGATTTGCGTATGCTCTTGTTGCAAACTCTCCAAACGCAGGACTGCGAAAGTCTGACTGTGGATTTTTATGACGTGGCCTATGTGGACACGTCAGGACCCGCAGTACTGCTCGAAGTTCTCAGAGCGGCGCGCGGATTAAGAAAGAAATTCCGTCTAAGCGGACTCCGAGAGCGGCCGCGTTACCTCCTGGAAGCGACGCGGCTCTTACCTCTCTTCGAGGAAGTGGCGCGGGACGCACCCCAATGAAAGATTTGCCCGATAAGTTGCGATGATCACTTCCGTACTGGAATATTTCGGAAAATCGACTCTGCGCCATCTGGAGTACGTAGGTGGCCTCGCGATGCAGGTACGAGGGGCTTTCGGGTCTCTGGGACACACGCTGCCTCTCATCGGAAATCGAGATCGTTGGCGATCAGTGGTTCGGCAGATGTTGGCTGTCGGCGTAGATGCATTTCCTATGGTCGGCATTATGGCCTTGTGCTCGGGATTCATTCTCGCGATGCAAGGCGCTTCGGAATTGCGCCACTTTGGCGCTATGAATCTCGTCATCGAACTTGTGAGCATCGGCTTTACGCGGGAAATGGGACCCTTGCTCGCCGCCATTGCGGTGAGCGGACGTTCGGGATCGGCATTTTCGGCAGAGATCGGGAGCATGGTGGTTACCGAAGAGGTCGATGCCTTGCGGACCATGGCAATCGATCCCGTCGAGTTCCTGCTGGCCCCAAAATACCTGGCGATGTTGATCACGCTACCCTGTTTGACCATCTTGAGCAATGCCTGTGGCATTTTCGCCGGCGGCCTGTTCATGCGCTTTAGCACGGGCATGACTTTCGGCATTTATCTGCGTGGCGTGGCTCACTCGATCATGTTGCGGGATGTGATGGTTGGATTGTTGAAGAGTCTGGCGTTCGCCACCATCATCGTGCAGGTGGGTTGCCTGAAAGGCTTTCGTGTGCGCGGCGGCCCAGACGCTGTGGGCCGGTCAGCCACGGCCGCCGTAGTGAAGTCTACCTTTCTGGTCATCCTCGCCGACGTTGCATTTACGGCCATCTTCTACTTGATCGAGGGGAAATGACGCCCGTGCTGGAAGGGACAGCCGAACCGATGATTTCTGTCCGCGACGTCGTCGTGAGCTACGGAGGGCGACGCGTATTGGACGGGATCAACCTGGACATCGCGCGCGGGGAGACGATGGTCCTGCTGGGCGGCAGCGGATCTGGCAAGAGCACGCTCCTGCGCCACATGATCGGTCTGGAGCGGGCGCAGGCCGGTCGCATCGCGGTGAACGGAATCGATATCGCAAGCTGCGCACCGAAGGATCTGAAAAAGGTCCGGCGTTCGATCGGAGTCGCGTTTCAAAATTCCGCTCTTTTCAACTCGATGTCCGTTGAAGACAATGTGGCGCTCCCGCTGCGCGAGCATACACGACTGGCCGATTCGACCATCCACTTGATGGCCTGGATGAAGTTGGCGGTAGTCGGCTTGGCGGAATTCGGAAAGCACAGTCCACAGGAGCTTTCAGGAGGTATGAAAAAGCGCGCTGCCGTTGCCAGAGCGATCTCGCTCGATCCGGAACTTTTGGTGTTCGACGAGCCCTCCGCCGGTCTCGACCCCATCGTCGCAGCGGAACTGGATGAATTGATCTTGGGCCTGAAGCGCGCCTTCAGCATGACCATTGTGGTCGTGACCCACGAGATGGCAAGCGCATTCCGAATCGCGGACCGCATGGCGATGCTCTACCAGGGATCGCTGATTGCAGTGGGTAGCAAAGAGGAGCTTCAGAGCAGCCGTCATCCACGCATCCGTCAATTCTTCGATCGGATCCCAGACCAGGTCGTTGATGCCGGCGTAATCGACGAACATTTTGAACGGTACTTGAAAGGTGGGTTGCGGTGAGTGTAGAAGCAAAAGTCGGAACATTCGTGATTGTCTGCTTGCTCCTGTTGGGCGTAACAGTGTATTACGTGGGCAACGATCAGTGGGGCGCCCATTTGACACCCTACAAGACGTACCTGCGATACGCGGGTGGTGTCGCTCCAGGAACGGAGGTCTTATTCGGCGGTATCCAGGCTGGCCGAGTGACTGACGTGAAGCCTTCCAGCGCAGATCCGACACGAATCGAAATTCTACTCGAAGTCAAGGCAGGCACGCCGGTCAATGAGAATTCAACGGCTAAGCTTGGATCCGTCAGTCTGATGAGCAGCCCGGCAGTTTCGATCACCACAGGAACCAATGATGCCCGTCGCCTCAAAGCGGGCCAAGTCATCCGCTCTGAGGAAACCGTAAGCATCGACGACATGACTCGGAAGCTTTCAGGAATTGCCGACAGCGCCGAAGGACTGATCACTCAGGTACAGGGAGAGCTGAAGAACATCACCGGCGATGCTCGAAAGCTGCTTGCAAATCTGAACGACGTGACAGGTCCGCCCAACCGACGGGAAGTCGCGCAGCTTCTGCAACACGTGAACTCGCTGGTGGCGACGCAGTCACCAAAGATTGACGCTCTTACTGAACAACTGCTTGTGGTGAGCCGAAACGCCGATTCCGTTGTCAAGAAGATCGGGCCGCTCGTCGATCACACTGACGCTACGGTCTCTAACGTGAATCTCACCATCGATCAATTGCGAGACCCGATCCGGCAGGATCTGACGCAATTGCAGTCCACCATGGCCCAGGCCAAGAGCATGATGGCCACCATTCAGACCTTGGTACGGGCGAATGACCCGAACATTAGTGAAACGGTTGAGAACCTGCGAGTGGCGACCGAGAATATTGACCAACTGACCGATCAGGTCAAACAGCGCCCGTGGAGTTTGGTGCGAATCCGGCAGCCAAAGGATCGCAAGCTGCCGCAGTAAGTCAGAATTCGGACACATATGATTAGCAAAATTCGAATAGCCGCTGTTTTGATCCTGCTGCGATTTCATCCGTCCACTGGCGCGGCTACCCTGAAACCGGAAACGAAAGCCGCCTGGGACGTCTATCTGCGGGCGGCAAATGCGGCCATGCAGGCCCGTCTCCAACCGGGCGCGCATTTCCTGTGGCTCGACGACGAGCCTGGTCGGGCGGAGGCTATTCGGACAAAGGGACCTTACATTGCGCCGGTCGGCCCCCATATTCCCAAGAAAGTTCCGCACGGACTCATCCACGATTGGCTTGGTGTGGGCTTCGTTCCCCATGCCACGATCGAAGATATCTGGCGGATCGTGCGGGACTACGACCGCTACAAGGAAATCTACCGCCCGGGCGTAATCGAGTCCATCTCTCACGGTACTGACGGAGCGAAGGATCTGTTTTCCATGCGTCTCGCAAACAAATCGGCGATAGCGAAGATCGCTCTAGATACCGACTGCGAAGCTTCCTATTTTCGCGTGGACGATCACCGCTGGTACAGTGTTTCGAACACGACCCACATTCAGGAAGTCGATAAATTCGGAACGCCGGAGCAACGAACCTTGCCCGAGGACCAGGGTATTGGCCTGATTTGGCGCCTATCCAGCATCACGCGCCTTGAGGAGCGCGACGGCGGTGTGTACGCCGAATTGGAAGCAATCGCCTTGAGCCGCGATATTCCCGCTGCGTTTCGCATGTTCGTGACGCCCATCGTGCGCCGCGTATCGAGAGATTCGCTCGCTACATCTCTGCACCAAACGAAGGTAGCCATAGATGCCGGCATGGCGCACCACGCGCAGACCAGACCTGCTCAGTGAGAGTTCTACATTTTGCCGATTTGTTTACTGTGGGGCAGCTTGTCAAGCTGCGGCCGATTGTCAATCGGCGTGGCCCTGAACCACGCGAAATCCTCGGGTGTAGTGGCGAGCCCGGCGTTCACCGCATTCATCTCGATGTAATGCGCAATGTTCTGGAACTCCCGATCACTCCGAACCATTCGGTCATAGCTCTCGTCCTGCCAAAACGATTTCCCGGTTCGAGCCAGAATTCGATTGGCCTCAACAGCGGTAAACCTCTTTAGCGATTGCATCAACTTCGAGACCTCCACCAGCGGTGTGATCAGGAGGTGAACGTGATTCGGCATTACGGTGTGCGAATGGAGTTGATAATGCTTCAGATACCGATCTCGATATTCGATCGCGTCGACCACCAGACTGGCAACGTCGGGTCTGCGAAGAAACAGCGGGCTGTAGCTGCATTATCAAGAACCCGATCCATCGTGAGGAAAGCTCTGCCGGAGGTGATTCCCGAAGGGAACTTTCGATTCAGTGGGACGCTGCCGTATAGACGCCAGGTAATGAAAATGTGTTGACCGATCGAATGAAAGTGCGGCAGCCGACGACGATGAAATACGGTCACGATTCGAAAGTGCGAGTTGGCGTGGAAACTCTCAGCGCGTAAAGGCCGACAAGCAATTGGCCAGCAGGTTTTGCCAACCTGCCCCACAATCACCGGGGAATCATCAAGACACCTATTCGCCCATCCGCAAGAAGCGGGTCACGCATTTCGAAACTTGTTTTATCTCGTTTCGCCTCTCGGATTTACCACGCCTGTGCGCCTCGTTTGCGATCCGTTTTTCGGCTCCGCCGTGCTAGCTTCAGGCAGCCTATCCCATCTTTTAGGAGCCTCTCTATGTCCACCCCAGCCCAGGTCGCTTCGAACAAGGCCAACGCACAGCTCAGCACGGGTCCAACTTCTGCCGCCGGTAAAGCGACGTCGTCGCTGAATGCGGTCAAAACCGGTCTCACGGGTCGCACTGTCCTGCTGCCCTCCGAAGATGCCGCCCTCTATGAAGCGCACGTCTCTCATTTCGTGAAGCGCTACGAACCTGTCGGCGACGACGAACGAAACCTCGTCCAGTCTCTGGCCGATACCGAGTGGCGTCTGCAGCGCATTCCCTCGCTCGAAATGGGTATCTTCGCGATCGGCCGCCTCGAATTCGCCGAGCTCTTCGCAAATCAAGAGGAAGCGCTCCGCAACAACCTGATCCAGGCCAAGACACTTCTCGTTTATCAACGACAGCTCAATAACCTCAGCATTCAGGAAGGCCGTCTCCGCCGTCAGCGCGAAAAAGACACGTCTGCGCTAGGCGAAGTTCAGGAAAATCGCCAGCGTCGTACCAAGGCTCTTCTCGACGAGGCCGCCCTCCAGTACATTCAAGCCGTTCATGAGGAACGGGATAACGACTTCGACCCCGCGGCGCTTGGGTTCGAATTTTCACTCGCGCAGATAGAGGTCCGCGCCATAGACATCGAGCCTGATTTGTTTGCCGCTTACGAACAGGGATTGGCCGAAGAATCAAAGGCTGCCTGAGCACGCCCCAAACAAAAGAACACCCCGGAAGCTCTTGTCGTATGAGATCAGTCTCGTCTAAAGAGTCCTTTCCGGCATGAATTCTTCCGTTCGAATCGCCATCCTCTCAACCGCACTTGCTGCAGCCGCATGCGGACAGGACATGCATTCTGTCGCCAACATGTTTAAGCCGCAGGCTACGCCTGCCGAGTCGGTTTACCATCTTTCGCTCCTGGTGCTTGCGGTCTGCGCGGCGATCTTTCTCGTCGTTGCAGGAGTGCTGGCCTACACAATCGTACGCTTCCGCCAGCGGGTAGAGGATCAGCGCGAGCCTGCCCAGGTGTACGGCAGCAATCAGATCGAAATTGCTTGGACGGTGATCCCAATTCTCATCGTGTTCGTGCTGACGATGGCGACGGCTCGCGTGGTCTCCGCCGTACAGAATAAGCGTGCCTCCGCCGAAGCTCTACAAATCACCGTTGTCGGACACCAGTGGTGGTGGGAGATCCGATACCCCGGGCTCGGCATTGTCACCGCGAATGAGCTGCACGTACCTGTGAGCACGACAACCAAACCTAAGCTTGCGTTCCTCAAGCTTGAGTCAGCCGACGTCGCACACAGCTTCTGGGTGCCACAGCTCGCCGGCAAAACCGACCTGATTCCGAACCGCACAAATAGCATGTGGATCGACCCTAAACAGGAAGGCACCTTTCTCGGAAACTGTGCAGAGTACTGCGGCACTCAGCACGCGAACATGCTGTTGCGAGTGATTGTTGAGTCTCAGGCAGAATTTTCGAAATGGACCGCATGGCAGAGGCACCGCGCAGTTACCGACGCTCGGCTGGAGGCGGGTCGGATCCAATTTCTTTCTCTCTCCTGCGTGAACTGTCACGCCGTCAGCGGAACGTCGGCGGCCGGAACCTTCGGCCCGGATCTCTCACACCTGATGAGCCGGGACACGCTCGCCGCGGGCGTTATCCCGAATAGTGTCGAAAATGTGCGCGCCTGGATCAAGGACCCGGAAGCAATCAAACCGGGGAGTCTCATGCCCAATATGCAACTCACTTCAGCGGAATTGGATGAAGTCGTGAGCTATCTCTCCTCCCTGAAATAATTCCATGGCGACGCTCAACTATATCCCGGAATCCTCTGCAATCCGGCAGGGGCTGTCATTTCCTACCAAGCTGCACGAATGGGTCGTAACCGTCGATCACAAGCGGCTGGGTTTGATGTACATCGCAACGTCGCTCTTCTTCTTTCTCGTGGCTGGGACTTTGGCGGCTCTGATGCGAGTGCAATTAGCTGTCCCTAACGGCAAATTTTTGTCGCCCGAGGTCTTCAACCGGATGTTCACCGTGCACGGAACCACCATGATTTTTCTCATGGGCATGCCGTTTTTCGCTGGCCTCGCGAATTATCTCGTGCCTTTGATGATCGGCGCCAGGGACATGGCTTTTCCGCGGCTCAACGCATTTGGATTTTGGATGTTTTTGTTTGGTGGACTCCTGCTCTATTCCAGCTACGTGGGCGGGGAAGGATTAGCCGGCCACGGTACTGCTCCCGATATCGGGTGGTTTGCCTACGCACCGCTAACCGAGCGGGCGTTCTCACGCGGAACCAGCACGGATTACTGGATCCTCAGCATCATTATTACCGGTATAGGCAGTACTGCCAGCGCCATCAACGTGATCGCGACGATTTTCAGCATGCGCTGCAAGGGCATGACGCTCGCTCGCATGCCGCTCTTCGTGTGGTTGATGCTGGTCATCTCGGCCATGGTGATCATGGCCCTGCCGCCGTTGACGGCTGCGCAGGTCATGCTGCTCCTCGACCGCTATCTTGGGGCGCACTTCTTCGACACACAGGCCGGTGGATCGGCGCTGCTATGGCAACATTTCTTCTGGTTGTTTGGGCATCCGGAGGTCTACATCCTGGTGCTGCCCGGCTTCGCCTGCGCTTCGGAGATCATCCCCGTGTTTTCGCGGAAACCGATTTTCGGCCGTGCGGCAATGATCGGGGCCACCATTGCGATCGGCTTTGTGTCTGTGAGTGTGTGGGCTCACCATATGTTCACCGTTGGAATGTCGTCCGCCTCAAATATTTTCTTTGTGGCCGCAACTATGCTCGTCAGTGTCCCGACCGGAATCAAAATTTTCAATTGGCTGGCGACGATGTACGGCGGCAAGCTTCGGTTCGATACGCCTCTGCTGTTCTGCGTCGGTTTCCTGTTCCAGTTCCTGATCGCCGGCTTGACGGGGATCATGCTCGCAGCCGCCCCGTTCGACTGGCAACTGACAGACTCTTACTTCGTCGTGGCGCACTTTCACTACACGCTGCTGGGCGGCCTCATGTTCGCCCTGTTCGGAGCCATTTACTACTGGTTTCCAAAGGCAACCGGCAGGATGCTCAGCGAATCGCTCGGGAAGTGGCACTTCTGGCTGCTGGTGATCGGATTCCACATGACTTTCGACACACTGCACTTCGCCGGCATCCTCGGTATGCCGCGGCGCATTTACACCTATGCGCCTGGCCGAGGTTGGGATGGCTTGAATCTGCTCGCTTCCATCGGCGTGATTTTCCAGGCTGCAGCAGTCGCCTGCCTGGTTTGGAATATCATCCGCTCGCTGCGGAGCGGTAAGCCCGCGGGCAATGATCCTTGGGACGCTTGGACATTGGAGTGGGCCACTTCCTCCCCGCCGCCGGAGTACAACTTTGCGGTCCTGCCGGAAGTGCGCAGTAGCCGTCCTTTGTGGGACCTGAAACACCCCGAAGATCCAGATTGGAAGTACGAGTAGTTCATGCCCCAGATTCCCGCGTTCCCGATTGTGGGGCAGGTTGGCAAAACCTGCGGGCCGATTGCTTATCGGCCCCGTGTCGCAGGCTTCAGCCTGCGGGCACTGAGAAACCTCTAATGACCTCAACCGTCGCACTACAACAAACCGAGTGGACCCTACCCGACCGTGGCCGCGTAGGAGTGCTATGCCTGATCGCGACAGAGTTCGCACTCTTCACGATCTTCGTGGTCGCGTACGCCTTTTATATCGGAAAGAGCCTCACCGGTCCCGCGCCGAGTCAAGTATTGGAATTGCCGATCTGGCCGACCGTTTGCCTGCTTTCGAGCAGCCTAACGGCTGGACAGGCGGAGAGGGCGCTAAAGCGGAGTTCGATGTCCCGGTTCCAACTCTGGACGGGGGCAACGATCCTCCTTGGCCTCGAGTTCCTACGTCAGACCGCACGCGAGTGGCGCCACCTGATTACGATCGATCACCTGACGATCACCACCAACCTGTTCGGCACCACGTTCTACTCGCTGGTCGGACTGCACGCGAGTCACGTTGTTCTCGGCCTGACGTTGCTATTGCTTGTGCTAGGTCTGAGCCTGCGCCGAAGCATGTACGGACAGGCACGGCGTTTCGAACTTCTGGCCTGGTACTGGCATTTCGTGGACGCCGTCTGGGTAGTGGTATTCACCGTGGTTTACGTAATTGGCCGGTAAAGCTCAATGAGACCTGTGGACGAACAAAATTCAGACTCGATTCTGGTCCCGGCCCCCACCGCGTGGCCATTCATCGCCGCGTTCGGGATCACGCTCATTTTATCCGGGCTAATCACTAACGTTGCAGTGAGTGCTGTGGGCATCGCAACGCTGCTCTGCGCGGCGATAGGCTGGTGGCGCGACGTCTTACCGGAACAGAAAGAAGAGTTGCTGCAGTTGAGTGTCGCTGAGCGGAGCGCCGCAGGTGTTTCAAAGAGCTCTAGGGTAGTCGATCACCTGGCGATTGGCATCGGCGGACATCGCGCCCGGGTCCCTGAGAAAGTTCATCCCTATTCGGCAGGTTTTTACGGCGGACTCGCCGGGGCAGGAGCCATGGCCATCATAGCCACACTCTTCGGCTTGATTTCACACGGCAGCATCTGGTACCCGGTCAACTTGCTGGCTGCCGGGATCGTACCTTCGCTCGCCGACGCGTCCTTGTCGCAGCTCAGGCAATTTAGCGCGGCCGGTTTGATCGCCGGGGCGATCATCCACCTGCTGACCTCGCTGCTGGTGGGCCTTCTTTATGCCATTTCACTTCCCATGTTTCCGAGGGGCGCGAAATGGCGCAGTGGAATGGTCACTCCAGTGCTGTGGTCGGGGATCGTGGCGGCAACGCTTTCGGTGATCAATCCCACCTTGAACGCACGGATTGAGTGGCCCTGGTTTGTGGGATCGCAGATCGCGTTTGGCCTTACCGCCGGATGGGTGATCGCTCGCACCGAGAAGATCGAAACCCTGCAAAGCTGGCCGCTCCTCGAGCGTGCGGGCATTGAGGCCCAGGAGAGCGATTCGGAGGAGAAATCAGACTCATGATCCGCTCCCAATTCTGGTTCACCTCCTGTGCTGCCATCCTTCTGCTCAGCTGCGGCCATCCGCCGGAGCACTATGTCCTGCCGGATCAGGTCACGGATTTCTCAGCTCTCTACCAGGCCAACTGCTCAGGGTGCCACGGAGAAAATGGCCGCAACGGCGCTGCACGCCCACTGGATGACCCGCTCTATCTGGCGCTGATCGGCCGCGAAAGGTTGCGCGAAGTCGTTGCGAACGGTGTACCGCATACCACCATGCCGCCCTTCTCACAAAACGCAGGAGGCACTCTCACGGAACAGCAAATCAGCGTGCTGGCAGACGAAATGCAAAAACGATGGGCGCAGAAGTTCGTTGACACAACGCTGCCGCCTTACGCCGCGAAGCTTGGCGACGTGACACAGGGCGAAGCAGCATTTCGTAAGTACTGCGCGAGCTGCCATGGCGAAGACGGGAACGGCAGCGTTGGGCGGAGCGGCGGATCCGCGATCGACGCCGCTTACCTGGCACTCGTGAGCGATCAGTCCCTTCGGACCACAGTGATTGCGGGTCGCTCCGATCAGGGCATTCCGAACTGGCGCAGCTATGTTCCGGATCGAGCGATGAGCTCGCAGGAGATCTCCGACGTCGTCGCTTGGCTGGCCGCGCATCGTACATTCCCGGGTAATCGGGAAAAAAGAGGGACTACTGCACAATGACCGAAAAAAATCAGCATTCCAACAGCTCCGTGTCCCGTCGCAATATGCTTCTCAAGCTCGGTGCGGGCCTGAACGCAATTGCCGGATTATTGATTGGCGTACCAGTTCTTGGCTACGTCTTATCGACCTTTTCAAAGCGCTCGCCGCGGAGTTGGGTCTCGCTTGGGCCGCTGGAGCACTTTGCCGAAGGCGAGACGAGACTGGCCGTCTTCCAGAATCCAGTCACCAAGCCCTGGGATGGGGACACAGCTGCTGTGCCGTGCTGGGTACGGAGAATCGAGGGAAAAAGCTTTCAAGTATTCGCTATCAATTGCACACACCTCGGCTGCCCTGTCCGCTGGTTTCAGCAATCGCGGCTGTTCATGTGTCCCTGCCACGGCGGCGCGTTTTATGAGGATGGATCTCATGCTTCGGGTCCGCCTCCGCGCGGACTCTTCGAATACCAGCACAAGATCGAAAGTGGAGAACTGAAGGTTTTAGGCGGAAATCTTCCGACTCTCGCCGAACCGTTGTGAGGTTCAGATGATGCTCAGATCCCTCGCTCTTTGGCTGGAACAACGCTTGCACCTTACCAAGGTGTTCGAAGCCACCGCCGGCCACAAAGTTCCCCCCAGCACCAATAGCTGGTTCTACGTGTTTGGCAGCGGCACCCTGTTGTGCTTTGTCTTGCAGATCGTCACGGGTATCTGCTTAGCTCTCGTCTACGTACCCTCGGCAAGCGAGGCATGGCCTAGCCTCCAAGCTCTGAATAATCAGCAGTTCCTCGGAGCATTCTTGCGCGCGGTCCACAACTGGGGTTCGATCTTCATGGTAGCCATCATGAGCTTGCACCTGGTGCAAACGTTCTTGTTCGGAGCCTACAAATACCCTCGCGAGCTGACCTGGGTCAGCGGTTGCATTCTGTTCCTTTGTACTTTGGGCATGGCGTTTACAGGCCAGGTTCTGCGTTTCGATCAGGATGCCTATTGGGGATTGGGGATTGGCGCGTCCATCATGGGACGCGTGCCGCTCATCGGGGCGCAGTTGGTTCATATGATGCTGGCCGGTTCGACCATAGCCGGCGAAACCCTTTCCCGGTTCTTCACCATGCATGTGTTCGTGGTGCCCGGGATGATCATCGCGTTGCTCAGCCTGCACCTGAGGCTTGTATTGACCAAGGGCATCAACGAATATCCGACGCCTGGCCGCATGGTGACCAAAGCATCGTATGAGAGCGAGTATGAGGAAGTCATCAAGAAGACTGGCGTACCTTTCGTGCCGAATGTAATCGGCAAGGATCTCATCTTCAGCGGCTTTCTCGTCGTAGCGATTGTCACTTGCGCACTCATTTTCGGCCCGGCCGGCCCCAGCGGACCCCCCAATCCGACGTTGATTCACACGGCCCCGAAGCCCGACTTCTACTTCTTGCCGGTCTACGCGATTCTCGCGTTGCTGCCGGCCTACATGGAAACGTTTCTTCTACTCGTCGCTCCTGTAATCGGTGTCGCGGCTCTCATCCTGCTTCCCTTTTATTCGGGCACTGGAGAAAAGAGCGCCCGTCGACGGCCGTTCTCAGTCGTCGTCGTTGTGTTTGCCTTTCTTACCGCGGGCCTACTCGCTTATCTCGGTACGTTCGCACCGTGGTCTCCACATATGGATGCGTGGAGCGGTGCAGCAACTCCTGTCGCCTATGTCAAAGGGCGCTCGGGACTGGAACTCCAAGGGGCTCTTCTCATGCAAGGCAAGCAGTGCCGGAATTGCCACAGCCTCGGCGGTGAGGGCGGGAAGCGTGGTCCGGCGCTAGACACAGTAGCCACACGACTGACCCGCGACCAACTCATCCGACAGGTGATCCAGGGCAGCGGAAACATGCCGGCCTACGGTAAGAACCTAAGCCCTCCGGAGGTGACGGCGCTGGTCGCGTTCATGGAAACATTGCGCCCCTCGTATCAGCCACCAGCGC
Organism: Bryobacteraceae bacterium; assembly: GCA_036272575.1. Classification (GTDB taxonomy): domain Bacteria; phylum Acidobacteriota; class Terriglobia; order Bryobacterales; family Bryobacteraceae; genus Bog-105. Next base: position 12,832 of record DATAYL010000191.1, on the reverse strand, counting down.
GGGACTCCACGCAGTCAGTGAGCTTGCCTGCAAAGGAACTCCGAGCCGGTCGCTGAGGCCAGCATATGGACCCGCTCGCCGCAGCTGCGCTCTCGTCTTGGAGTCTGGATCCACAACTCCTGTGCTTGCTGCTAATACTCGCGACCCTTTACTTTCGCGGGTGGCGGCGGCTTCATGCGGAGATGCCGCACAAATACGCAACCGGCAGACTGATCACCTTTATAGGGGGCCTCAGCACGATTTTCCTGGCTCTCGCCTCGCCGATAGATGCCTTTGGAACGCTGCTGCTCGAGGCGCACATGATCGAGCACTTGTTGCTCATGATGGTTGCGCCTCCACTGCTATGGCTCGGGCAGCCGGTTCTGCCGCTTCTGCGCGGTTTACCGCGTCGAGTTTTCAAAGACGCGCTCGGGCCGTTTCTTTCCTGGAGGGAACTGCGGCAATTCGCCAGGGCATTAGTCCACCCCCTGGTTTGTTGGTGGCCTCTCGCGATTGTCATCGTCGTTTGGCACTTGCCGCGGTTTTACGAGTTGGCGCTCCACTCGCAAGCTTGGCACTGCGTCGAGCATGCCTGTTTTTTTTGGGCCGCTATGTTGTTCTGGTGGCCGGTGATCGGCGTATGGCCCAGTCACCCTGTGTGGCCCAGATGGGCCATGATTCCCTACCTGGTCCTCGCGGATCTCGTAAATACGGGGCTCTCCGCGGTGTTGAGTTTCTCGGACCACGTTCTGTATCCGACTTATCAATCAGCGCCGCGCTTGTGGGGCATCTCCGCCCTCAACGATCAAGCGGCAGCAGGCGCCATCATGTGGGTTCCGGGATCGATCGCATTCTTGGCGCCGGCTATCATCCTGGCCATGCAGGCTCTTGAGCCCCGCCGCACACTGCCGGTCAAACACGTTTCTACTGCGCGTTTCGTCATGTCGCGACGAACGCCGTGGAATCTCTTGCAGACGCCCATTCTCGGGTCGATTCTGCGGTATCGACATTTTCGGCGCTGCGTTCAAACAGCGATGTTGCTGCTTGCCGCCGCCGTGGCAGTCGACGGGTTCTTCGGACCACAAGTCGCGCCCATGAACTTGGCGGGGGTGCTGCCCTGGACTTATTGGCGCGGACTGGCGGTCATTGCTCTGCTCGCGGCAGGAAACCTCTTCTGCATGGCGTGTCCTTTCACGCTGCCTCGCGACTTGGCTCGCAAATTCGTGCCGCCTCGCCATCGCTGGCCGAGACGATTGCGCTCTAAGTGGATTGCAGTCGGCTTGCTGCTCACCTATCTTTGGGCCTATGAGGCTTTCGGTCTTTGGGACAGCCCGCGCTCGACTGCCTGGGTCCTCTTAGGTTACTTCGCTGCCGCTCTCGCGGTGGATAGCGTCTTCAAAGGCGCTAGTTTCTGCAAGTACGTTTGTCCCATTGGACAGTTCCATTTCGTTCATGCTCTCGTGTCGCCCCTGGAGGTGAAGGTGCGCGAACCGGCCGTCTGCGCATCCTGTAACACGCACGACTGCATTCGCGGCAACAATCGGCAGCGAGGATGCGAGCTGAACCTCTTTCAGCCGAAGAAAGCGGGGAATTTCGATTGCACCTTTTGCCTCGATTGCGTGCAGGCCTGTCCTCAGCAGAACGTCGGCATTCTACGAGTACTGCCGGGGCAAAGCTTATATAAGGACAGTCGTGGTTCCGGAATCGCTCGTCTGAGCCGGCGGTCTGATGTCGCTGCCCTTGTGCTGATACTCGTATTCGGCGCCTTTGTGAACGCAGCCGGAATGACCGCACCGGTCATGATGTGGATGCACCATTGGCACGCCAGGCTGGGACTTAGCTCGATTGTGCCGATCGTGACGGCGCTTTATGCCGCGGGTCTGCTAGTCATTCCGGGACTACTGGTCGCCGCATGCGCGTGGATGAGCCGCCAATCGCTACCAGCAAGCGTCACGTGGAAGGAAGTGACTTGTAGCTTTGCCCTGGCCCTGGTCCCGGAGGGCTTTGGTATGTGGCTGGCGCACTTCTCGAATCACCTGCTGGTCGGGTGGAGCAGCATAATGCCAGTCATCCAGAGGATACTGTCGCCGACTGCGTCGGTCGATTCTCCGTCAGCCTGGATTCCAAACTGGCTGCCGTCGCTGCAGCTCCTCTTCCTCGATCTCGGTCTGCTGCTTACCTTATATGTCGCGTGGCGTGTGGCGTGCCGTCTCGTCTTTGACATGCCCCAAACTTTGGCCGTGCTCGCCCCGTGGGCGCTTCTCGCCATAGCGCTCTATTCGGCCGGCGTTTGGATCGTTTTCCAACCGATGCAGATGCGCGGAATGATGATGCCCTAGGAATAAGAGCGATGCGAGACTACCTGGAATTGACCAAGCCCCGAATCACAGTGCTCATTTTGATCTGCACCGCAGTCGGGTACTCTTTCGGTTGCCGGGTGTCCTTTCGGCTGCTGATGCTGCTGTACGTTCTGCTGGGAACGGCACTCATGGCTTCAGGGACATCGGCGCTCAATCAGTGGTACGAGGCAGACTCGGATGCCCGGATGCACAGGACACGCGAGCGCCCGATCCCTGCGGGAAGAATGAAGCGGAGTCACGGACTTGTTTTCGGCGTGCTGGTCTCAATTGCCGGATTCGCCGAACTGTGGTTCGAGACGAATGCGCTTACCGCCATGCTCGGCCTTTTCACATTGCTGAGTTACCTGTTCCTCTACACACCATTAAAGAGCCGCTCACCCGTATGTACGACAGTAGGCGCGGTACCCGGTGCCATGCCTCCGCTAATCGGCTATGCCGCGGCGAGCGGGCGCCTCGACTCGGCTGCCTTGGCATTATTCGCCATCCTGTTTGTTTGGCAGTTCCCTCACTTCTATGCGATCGCCTTGATGTATCGCGAGGACTATGCCAGAGGCGGGATTCGTATGCTGCCTGTCGTCGACCCGGATGGCGCGGCTACCGCGAAACGCATCGTGGTCTGTTCGACCCTTCTTATTCCGGTGAGTCTCCTGCCGCAGTTCCTGGGCATGACGGGATCCATCTACGTCACTTCGGCAATTGCAGCGGGCATGGGATTGCTGTACTTTGGAGTGCGCCTGGGCTGCGAGCGCACCCGCGCACGGGCACGTCAAGTGCTACTGGCTTCCGTGTTGTACCTGCCCGCGCTTCTCGCCGTCATGGTGATAGATCGGCGATCCCCGTGATGCAGAGAGTTCCAACAAAACCGTATTCGCCAGTCTCTTTGTGAACGTAGGTCAGTATGAAATATTTCAATAGTCTCTTCATAGCGACATGTGTCCTTTGCCTCAGCGGTTGGGGACAGGAAGCACAGAGCCAGTTCCCGGAATCCTATGTCGCTCTCTTGAGATCAGACATACAAGCCAAGAAAACAGGTATCGTCCAGCAGAACCTGGCGCTATCTGATGATCAGGCGAAGAAATTTTGGCCGCTGCAACGCAGCTATGAGAGCGATTTGTCGAAGCTCGGTGACCAGCGTCTCGATGTTATCCGTGATTACACGAAAAATTGGGGCAACCTGAGCGATAACACTGCCAGGGATCTTGGCAAACGACTTCTCGATTATCAGAAGAAACGTGTCGAGCTCCGCGGCAAATATTTTGATCGCATGTCAAAAGAGATATCGCCAACGATCGCGGCAAAATTCTTTCAAATCGAGACGCAGATGGAGGACATGATCGATCTGGAGATCTCCTCTTCAGTGCCGCTCATAAAGTAGCATCGGACCGCAAATGAGTGAGAAGGCGCCAAGCATTGTGATCGTCGGCGGCGGTTTCGGGGGGCTCGCGGCCGCCAAAGCACTCAGGAATTCGCCCTCCCGCAACATTCTCATCGATCGCACGAATCACCACCTGTTCCAGCCGTTGCTGTACCAGGTGGCGACATCTGAGCTGACGCCCGGGCATATCGGATCTCCGATTCGCGGAATTCTCCGAAACCAGAAAAATACAACAGTGCTTCTGGGAGAAGTGACTGCTGTCGATAAGAATCAGCGGTGCATTCTCGTCAACTCGGCGGACCGGCAGCGGGTACCGGTTGCCTACGATTACCTGATTCTGGCGACAGGCCTGCGGCATAGCTACTTCGGCCACGACGAATTTGAGAAGTTCGCGCCCGGGCTAAAAAGCCTGGCGGACGCAGTCGCAATCCGGAACAACATTCTCCAGGCATTTGAGCAGGCGGAAGCCGAGGAAGATCCAAGCCGCCATCGCGACCTTCTGACCTTTGTGCTGGTAGGGGCTGGTCCCACTGGCGTGGAAATGGCCAGCGCGATTGCTGTGCTGGTGGGCAATACATTGCAATCGGAATTTCGACGGATCGATCCCAAGTCAGCGCGAATAGTCCTGGTCGATAGGTCGAACCGGGTTTTGGCCAGTTTCTCAGAGGGCCTTTCCGTGGCGGCGAAAGAGCGGCTCGAGAGGTTGGGTGTGGAGGTCCGGCTCGAGTGCGGTGTAGATCAGATTGACGAAGAAGGCGTAGTCGTGGCAGGTGAACGGATATGGAGCAAGACCGTTATATGGACCGCGGGTGTCGCGCCGTCTCCCGCAGGCAAGTGGCTGAATGTGGAAACCGATCGCGCCGGTAGAGTGCGCGTCCAAAAGGACCTCACCGTGCCAGGGTACCCGGAGATCTTCGTGGTCGGCGATACTGCATCGCTCGATCAGGATGGTAGGCCGCTCCCCGGCGTGGCCCAGGTGGCGATGCAACAAGGGCGCTACGCCGGAATGGCGCTTGACCGGCGTCTTACCGGCCAATCTGCGCCGCGCCCGTTCCGATATTTCGATAAGGGCAGCATGGCGGTGGTTGGCAAGGGGTTTGCCGTTCTCGAAAGCGGTAAAGTCCACATCAGCGGCTTTCTGGCGTGGCTTGCTTGGGCGGCCGTGCATCTGGAATTCCTGGCGCAATCCAGCCTTCGTGTGACCGTCTTCGTGCAATGGGTTTGGACCTATGTGACGGGGCAACGAGGTTCCCGCCTCATCGTGAAACACCACGGATCAGAGCCCGGGAAGATGGCGTCCGAAGCGCACCGTGAAGTCGCTGTCCCTACCAAGTGAAAGTGAAAGGGAATCACTATTGTGCTTCATCGCATCTCGTGTGTGGGCGTGGCGGTAACTGCTTTCGCGTGCAGCGCGCTGTGCCAACAAGGTTCGCCGGACGACCCCATCCGACCGGGCGTCATTGCAAGCAGTGAGAACAAGAGTGTGACGGAACCGGAGAGCAAGCGTATTTTCGGCATCGTTCCAAACTTCAGGACTTCTCCAAGTTTGCAGGAGTATAAGCCGGTGGCGTCCACCGAGAAGTTCAAGATTGCTTCTCAGGATGCCTTCGACCGTGGCACGTTCGCTCTGGCGGCTCTGTTTGCTGGCGAGGCCCAAGTGACCAATTCGAATCGATCCTTCGGACAAGGAGCGGCCGGCTACGCGCGTTACCTAGGCGCTTCCTACGGCGATCTTCTCATCGGCGATTACATGACCGAGGCCATCTATCCCAGCTTGCTCCATCAGGATCCTCGCTACTTTCGGCGCGGCACTGGAAGCGGGCTGTCGAGATTAGGCTATGCGGCGGGCCAGATTTTCTGGACCCATGGAGACTCCGGCAAAACTCAGTTCAATTTTTCAGAAGTGATCGGGAACTCAACCGCAGTGGCGATTTCGAACGCTTACTACGCTGACAACCGGACAGCTTCCGACGCAGTTTCAAAGCTTGGTTTGCAGCTCGGCGTGGACATGGCGGCCAATATCCTGAAGGAGTTCTGGCCGGACTTCGAACGCAAATTCAGCCGCAAACACCGACGATGACAAATGTTCAAAATCGAAAACGGCTGGGATGGACAAGGTGCGATTCTCCGCCTGAGCGGCCGAATCGACTCGGAACATCTGGAGGAGTTAGCGGCACAAATCGAAGGTAGTGGGCACTGCATTGTACTTGATCTTGAGGACGTAAAACTCGTCGATCGGGATGTCGTGAACTTCCTGGGCCTTTGTGAATCAAAGGGGATCGAACTCCGTCACTGCGCGCCCTACATCCGGGAATGGATTTTCAGGGAGAGCGCCCGCGATCGCGAGTAGGTCACGAGCTGCTCTGCGTGCTGTCTCCACTCTCGCGCAGGATGAGGTCGCGAGTCGCCTCCAAAATTTGCGAATTCTGGTTGAACTAAAGTCCAGGCGTCCGTCCGACCGCCTGCTCGAGTTCTGCCCGCGCCAAGAGATATCCCAAGCTCGCCTGCAGCAGGTCGGCTTGAGCTTTGTAACTGGCTGCAGTGGCCTGCCTCCGGTCGGACACCTGCACTACTCCCTGCGCTAGCTGATTCGTTGCCAGGCGTTCACCTTCGCGCCGCAGTTGCGCCACCTGGCTGGCGACGTTGACCATGCTTCTCGTCTGTTCCACCTTGTTGTAACTTCGCTCAATCGATACCGCGACCTCCTCCTTCAGGCGGTCGACGTTCTGCTCGGCCTCCGCCAGTTGCACCTCGCGTTCGCGTACCGCCGATCGTCGTTTGCCGAAATCGAAAACATCGTAGCTCAGGCTCACCCCGAACGTGCCGAAGTTATGCACCAGGAACGGGACGCCATCCTGATAGCTATGACGTGCGAAGGCCGTTATGTCGGGGATGTAGGCCGTCCTCGCAGCCGCCACGCCAGCCCGCGCTTGTCGCACAGTCTCCTCGGCGGAGAGAATCTCCGGGTTCTCCGCGCAGGCAATCTTCACGTACTCCATTTTCGTGACAGTTTCAAAGTTTGTGGGCACTCCCGGATCGAGTTCTAAGTCCGTCTCCAGCGGCAAACCGAGGAGATCGTTCAACTGGGTCCTGAAGTCCGACAATTGAAGATCAGCAGTCAGCACGGACTGCTTCCCCTCTAACAGTTCCGCGCGACTGCCGATCGCTGCCACTTTCAATGCGCTGCCGTTACGGACGTCCTCTTCGCTCTCGCGCAGGTTCTCGTTTGCGTATTCGGTCTGCTGCTCGGCCGCCTTTTTCTGCAGCTCCGCCACGAGAATGCCGTAGTAGAGTGTGTGCACCTGGACTGCGACTTCGTTCTCGGCCTTCTTGAGATCATCACGCGAAACTGCAACCTCGGCTGCCGCGATTCGGTTCTGTTGATGAATCCGGATCAACTGCGTCAGTGGCTGCGAGATCATTGTGCCGCTCGAAAAGAATGTCTTTTGGCCCTGCGGCAGCGTGACGCTTTGCGCCGGGATGAGAGATCCTGCCGCTGTCCCAAGTGCCCCAGCCGGTATGCCGATATTCTGCAGATCGGTGACGTGCAGCGCATTAGATTGGTTGGTTATAGCCGGGAAATAGGCGGAGCGGTCGCCGCCCTTCTTCTGCTGATTCTCCTCTATCTTCAGCCGTGCGATCCTCAAGGCGCGGTTCTGACTTACAGCAAGCTGAACCGCTTCGGTCAGCGTGAGGCGCCGCACTTCGGCTGCCTCTACCTGAGAGGCCACGCATAACACTGCCAATCCGGCAATGCCAAAGGTTCGGAATAAGTGACAACAACTCATTGCATTTTCCTCAAATCCTGGTAGCTGATTTTGCCGCGCCGCAGAAATAGCATGACGAGCAGAAAGCCGACTACAACCCACGCCATTAGCGCGAATCCATCCGCAATCGCTTGCGTGTAAGCTTGCCCCCGCACTTGTTGGCTCAACAGTGCCACACCGCGTGCCTGCGATTCGTCCAGTCCTGTCGAAGCCGGCAGCAGCCCTCCGCTCAGGATGCGCAGCCGCTCGATAGTCAGCCAGCTACCGGCCTGCACGTTGAGCCCCAGCCTGTTGGAATGAAACTGCTCCCGCACCGAGAGAAAGCGGGTCATGATGGCGACTCCCACACAGCCCCCAAAGATGCGGACGAAGTGCATCAGTCCAGAAAAGGTGGCTGCGTTGGCAATGCTCTTCAAGGCGCCTGCTTCCAGCGCTTCGAGGACGATGCTGCCCACCATCCCGATATAGGCACAGGCAAGCCCGGCGGCTAACACCAGCTCCATTGCGGAGAAGCTGCTGCCCGCCCACGACGCATCGAGGTGCGCGCAGATCCAGCAGCCCGCTGCGATGATCGTGAGTCCCACCGCCAGGACCAGCCGTGACTGCGTGTAGATGACGATTACTGCCACCAGCCATACCGCCACGAATTGCGGTAACGCCACCCACGCAAGCGCGTGGCCGGTCTCGAGAGGCCGATAGCCTCGAATGTTGCCCAGGAATCCGGGGATGAGCACGACGGGGGTCAACATCATGAACCTGAACACGAAAATGGATCCGGCTAGGATGATGATGTTCCGAGTATTCAGGAAGGCAAGGTTTGCGACGGGGTTTGGTTGCAGGATCCGCCGCACCCAGGCTGCGCCTACCAGGAACAGTCCTGCCGTCGTCATTGCGACGATTACCCCCGAGTTCAGCCAGTCCAAACGCTGTCCTTGGTCGAGAGCTGCGTACAGCAGAGCCAATCCCAGGCTGAAGTAAGTGAACCCTCGCCAGCTTGGCGCCGGGTTCGATGCGGTGTTCTCGCGCGGAATTCCAAAATGAATGCAGATCATCATTAACGGACTGAACACAGCGGCATTCCAGAAGATCCAGTGCCAGGAAAGATGGTCGGCGTACCAACCCTCCAGCGCTGCCGCGATATTGCTGGTGAAAACAATGTCTGCCGCATAGGCAGCGAGACCGAAAATAATCAGCCGCTTCGGCAGGGCGGTCAGCGCGAATGTGAGTGTCAGTGAATAGAAAGTTCCTGACGACAGCCCGGCTATCACCAGTAGGGCAAACATCACCCAAAGACTTGGCGAGAATGGCAGGGCAATCGAAGCGACCGTGAAGATTGCAGCGGCCGGAAGCAGAATCCGGCGCGGACCCAGCCGGGTGTTCAAGAATACGCAGAAGACGCCGCTGAACATCAGCGCCATATTGAGCACCGTGGGAATCCAGGAGGCTTCGTCGAAGCCTATGCCAAGCGCGCCGCGCAGGTCCGGCAGTCCAACACTCAGCAAGCGTCCGTTCATCGTGGCAATCGACGCGCCCAGAAACACCCCCAAAATCCCGATGTAAGGATGGGTCGAAAGCTGCGGGGGCGCCGCAGGTGAGGGTGTGGTTGATGTGGGTTGAGGCGTTTCAGTCCCCATAGGCGTTGTTCGCGACTACTGCGCGCTGTTATTCGTGCGAACCATCGCCGTCACGGATAGCCCGTCGCGCAATCGCTCGAGCGATGGCTGGTTGCGGTCGAGCACGATTTTTACAGGCACACGCTGCACGATCTTGGTAAAGTTGCCGGTGGCGTTATCCGGGGGTAGCAGCGCAAATCGAGAACCGCTAGCCGGCGAAAGATAATCCACTTTGCCGTTCAGCACCACGCCCGGAAAGGCGTCGATCCGGATTGTTGCAGGATCACCTGGACGCATATGCCGCACCTGGGTCTCCCGGTAGTTTGCCTGTACCCACAAGTCGTCCTGCACCAGCGAGATGACCTGGGTTCCGGGACTAACCATCTGTCCCGGCAGCACCTTTCGTTCGCCTACTTTGCCGCTCTCCGGCGCCAGAATGCGGGTGTAGCCCAAGTTCGTGCGCGCAACCACAAGGGCGGCCCGTTCCTCGTTCAGGTCTGCCTTAAGAAGCATCTCTTGAGAATCCAGCACGGAGCGCTGGCGCTTCTGTGCTTCCAGTTCGGCAGCTCTGCTTCCCAGCTGGGCGCGCGCTTTTGTCAGATCGGCATCGCGGCTGGCCTGCTGCGCCGTCGCGGCTGCGATTTCCGAGTTCCGGCTGGCCAGTTGCCCACTGAAGCGCTGCGCGTCCGCCACTGCCTGTTCTACCTTTTGCCGTGTTGCCGATTCGAGAGCTATCAACGCTTCCTGCCGGTGACGCTCAGATTCTGTCCGTGCTACATCCGCTTGGGTGCTATCCATGGCACTGCGCGCGTTAACGACCGCGGACTTTGCCGCGTCGACGCCAGCCTCCGCCGCTGTGATGTCCGCCTCTGCCGCACGGATGCCTTCGACTGCCTGGATGATCCGGGCCTCCTGTAATTCTTTCTGACGCTGGTTGTTGACCAGGGCCGCTTCGCCAGCGGTCACGGCCGCCGCAGCCTGCTGCACCTGGGCGCGAAAATCGTCGTCCCTCAACTGCACCAGCAGATCGCCCACCTTGACTGCCTGATAGTCCGAGACTGCCACGGCGGCGACCAATCCGGCGGCTTTCGTACTCAGCGGAGTCACATCCGCGTGCGTATAGGCGTCGTCCGTTTTTTGTTCCGTGCGCTCACTTGCCCAGACGTTCCAGTTACCGGTGATCATCAATAGGATGCCCGCGGCCATTAGCAGGACCAAGCCGGGCACCAACCAGCTCTTCGTACTGCGCAACAACCATTCCTTCAACTTCGACATCGCATTCCCTCCCAAAATGTTGTCATCAGACGCTCAACACCGGGAAAGGCGAGTCGCGAACCACGGCATACGTAAGATCCCGCATGCGGCCTAACGCACCAGACCTGGCTGTTCTTCCGATAATGAGCACGTCCGCGGCGGATCGTCGCGCTGCGTCAAGCAGTGCCTCTTTCGGTGGACCGGTCACAACTTGAACCGTTGCGTCACTGCCAACGGTCTTCTGTAGCTCGTCCAGCCGCCCACGGGCGTTCAAAGCGCGAGAGCCATCATGAATAGCGTGGATTATCGATAGCTTCGCGCGGACCTCGGTCGCTGCACGGCCGGCCAGGCGAAGCACTCTTTCAGAGTCCGGACTCAGCCCGATGGCGCAGACCCAGTTCCGATGCTCCAACGGCCTCGGAACGACCGCCGCAGCATGTTCGGTCGTCAAAACCAGGGAGTCAGCGTCGTTGAGTACCTTTGCCGTGGTGGACCCAAGGAGCATTTGCCGGAATCGCCCGGCGTGCGTCGGCATGATGATGAGATCAAATCCGCGCGTTCTAGCGACCTCAGCAATCTGTGCCGCCGCTTCACCCGAGCACAGCACTCGCGGACAGGTAGCCAGCGGAAACTCAGATTCGAGAAACGAATCGAGTTTGCGCCGGGCAATGCTCCAGTGCTCTTCGGCAATCTCCTCAAGAGATCGCACATAGAGTTCGAATCCGTTGTGGCTGGCGAGATCACATACGTGAATCAGCGTTACCTGGGACCCGAACATGGCGGCGGCCCTCTTCACATAACTGGCCATCGCAGCGCAGGATGCCGAGAAGTCCACGGGAAAGAGGATTTTTCCGATCATCGCTCTCTAACTCCGCTGAGTTCTGTTTCAGCGCCCGGCAGAAACTGTTCCTCGTGCTGAACGAGCCGGGTTACAATGGCAAACAGGAAGCTCGCGGACAGCCCACACATCAGTACACCGGTGACACTTTCTATAGGACCCAAGGTCCGCCACATTCGCGGGAGCACAAGATCTCCGTAGCCGACCGTCGAATAACTGGTTGCGGAGAAGTAGAAGGCGGATTCCCACGATGGAAAACAATTCCAGCGATAAAACCCGGCCCACAACAGAATCTCCGATAGATGCAAAGCGATCATCTTAGTTGTAAATCGCACCAGGAGCGCGGCGGAGCGCAGCGAACCTATCCTGTGCATGCCTCTCGCAAAGTGAGCTCTTCCCCAATGGATGAGGGCGGCCATTCCGGCGCTCTGGACAGAGAGCGTCAGCGCTATCAGGACGGTTGCTGCGCTCGATTGGCGAACGAAGGGCATTGGCTTAGGTCACTGCTGCCCACCTTCCCTGCCTCCAAGGGACGCGGAACTCTCCACGACGTGGTTCTGCATGGAGGAAACCAGATGTTCAACGGCGTTTTCTGCGGCTGACGATAATTCGGTCACAACATCCTTTACCGCGTGATGTTCCAGCTTGGTGGTTTCCGACGATGTGTCCCTCCACAGCACGTCGCCAGTCTTCAAGTTCATCAGCTGCGCCGACAGACGGACCTCGACAAACGCATCGTGGCCCCGATCAACTTCTTCGAGGTGTTCGAGCGTGCCGGTAACCAGGTAATCGGAAGGCCCACGGCCATCGAACAAATATACGGATTGGAAGATTCCGCGAGCCTGCATGTTGTGCACCATTGCGCTTGTGACCGTGCTCCGCGGGTCTACTGCCCAGCGATGATAGTCATAGAAATCCAGTTGCTCGGCCGACTGGCGGTACACGATCGGACCGGTCCGCAGAAACGCTGGAGCGCCAAATTCCCGTACCGCAACGGAGCCGAGGTGCGGTTTCGTCTGAGTCGCCGCAGCGATAGGTGCGGGGAGGTTAAGAACGTAGTAATTGGGATAACGGATTTTGCCGCCACATCCAGCCAGGCTCGCGATCGCTGCAGTGAGGCACACGAACCCGAGCAGATTTGGATAAGGCGTTCTATTTAATTCGTGGACCAAGCAGGGTAGCCTTCAGAAGATAGGAGCGGCACGCCAGGGATTTTGTTGGGTCGGGTGGACGTGTCACCGCTAACACTTTCGGAAGCAACTCCGCACACGTAGTTTGGGCAATTGACGTTGCTTTGTCTCTACTAGTGACGATAGTTCGACAAATGCTAGACCTCTGATCATCACTTCGCGCCTTCGGTTCAGCGTTTATCTCCGTCGGTGGCCTGTTTTCAGTTAGATCCGCGATCAATTCTCGGTGGATGGTCAATTGCCAGCTGCGAGGCATGACACAAACACCATCGGGCGACTACCAATTGAGATTCCGAGCCATTCTAGAGTCACGTATTGCGGAGTTGGAGCGAGGCATCTGCCAACGAGATGGCATTGCGGTTGAGCAAAGCCCGGATCAGGTGGAAGAAATCCAACGCGCATCTGAACGTGCGCTCGCAATCTGTAACATCGATCGTGAATCCAAACAATTGCGCA